>NZ_JAIZ01000074.1 GCF_000710465.2 Kitasatospora sp. MBT63 | reverse complement strand
TGGTCCGGCCGCCCAGGCCGGCGGCGGCAGCGGGGGAGGGTGGAACGGCCGCGGCCCCGGCCCCGGCGCTCCCTCCGAGGGCCCGCCGGCGAACGACTCGAAGTGCCCGCACTGCGGCGGGCAGTTCACCGCTTGCTCCTGCCCCCTGCACAAGACCCCTCCGCCCACCCCGCCCGCCGCGCCGCCGACCGAGGAGCTCGAGGACATCGAGCAGGAGGTCACGGTCCAGGTCAAGGTCGGCGACGAGAAGGCCAAGGAGAAGTCCAGGTTCAAGCGGGCCCTGCCCGAGGTCCTCAAGGCCACGCCGAACAAGACGGGCAACGGCTGGCACAGGGCCCGCGTGCTGTGGACGGTGAAGTGGGTCGGCCCTGTGGTCCCGGCCTG
The DNA here is from genome assembly GCF_000710465.2 of Kitasatospora sp. MBT63. Lineage (GTDB taxonomy): Bacteria > Actinomycetota > Actinomycetes > Streptomycetales > Streptomycetaceae > Kitasatospora. The sequence continues at coordinate 19,813 of NZ_JAIZ01000074.1, read as the reverse complement.
GGGCTTCGACCTGCTGGAGAAGGCGCAGCACCTCATCCTCTGGTTCCAAGGCCCCGGCGAGCAGTTCTGGATGTCGGTGACCTTCGTCGGTGTCGGCGCCTTGATCGGCTGGCGCACCCGCGGCTGGTACCCGCCGCTCGCCTGGGTCCTGCGCATGCCCTTCGCCACCGCGCTCGTGGCCGCCCTGACCGTCACCATGCCCCTCACCTGAAAAGGAGTCACCCCGCCATGTCCGAGATTCTCAACACCGCCGTTCAGCTCGCCGCCGCCCCCCCCACCTCCGTGGGCACCGGACTCGGCGTCATCACCGCCGCCGGCCTGGCCGGAGTCGGGACGATCGGCCAGATCGCCGTCCTGAAGAACGGGGCCAACCCGAAGATCGCCGGGAAGCTCAAGTGGGAGCACCTCGCCCTCGCCGGCTACATCAACGCAAGCCTGTACGGGGCGGCCGGCTGGGAGGGCCCGCACGACGCCATCACCAGCGCGACCGGACCGATCGCCGCCTCCTGGGGCCCAGGCGGCGTGGCGCTGGGCATCACCGCCATCCTCTGGCTGCGCACCCACGGCAAGTGGCGGGCGAGCATCCTCGGCTTCTCCGCAGGTGTGCTCTACGCCACCGCCGGCGGCTGGTGGTCGATCGGGAGCATGGCCGTCACCTACGTCGCCAACATGGTGCCTGGGCTGGGGAAGTGATGGCCGTGGACGCCGTACTGACCAAGGAACCCACCGCTCCGGCCGCTGACGTCGAGGAGATGGACGTCGAGGAGATGGACGTCGAGGAGGAGGACGAGGCCGAGGAGGTGGAGGGGGCGCCCAAGCGCGTCGCGCGGGCACTGTCCGCCACCTTCCACGCGGCGCTGCCGTACGTCGTCGGCATCCAGGCGATGAAGTCGCTGGCGCTCGGGACCTGGGTCATCGCCAGGAAGACGGTGGTCTGGATCATCGACGGCGATGCCCTGGAGATTTTCGCGCCAGGAATCGTCCGGAAGCGGAAGGCGAAAGCCGCGGCGGCCAAGAAGGCCAAGGCGGCGCCCGCCAGAGTCGGCGGAAAGGCGAAGGCGGGGGCCAGCGCGCGGAGGCCGAAGGGGAGTGGCGCCAAGCGGCCTCCGGCCTCCGCAGTGAAGGAGAAGCCGGCGCCGCAGACGCAGCCCCAGCAGGCGGAGGGCAAGGAGCTCCCCGGGTGGATGCTGCGGCTCGGCGGCCTGCTCTTCGGCGGATTCCTGGTCGTCTACTACCTGCCCCACAACCCGGCGATCTGGATGCCGATCGTGCTGGTGCCTTGGGCCGCCGCCGCGTGGGTCTACGCGCCGCTGCCCGCGCCGAAGGCCGAGAAGCCGAAGCCGGAGCAGGAGCAGGAGCAGCCCGAAGAGGAGCAGGAGGAGGCCTTCGAGGACGACCCGGCGGGGGAGCAGCGGGTGCTGTCCCCGGAGCAGATCGCGGACCGCTTCAGGATGTACGTGGAGCACGCGGTTGCCGCCCGGTACGCCGAGGGTGTTCGCGGCATCCGGCAGGGCGTCCATCTGGAGGACATGCTGGCCGACCTGAAGCAGCGGGGACTGATCGCCGACCCGGCCTGGGACACCACCGCCCTAGCGGCCTACTTCCGCCGGATCGGCATCCCCCTCCGGGACCCGCTGCCACTGACAGTAGCGGGCAAGAAGAGGAACCGGATCGGCGTCGACTTCAAGGAGCTGTCCGCGGCCCTCGGCCGGGAGCCCCTGCTGCCCCCGCATCTGGTCCCCGACAACACCCCCCAGGAGGCCCCCGCCGGGCCCCCTCCCGGGGCCTCCTCGACCCCCTCCCGGGGGGTCCCGGAAGGGGCGCGGAGCACCCCCGCCAAGGCCCCCCGGGAGATGGCCGGATGACCCTCGCCGACAGCCCCGCAACCGCCCCTTCCACCACCCCGGCCGGGGCCGGCCGGGGGCCGCCCCTCCCCCACTTCACCGGCATGGCCACGCCCCCTACCGAATCGCCCTACCGGCGCCCCGACCTGCACAAATACCTAACCGCCTACCGGCCCTACCGTGACCTACCACCGCCCTACCAGCCCCGGGGGGGTGCGGCAGCACCAGCTGCCGCACCCCTCCCGACGTCTGCCCAGGGCATCTCGGAAGGCCGGCAGGCACCCCAACCTCAGACAGGAAGCAACATGTCCAACTGGCTGTACAGCCGGGCGCTGACCCTCGCCCGGGCCGGCTCCCCGTCCGCCGGAACCATCATGATCAACTTTGACGGCGTCATCCACGACCAGAACGACGGATGGCGCGGCGGCGAGGTCTACGGACCGCCGATCCCCGGCGCCCTCGAGGAGCTGCAGTTCCGGTCCGCAGGCGGATGGTCCCTCGCAATCGTCACCGCCCGTCACCACGACCAGCACCCCAACGTCGCCCGCTGGGTCGAGAAGCACACCGGGCTGAAGACGGTCGTGTGCGCGCAGCGCCACGCCTACTGGCAGGACAGCCGGGTACTGGTGACCAACGTCAAGCCGGGCGCGGTCGCCTACGTCGCCGACAACGCCGTCCGGTTCGACCAGGCGGCCGGCGGCTGGGCGACCGCGCTCTCCCCCCTGCCCTACGACCGCTCCGAGATCCTGTCCGCCGGGAGGCGGGGATGACCGGGGAACTGAGGCTGCTGCAGCCGGACATCCGCACCGATCTGCTCGCAGCACTGAGGACGCCGGACGCCGCGGGCACGGCCACCACCGCCGCCAGCGCCGCGACCACCGCGTCGACCGTCGAGATCGTCCTGCAGATGAAGGGCCACGAGCACGAGCCCGAAGACCTGTACTGCGAGAACCTCCTCGGCGTCCTGGGACAGCGCGCGCCCTACGTGCTGCTGCGTCTGCTGGAGTTGGAGGAGGAACTCCACCAGCTGCGCCGGGTCGGGACCGACCCGGCGCAGCTGGTGGGCGACGGCACCGGCGGAGTGGCCGGTGCCGCCCTTCCGGTGGAGACCCCCGCTGAGTGACCACGGTCTCGACGACGAAGAGATCGAACGCCGGACGGCCGCCGCCGAGCAAGCCGCGCAGGAAGGCAGGGACCGCGAGGCCGCCAGCCTCTACAGCAAGCTCGGCGAGGACATCCAAGCCGGGCACGGGCCCTTCGACACCCGCGCGATCGACGCCTTCGAGGCCATGGCCCGCGTGATCAGCGGCGGCAGCTAGAACCCACCGCCAGCCCGCCGATGACGTCGTCTGGACACCTCGCCCCAGAGGTGACAGACCACCTGCACCTCCGTGGCCGGGTGGCCCGCTGCGATCGGCGCAGTCGGGGCGCCCGGCCTCTCCGCACCCAGTGCCGCCAGCCTCGTGCTGGTGAGCACCTCGAACGAATCGAGTTCTCACATTGGTCACCGTCTTGCGAGTCGCCGCGCTTCTGGCCCTCGCCGCGCTCCTGCTCGCCCTGATGCTGCCAGTCACCCGGCGCTCGCGGCCCCTGCGTGCCCTCCGGTCCGCGGTAAGTCCCTGGCTCCCGCCGGCCGGGGGCGCCCGATCGCGGCTTCTGGCCCGCCGGGGCCTGGGTGGGGCCGTCGCCGTGTTCGGTCTCGCGTGCTTCGCCCTGGCGGACGGCGCAGTCATGGGACTTGCCGGATACGTCCTGGGTGTCGCCGGGGTCCTGCCTTACGGCACCTGACGCCGGTCTGCCGCACGCCATCCTGCCCACCTGACCCAGAAAGGCCCGGCCACCGCCATGACCGAACCGCTGGACCCCCGGACCGCAGCACTTGACCAGATCGAAGACGTGCTGCGCGAAATCACCTGGAGTTACGGCCACACCCACCCACCGATCCGGAATGCGGTCCGCAGCGCCCTCCGCCACCGGGCCGCGTTCGGCCGCTGGGCCGTGATCGAGTTTCGCATGCGCCAGCAGCGCCGGGCCGTCGAAGGGCTGCGCTGGCGGGACCGGCCCGCCTGGCTGGCCGACCGTCTTGCCGTGCTCGCCGTCTACCTCGCCTTCGCGTTCGCGTACTTCGACGTCAACACCCGAGGCGATCTCGCCGACGTTGGCATGGCCCTCGCCGTCACGGTCAGCTGGCTGCTCGTCCACCACCTGCTCCGTACGACGGCCTGGCACCCCGTCGCGCTGCGCTGGGCCCGCCGCACCGGCAAGACCTGGCCGCTCGCCGCGGTCCTCACCGCCGTCATCGAAGCCCGCCTGTGGCCCGACGGCTTCCTCGCTGCGCTGCTTGGCACCTGACGCGGTCGGGCCGCCCGGCGCGGCCCGATCCGGCGGGCCCACTGATCACCCCGCACCGTCAGCGGCTCCCGACCGCTTCGTGCCGTGGCGGTCGATGAGCCCGGAGGCCGTGGCCCTGCTGCGCAGCCGGATCGGCGGGGTGGAGGCGTGGGACGGCTGGATGCCGGTCGTCCTCGTCCGCTCCCAGCCGGAGCAGCCCGAGACCGGCGTCCGCCGAGGCTGGCTCGGGCGCCGGAAGTGACGCACGCCACCCCGGGGCTGCCCAATCCTGGGCAGCCCCGCTCCAGCCAGCCCGACACGATGGCGCGGCAGCGCACCAGCGACCGCCCGGTCCTGGACGTGCTTGACCGGGCCCGCACCGCGGCGGCCGACGTCGGCGAGCGGCTGATCGGCAAAGCCGCCGACAACCTGGGCTGACCACCCGGCCACCACCACGACGGCCTCGCCCGCGACCGCCGGACGGCAGTGCGGGCGGGGCCGTTGCCGTTCCACAGCGAAGGGAATCCCTCGATGAGCACCACGTCTTCGTCCGGGCACAGCCACCAGGTCGAGCACGGCCCTGGGGCCGGCAGCGCCGGCACCGCCACCTTCGACAGCGGCCACCAGGTTCCGGAAGGCCAGGTCCTCGGGCTGGTCCGAGCCGGGGATGCCGTGGTGATGATCGGGGCCAGCGGCTCCGGCAAGTCCTGGCTCCTGGCCGGCGTGCAGGACCAGGTCGTCGGCCTCGACCGTCTCCGCGCCCTGATTTCGGCGGCCGGTGACCAGTCGGCCACCCCCGACGCGATCTTGCTCCAGCACCAGCTGCTGACCATGCGACTGAGCCGGGGCCGAACGACGTACATCGACAACGTGTCCAGCAGGAGTCACCACAGGATGCACCTGGTCGACCTCGCCCACGCGCACGGCCGCCGAGCCGTCGCGCTCTGGGTCGACACCCCGGTCGAGACCAGCCTCCAGCGGAACGCGCTCAGGCCCGATCATCTGCGCGTACCGGAGGCCGTTCTGCGCGAGCAGCACCGGGAGATCGGCGTCGCCGCCGAACTCCTGGAACTCCTGCGCGTGGAGGGCTTCGACGAGATCCTCCACCACCGTGGCACCTGACCAGCACGCCGAGCTCCGCACCGAACCGCCGGGCAGCGCCTCCGGGCGCGGCCCGGCCCCAGCACGCCCCATCACCACGAAGGAGAACTCCGGATGAGTGCCACCAACGCGACCACGGGCCAGGCCGTCGGGCCGATGCCCACCGTGCCCAACCCGACCCCGAGCGGCAGCGCGACGGCGGAGACCACCGCCGGCGTTGGCGGCACGCCGTCCGCCTACACCGCCGACCATGCCCTCGTCGACGAGCTGGCGGCCGTCACCGGCGACCTGCTGCGAACGGAGCCGAAGAGCAATTTGATCTTCACTTCCGCCACTGCGGCCATCGCCGGGATCGCCCTCATGCCCAAGATGCCGCTGGCCGCCCTCGTCCTGGCCTCCGTCGGTATGGCCGCGACCCTGTTCGCCACCGTGCTGGCCACCGTGGTGGTGACACCCCGTCTCGACCGCACCCGGCCACCAGCTTCACCCGCTGGGCGGCGATGAAGCCGGAGGAGATCCCGGCCGCCCTCGCCGTCGACCAGCGGGCCGAACGCCTGCACAAGCTCAGCCGGCTGTGCGAGTGGAAGATGACCTTGCTGATCTGGGCCAACGTCAGCTCCATCCTCGCCATCGGCGCCATCGGCCTGGCCGCGATTCTCACGAAGTTCGCCGCGTAGCCCCAGCCGGTGCGCATCGCGGGAGTTGCCGGGAATCGGTGCCGCCCGCGGAGCGCACCGGCCACAATCGGTCCGGCCTCCGGCGGCAGTCCGGCGGCCGGAGCACGAGTCCGGGAGAGCTGTAGCAGCACGTCGCGCGCGCCGGACGGCGCGCAGAAGGGACACGAGCGTGAACGCACTTCCTCACCCCCCGCAGCAGCAGGGCGACAGCCCGGACGGGCAGCCCTCCGACCGAGAACTGGCCGCGGCCCTCGCCGCCGGGACCGTGCTCCTCGAGCTGCCGTACCGCGGTCATTGCGTCCAGGCCGTCAGCACCGACTTCGGTGTGTTCGGCCGGCGCGACGTCTTCGGGTGCCTGGGGGAGATCGCACCGCACACCATGAACCAGTGGACCCGGTTCCCCGACCAGCAGGCCGCTACCGCGTGGTGCCGCAACGTCCTTGCCGAGAGCCTCTACCGGGTCGGCCCGGCCGGCGTCGGCCGGCACTTCGCGGTCTGGCAAGGCACGGGCTGGGCGGCCGAGATCGACCTCGACCGCCAGCGCTACACCTTCGCGACGGGCACGCCCCCGGCCGCCGCCTACGACGTCCTGGACGCCCGCGAGGACGCCGACGAGCCGCTGACGGCGGTCGAGGCCCGCGGCTGGGCCTGGCTTCTCGACCGGATGCCGGACCCCGTCTCGCAGTGGCCGCGCAGCATGACGGACGAGTACCTGCGCCGCGTGCTGATGGCCGGCCTGCAGTAGTCCGCACCCCGACCGCACGGGAACACGGGCGGCGCCTCCGGCCGGCCACGACCGGCGGCGCCGCCCGCACCGGCCGCCGAGAAACCCGGAGCTGACCGACAGCGGCGGGCGCTACCATGCCCGAAGGTCGGTCGGGGACCTGACGATGCGCGAACCGGGAGTACCGATGGCCGACTTGAGCAAGCAGCCCGGGGCGAGGCCGGTGTTCGACCCCGCCGTCCCGGCCCAGACGCAACACGCCCTGGTCCACGTGGCCGACGCCTGCCCGGAACTCCTCGCCGACGCCGACGAGACGGGCCGGCTGGGACTTCGCTCCCGCACCAACGGGAAGCTGCTGCGCCGCAGCCTGGGGACGGCCGCGGGAGGCGGGGCCCTGGCGCTGGGGATCTGGATCTTCGAGGCGTGCGGGGGGCTCGGCGAGGACATCGACATGGGCACGTACGAGCCCTTCGACAGGTTCATGCGGAACGCGGTCGACGCAGGCTTGGCGATGGGATTGCTTCTGCTCATCGCCGGGGCCGGGTTCGCGGCCCTCCAGGTGTTCCTGGACACGGGCCACGACGCGGAGATCAACCACCACATCGACCAGGCCCCTGGCCGCTACGTCCATCCGAGCTGGTTGACTACCGACGCCGCCCTGCTGCTCGGCCGGGCCCAGCAGGCGATCGACATCATCTTCGCCTCCCGGCTCCAGCAGGACGACCTGGGCGGCCTGGGCACCGCGAACCGGATCCAGCTCCCGCAACTGCTGTGGGACCTCGCCGACTCCCTGCACCGCTACAGCAGGACTGCGCAGGCCGCCGCCACGGCGGTCGCCGACAGCCCGGAGGTCGACCAGCTGCTGGCGGCCGAGCGGGAGATGCTCGACGCCGTCCTGGCCGGAGCCAAGGAACAGGTCGAGGCGCTGGAGGACTACGCCGCCCGTGCCCAGGAGGTCGACCGGCTCGCGGCCGACCAGGCGGTGGCGGAGGGGATCGAGGCGCGCAGCGCCGAGGTGCGCGACCTGGTGGCCGGGACCGCCGCCGCGCGGATCGGAGTGGAAGGGATCACCTCGCTCAGCGCGTCCGCCGCGGTGGTGAGCGAGGCCCTCGCCGACGCGCTCCAGGCGGCCCAGGACGCCGCAGCCACCGTGCTGCCGGTCCGCTCGGACACTAGCCGCCAGCTCCCCTAGGGCAACCGCAAGGGCCCGATTCGCCTGGCGGCCGGCCCCAGCGCGGGCCGGCCAGGCGCCCAGGGGCCCGTGCAGTGCTCGGTGGCCGGGTCAGCCGGCCCGCTCCCCTCCGGGCAGGTTCAGGACGCGCCCGCCCGACGGCACCTGCGGGACGTCCCCGCCGGGAAGCCACCAGCCCGTCCGGTCGACATCGGGCCCGCTCTGCCCGTGGTGGAGCACCGCGACCGCCCGCAGCACACCGGTGACCGCCTCCTGGAGCGCGCGGGCCTCGGCCTGCCCGAACTCGGCGAGCCGTTCCGGCAGTCCACCCGGACACAGCCAGACCAGGTGCCGGCCGAGCTCCCGGAACTGCGCGTCCCAGTCCGCTGCCAGCTCGAGGTACCTCTTCACCGTCCGGTCCACTGACTGCGCGAGGCCCTCATCGCCGTGGCTCCGCCCTTCCACCGCTTCGCCCTGGAGTACCTCCGCGTCGACCCCGTCCAGCTCCTCCCGGAGGTCCGCGACTGCGGCCTGGTAGGAGGCGAGGGCGGCTCGCTGCTCGGAGACCGTGCCGGAGACCGCGGGCGACAGCCGCCCGCCCGGTTCGGGGACCTCTGCCAGGTTGGCCGCCGCCAGGGGGCCAAGGCCCCTGGCGCGGGCTGGAGTTCGGCTGCGCACACCCCGTCCAACGAGCCGGCCGGAAGCCGGACACCGGCCCTCGGCGGCGCCCGGGGCGCGCGTTCGTTGCAGAGTCGGCCGGTGACCCCGCAGGCCGCCGGGGCGGCCGGGCCCCGCCGGACGCACTCCGGCCCGGGCAGTTCCGCGGGCCTTACCCGCTGCGGCACCCCCTCGGCCCCGGCGATCTGCCATCATGACGCCAGGGCGGCCCGTCGCGCAGCGACAGCCGACGGCCAGGTGATGGCTGGCCGACTTCTCCCCGCATGCGCGGGGTTGGATCATCCAACGCCCCTTCGGGCGCGCACTGCCCTCCCTGCACGGCGCAGGGCGACACCCGGGCCCCGCCACGGGTGTGCACCCCCGTCACCATCCAGGAGGAGCCGTCGTGTTCAAGAGCACCGCCACCGATCAGATCGTCCCCGCCGTCACCGTGGCATTCCCGGGGCTGCGGCAGGTCGCACCTCTCGCGTTGGGCTCCGGGCTCGACCAGGTGCAGATCGACCGGGACCTGACCGCCCGCTACGCCTGCGGCCAACTCACCGTGCACGTGAAGGTCGGCCAGGCCAACCACCTCAGCGGCGATCCGGACGACGAGAGCCTGCAGCGGCGGGTCGACGCCCACGCCACCATGCTGGTCCAGAGGCTGCACCCGACCGAGCTTCCGGCCGGCGAGTGGACGATGATGGCCCCCGCGGCGGAGATGCACTTTCCGACGGCGTACATCGCGGCGACCGACAAGCTCACCACCCCCGCGTTCGCCGATGCTGTGATCGCGGTGGTGGCCCAGGCACTCCACTACGCCACCGCTGCTACCGAGCAGGCCACGCCGGTCGCCGCCGACCTGGCCGAGGAATCCCGCTGGGCGGCCGAGTGCCCGCCCGACAAGCCGGTGGCCGCCTATGTGAGGACACGGCGCCGGGAACGCGACAGGGCCCGGCAGGAGCAGCAGATGGAGGCGAGCGCGGCGCGCTGGGCCGCGGTGAAGGCCGAGATCGACGAGCCCCCGGCACAGTAGCCCCTGTCCCGCCGCCGGCCGCTAACCAGGCCAGACGTCAGACTCCGTGCCCCGGATCGGTGAACCCCTCCGCGGGCACGGCCTGACGGGCCATCATGTTCAGCGTGGACGACCTCACCCCCGCGCCGGGGTATACCGCTCATCTTGACCAGCTCGGGGCCCGGGCGCGTGATCTAAGTGCGGAGGACCGCAGCCGGATCGAGGAAGCCTCCGCGCGAGTGCACGAGAGCCCAACACCAGAGGCAGTCGGCGAGCTGCTCGCCGCACTGCGGGCGGCGGGGTTCGAGTAGGCCGTCGGCGCGTACGGGCTGGATCCTCCTGCGTGGCGTCGTCCGGTGCGTGTGTCCCTGTCGCACGCCGTCCGGGGGCACCTTGTCCCTGGGGCCTGTCAGCCGGCGGCCCCATAATGAAAGGGCCGCCATGTGGGCGACGTGCGATGGGGAGTGCTGATGGGGTTGTTCCGGTCCGGCCAGGGTGATGCCGTCATCGTGGACCCCGGTCTGTCGAAGCAGGTCAGGGAGACGGTGCGCCTGCTCGCACGACAGCATCCCCAGGTGCTCACCGACCCGTCCGCGCCCCTGCCCCGGACCGCGGGCTTCGACTACGGGCGGCTGGCGCTGGCTGCACGCGGGTTTCTCATCAGCGTCGTCCTCGCCACCGCCGTAGCGGTAGGGCTGAGCTGGGGGATGCCCCGGTTGATGGCCGCTGCGCAGCCGGACGCGAAGCAGCCCGACTTCTTCCAGCCCATGATCGTGTCGATGTGCGTCCTGGTGGTGATCATCAGTGCCGCTCTGGAGTTGCTGCGGGCCCGGGTCGACGGAGGGCGCGCCGCGGTTGCCCGTCACCTCGCCGAGGCCCGGGGCCACTACCTGCTGCCCGGCCGGGATCTCGACCGCGTCACCTGGGCATCGGCGGTGCGGGCTCGGCGGGCACTGGCCAGTGTCGCGGCCAGTACCTTCCTCCTGACGTCCGTCGACGGTCCCGACCACAAGGGGCTGGCCGGGAGTTTCTGGCTGCTGGCGCAGGACATGGCCAGCAGCCACAGCAGTGCGGCCATGGACTCGTTCGCGGCGGCGGTCGAGGTCTACCTCGCGGACATCGAGGCGGCCGACGCGATCAGCTTGACGCCCACCCGCTCTGGCCCGGACAAGCAACGGCACGAGCAGGCGATCGAGCGGGCCAACGCAGCCGGCCGCCACGCCATCGCGCTAGCGACGGCCACCTGACCCGCACGCCCATCCCCAGCGAAGGCTCCATCCGGCACTCGGGTGGAGCCTTCGCCTATAGGCCCGCCTCAGCGAGGGGTTGTCCGCTCCCAGGCCGAGGCAGGTGGGTGGCGCGACCCAACGCGTCTGCCAGCCGGTTCGGCCCCGGCGGCGACGGAGGGGTACGGTCGGTGCACGGTCAGTGGACGGAAGTGAGAGGGGAGCCCATGCAGCCGATGAGCCTGGACATGATCGCCGCGGTGGTCGACGGCCGACTCGACCAGGTGCCGGACGCGGACGCGCTGGTTACCGGCCCGTTGGTGGTTGACTCCCGCAAGATCACCCTGGGCTCGCTGTTCGTGGCGTTCGCCGGCGCGCACGTGGACGGACACGACTACGCCAGCGCCGCTGTGACGGCAGGCGCAGCCGGGGTGCTGGGGTCGCGGCCGTGCGGCGCACCGGCGGTGCTGGTGCCGGACGTCATGGTGGCCCTGGCCAAGCTGACCCGCTGGCAGGCCGACCGGATGCCGGGCGTGGCGAAGATCGGGGTGACCGGCTCGTCCGGGAAGACCAGCACTAAGGACTTGTTCGCCCAGGTCCTCGCGCGGGCGGGGATCACCCACGCCACGGTCGGCTCGCAGAACAACGAGATCGGCGTTCCCCTCACGGTGGCCAGCTGCCCGGCGGACGCCCGGTTCCTGGTGCTGGAGATGGGCGCCCGCGGCATCGGGCACCTGACCTACCTGACCGACATGGTCCCGCTGGACGTCGCGGTCGTCCTCAACGTCGGCGCCGCCCACGCCGGGGAGTTCGGCAGCAAGGAGGACACGGCCAAGGCGAAGGGCGAGCTGCCCGCCTCGCTGAGGCCGGCTGGGCTGGCGGTGCTGAACGCCGACGACCCGCTGGTGGCGGCGATGGCTGCCCGCACCAGCGCCAGCGTGCTATTCTTCGGCCGCTCCGAGGCGGCGCAGATCCGCGCCACCGACGTCGTGGTGGACGAGGGCGGCCGGGCCGGCTTTCTGCTGACCACCCCCGCCGGGCAGGCCGAGGTCCGGCTGCAGCTGCTCGGCGAGCACCACGTCTCTAACGCTCTCGCGGTCGCTGCGGTCGCCCATCATGCGGGCCTGGCCCCGGCCGAGATCGCCGACGCCCTCAGTTCGGCGGTGGCCTCCACCGGCTCCCGGATGCAGCGCCACGACCGCCCGGACGGCGTCACCGTGATCGACGACGCCTACAACGCCAACCCGGACTCGATGGCCGCCGCGCTGCGCGCCGTGGCCGCGATGCGGGGCGGGCGGCGCACTGTCGCGGTGCTCGGCGAGATGCGCGAGCTCGGCCCGGCCTCGGCCGCCGAGCACCGCACCGTCGGCGCCCTGGCCGCCGAGCTCGGCACCGACCTGGTGGTCGCGATCGGAGACGGCGACGCCGAGCACACTGCCGCCGGTGCCCGCGATGGCGGCGCCGAGACCCACTTGGTGGCCGACCGCCAGTCCGCGGCCCGCCTGCTGGAGGACCTGCTGCGCCGCGGTGACCTCGTGGTGGTGAAGGCGTCGCTGTCGGCCGGGCTGCAGGAGTTGGTGAAGGACTTGGTGACGGTTCCGGCCTGACCAGCCCACGTGCTGGACGCGGCGGTGCGCCGTGGCGGGAAGTCCGCCACGGCGCACCGTTGTACTGGGGCTGGTTGGTCAGGCGACGGTGGACGACCAGAGAGTCCGGGGGTTGGTCTGCCCATCGGGGCCGGCGGTGGGCAGCGGCCGCCGGCCGTGGCCGAAGCGGTTGTTGTCGAGGATGAGCATCTGGCCCTGCTGAAGCGGGTGGGCGTAGCGGACGGCGGGGCCAGCAGCTTGTAAGTCGCCTACTCCGGACTACCCCACGGACAATCTTCAAGATCTTCTGCAAGTGGCGGCCGGTGCGGGCCAGGACCGGGTCTAGGCTGTTCACCCTGTACAGCCCGCCGGTTGCCCTCCCTAAGCCGCCGGCGTCCTGACGGGGCGACAAGCTGGTGAGTGCTCCGTTCTTCACGATCTACATCATCGCCTTCGCCACGATGGTCCTCGCCGCTTGCTCAGCTCAGAGAGCGGTGGTCCGACGCAGCCAGCGCCGTGCTCCTCACATCGTCATCGCCCTCAGCATCGCGATCATCGTGCTCTCCGTGATCCACCTGGCGGTGTCCGTCTGGACCACCTACCAGTGGCTCACCGGGCGGTGCAGCGGCACCCGGTTCTGGATGACGGTCCTCGGTGCGGCCCTCGGCTATCACGCCCAAGCCCTGGTACCGGAACCCGAGTGGAGTCGACGGACAGCGTAGAACCGGCTTTCCCCGTCGTCCCGCGCTCGCGGCCACCGGCCGCACCGTGCACCGCATCGACCGTGACCAGCCCGGCGGCGACAACCTGCACGTCCGCGCCGATGCGCCGCCACCGACGCCAGCTGGGAGCTCCTCACCGAGCGCAGTGGCCAGTGCATCCGGCGAATCATCGGTGTCTGGTCGGGCCCGGGTGGGCGTCGAGGTCGAGCCCCCACACACCCATTTTCTCGGGCGTGGCCTGTCTGCACGTCAGTGATCGCGGGCCTGTTGTCGGTGGTCCGTGGCATCCTTCTCGCGTTCACCGGCAAACGGTGATGCTGTTCTTCTCTGCGCAAGCGGAGGTCGAGGCGATCACGCCTCCCTGACCGCGTCCGTACGCCCCTACGGCGTGCGGGAGAGGATTTGCTATGCCCGCCACCCCGCCCGAACTCCCCCCGTACGTGTACTTCACGCCCGTCACCGTGGGACTCAACGACGGAAGCACAAACGCGGTGCTGATCATCAGCACCAACGACCCGCAGGTCGTTCGGCACCTCCCGCTGCCCGAGGCCCTGTATGTGTCGGAGGACGGCAAGCTCGGCATGTGCGGGTCGAACGTGCAGACCCTGGACTGCCGCCGACTGCCGGAGGACTGGCAGCAGGCCGCAGCCCCCGCCGACGGCTATCAGGCGCAGGCGATGGTCTGCGTCGTGCAGGAGGCGATCCCTCACCACCCCGACGAGCCGCCGGGCTGGGCCCCGGATGCATTCCCCTCGGCGGAGCCGCCGCAGTGGGCCGCCGACGTGCTTGCCGAGCGGTACCGGATCGCCGCCCGCCCCGTCCCGGTGACGATCGGCGGGCTCGCGCCCATCCCAGCCTGGAGGACCCCGACCACGGTGGAGGCCTGGGCGTCCCGAATCTCCGGCCCGAACTGAGAACGCCGGCGCTCCAGGCAGCCCGCCCCAGGAGCGGGCAAAGGCACTCGCAAGAGTGAACGTGGATAGAGGCATTTCTGACGAGATGTCAAGGGCTACGCTCCTTTCTCGTTAGGGATGTCTCTATCCACGTCAGCTGTGCCGGGAGTCGCTTTGAGAATCACCCTGATCGCCGAGGAGACCGAAGGCTCCCTGGACGAGCGAGCTCCAGCAGTAGGTCGAAGGGCGTCCGGCCGGGGCCCGCCACCACTTTCCGTGTCTTCGGCACCCCTACCTCCTCTCCTTCACTCCAGGATGGTCCGGCCGCGATGCGGACGGCATACGCCGCTTTCTGCTGGATGCCAGGGCCCGCCCGAGGCCGCGCCGCTGTAGGCTGAGAGCCCTTGCCGGGCGCGTACTTCGATCGCGGGGCCGCTCACACCAGGGATCCTGTGCAGGGCCAGCCCGCGACCGAAACGTCTGAGGACCATTGAGGGAGCGGCTGCAATGGCTGATGCGCCTGGTGGCGCGATCACACTTTCCGGCGGGCGGATGACCCCAGGTCTTGTCCGGGTCGGTGATTCCGTGCGCAGGCCGGTGTCAGATGCGTCAGAATTCGTTGCCGCTCTCCTGAATGTTTTCGAACAGCGGGGATTCGACGGCGCCCCGAAGTATCTCGGGCAGGACGATGGAATGGATATTCTCAGCTATCTCCCGGGTGAGGTTCCGGCGCGCTTCCAGGTCTGGAAGAACGAGCAGGTGGCGACGGCCGGTGCGCTGCTGCGCGCCATGCACGACGCCACGCGAGGCAGCGAATTGGCCGGCCGCTCGCCGGTGGTATGCCACCACGATGTCGGCCCAAACAACGCCGTCTTCGTCGACGGAATCCCAGTCGCATGGATCGACTTCGACACCGCGGCCCCCGGCTCGCCCCTGGAGGACGTGGGCTACGCCGCGTGGACCTGTTCTTCGCGCTCAGCGTGTCTCATGAGACATGACGCCGGTCACGATTCATGCGCTGGACCTGGGAAGCGCTGGTGCTCGCGAAGCCTCGGGGAACAGCGCGCCTCGACAGCTGCCTGACACAGCTGGATCGAACGATCAAGGCGCGGGTCAACATCTCGCGTGGGCGGCCTGCCGCGGGCAGCGGCCCGGTGTGACTGCCGCATCATGGACAGTGGCGATGGAAGGGAACCAGTGGCATGCCCGAGACTGATGACGAGGTCGTCCCCCTGCGGGGAGGCCGCATCACTTCCGGCGTCGTCCGCATCGGTGACACGGTCCGGCGACCGGCCTCGGCCGCCTCACCGTTCGTCGCCTCCCTGCTTGATCTGCTGGAGAGTCGAGGCTTCACGGGGGCCCCGCGATATCTCGGTCGTGATCAGGAAGGTCGGGACACCTTCAGCTATCTGCCGGGCTGGGTTCCGCCCAAGTTCCGGCCATGGACCGACGCGCAGGTTGCTGCGGCCGGCGCCCTGGCCCGGGCGATGCACGAGGCCACCCGGGGCAGTGATCTTGCCGGTCAGCACCAGGTCGTGTGCCACCACGACCTGGGTCCGAACAACGCCGTCTTTCAGGACGAGATGCCGGCCGCCTTCATCGATTTCGACATGGCCGCGCCGGGCAGTCCACTGGAGGACATCGGGTATATGTCCTGGCTGTGGTGCCTGTCGTCGAAGTCAGAGGCTCCTCCCGTGGATGTTCAGGCCACTCAGGTGCGCGTGCTGGCCGATGCGTATGGCCTGGCCGGTCCTGAGCGTGCTGTGCTCGTTGACGCGATGCTGGAACGGCAGGCCCGTAATGTCCGTTTCTGGGCAGAGGTGCAGGTCGGCTTTCTGGCTGTCGAAGCCACGGCCCAGCAGATCTCGGATCGCATCGCCTGGTCCCGGCGTGAGCACGCACACACCGCTGAGCACCGCAAGGTGTTTGAAGACGCCCTGAAGTGACTCCCACGTTCTTCGATAGCTGAGGCAAGCCGTGGGTCGCAGGCCCTAGCATCGGCCTTCGGCCGATCCGGTAGCCCGATCGAGAGCGGTGGGGACTGCTACCAAATGATTTGCCCCCTGGTCGCCACGGCGGTGATCCCCGCCCGAACCCATCGTCGACTGCTTGGGTGGTGCCACCTTCCGTAATGGCGAGTCAACGCGTCTAGCTAAGGCGCTGGGCTTGGCACCCGTGACACTGGAAGGACTCGTACCGTCGCGGGAAGGAGCGGGCATGGCAGCGCCCGATCACCCCATTCCTCCATCATGGGCTGCTCAAGGTAGTGACCTGCCGCTAGAGGCCGAGTCCGTTGCGCGGGTGCGCGGATGGGATGTTGTCGCCTTCGAGCGTCCCGAGCAGTTCGCAGCGGCCCTGCAGGCTCTCGGCTTACCGCCGGACGAAGTAGCCAGCGGGATAGAAATCCTTCGGGCTGCACAGGCTGAAGCCTCGGATGCGGTACGAGCGTTCTGGAAGTCTCAGCCCCTGGCGTACATCCGGGCCCCCGAGGACCTCTTGAATGAGGCCGGACAGGTTCATGAGAGAGCTCGGAACAGTGCGTTGAGCCGACTTCGCGACTGGTTCGCGGGCCACAGACTTGCCGTTGAGGACCGCCAGCTCATTAAGGTTCGCTTGCCCCTGTTCGTCCTGGCGGCCCATCCCGCAGCAGGCTGCTCCGCAACCTACAAGACGACCAGCGACCGCAGCCGGCAGCTTGGCTGGAGCATCGAGATCGCTGGCAGCGGTATGGGTGGCGAGGCCACGGTCCTGTCGTCAGTCACCTCGACGCTCATCGCTGAGGCCGGGCAGGTGTGTTTGGTGTTCTTGCCGGTCACCGTGGCCGTGGAGCAATTCCGCATCACTGCGAAGAACGGCGCGACGGTCAGCTCCGGCCAGCGCATCGACGTCTCCCCAGCCAGGGATACGACTCCTGTGCCCGGAGGGCTTCTGCTAGCCCCCGAAGCTCTTCTGACACCCGGACGCCTAGTTCGGGAGTACGAACTCGCTGGCTACGCTGCCGGAGTACCCGCCGAGTTTGAGCACGTCTACCAACAAGAGCGAGTTTCGAAGCTTCAGGTTGGGGTGATGGCAAACGGCGTCGGGCTTGCCGTCACTGGTGTGGCCAGAATGGAGGCGGCCGTGACACTCACCTACACGCTTGTGGGTGGACGCGACTACCGTCTCTGCCAGCTTGCCGATGCCGAGGGTCTCATGTGGGGGTGAGTGGGCATCGGAGCACGTTCAAGGGCCACTCTTCGTACAGTAGGACAGCGCTCCCACAACCGGCTGCCAGACTGAGCGGGTGATGCACCCTGGCTACTACATAGGCACCGCGCCCGACGGCAGCCCCACCATGACGTACCTTCAGGGCCCCGATACCTGGTGTTGCGATACGCACGTACTCGACCTGGAACCGGCAGTCGATCTCGTCGGCGCCGCGGTACACGAGGCCGGGCACGCCGTTGCCGCTCTCCTTCTCGGCATCCACGTCGTCGATGTCGAGCTCACCTCCCAGGCGGTGGAACTGAACTGCGCCCCAGTCGTCGCGGTGAACGGCTGCACCTCGGTCACGTACGAGGTGCCCGAGTCGGCCTATCTAACGATGCTGGCGGCCGGAGAACGGGCTCACCAGCGGTGGCTTATCAACCAGGGGCTGTGGTCGCCGGAGCGGGCGTGGGCTGTCGAACGAGGAGCGCGCGACGACCAGAGCAAGGCCGTCGGGGTACTCAAGGGGCGGTTTCCGGAGCCTGCCTTCATCGGCCCGGCCCTGCTCTTCTGGCAGTTCAGGCCCGCTGCGGACGCCCTGCTGCAGGCAAACTGGGACAGGGTAGCCAGCCTTGGAAGGGGCCTCGCCCATCGGATACACCTGAGCGGCAACGAGGCGGCCGAACTGACTGGCTTGGCCAACCCTCCGGGACCGCAGGCAGGTTCGGAGTAACCTCGCCGTAGTAGCTGCGCCGACGCCGACCTCCGCCGTCTCATCGCAGGCCCTGCCAGTTTGGGCTTGTTGGAAACGCCTGGCCTCGAAGTCTGAATTCAAGCCCTTGACTGGGAATCTCAGAGGGTATGTAACTCAACCGAGCGTCGACAATCGGTTGGAGTAAAGCTCGATCGCCCGCGCGGTCAGGAAGAACTGCTTCTCCACCTCAAAGGGGGCATCAGGCCGGACAACGGGCCCATGCCAGCCAATGTGCCCCCACTCTTCAGGCCAATTCCAGTTACGCCCCTGATCCCTCATTCTCGCCGCAGCTTCAGTCCCCCACGGGAGATCCAGAACCCGAAGAATCTCCTCACGCCTAAACTTCAGGATCTCAACAAATTCCGCTAGCGTCGGAAGCGGCATCTCAGCCCGCTGGTCGCGTTCTTTGAACCTCCCAACCGCTTCGGTCAGCACCTCGTATCTGTAATCAAATTCGGGCACCTCGGAGGCGATTACCGACCAGAAATGATACTTGTTCGGCTCGCCTGGCGGAGGCCACCAGGTGCCATGACTCTTGAAGTCATACACAAGATGCTCGACCAAGTACCTATGGCGGACATTGGCGAACAGCATGTCCCCGACACAAAGAGCATGCATAGCTTCATTGTCGTCCATGCTGGGTGCACGCAGCAGTTGATCAGTGATCCAGAAGTAGTCCGTCAGGGATGCGGCGACAGACTCGCTGAGGACGTCCTTGTCAGACAACACGGACACCAAGGCCTCGGGGCTACGGATCCGGCGCCGATTAAATCCCAGCCTGACTTGACCGAGCCCAATGAGCTGTTCCTCAATCGCCAACCGCGTGGCCGTTAGGTCCTCTGACGACAATCGGCGACGCGTATTCTCAGGGGATTCTTTGACTTGCTTCTGAAGCGTGTCAAGCCGCAGTTTCAATCCACCAAACTCGGCCTCTTGCACGTGAGGCAGCAAATCGCGAATCTGGCGACGAAAGAGAAAGATAACGGCAAGGATCGTAACGGGCCATACCAATGTGCGAGCTGCGTCAACACCCAAGTGGGCCCAGTCCATACCGGCATTCTCCCAGCCCGGGTTTGTCCTGGCCGCACATTAGCGCTCGGCGTGTCTCGAAGTGGCCTTGCACACCGGGCGGCCTTGCTGGCACTGCTCTGCTCCGCCGCCACCCGCTTCCACAGCCGAGGGCGCCACCCCGCATCGGCCCGGATCGCGAATCCTCGGCGAGCAGAACTCGGCGTGGCTGCTGAAACGATCTGTGGGCGGGCGGCTTTGGGGGTACGGTCCCGTGCACACGGGTTCAAGGCATGCACGGGATGGGGACCAGCATGGCACCTCCAGGCGGAATCAGCATCGGCCAGCGGATCGCGGCCTACGAGGATGTGAGGGGTTTGAGCCACCGGCAGCTCGCCGACCGTGCTCACGTCTCGTACAGCCTGCTCACGAAGGTGGTGTCCGGGCACAAGCCGGCGACGCCGGAGTTCGTGGCAGCGGTCGCCAGGGCCTTGGGAGTTGAGCCGGGCGACCTGCAGCCGCCCTCGTACAGTGACGGCATGGCCGATGACCCGCTGGTCCCGCTGATGGGGCCGATCCGCACGACGCTCGACCTGTACGACCTGCCGCCGCAGGAGGTCGTGCGCCCGCGGGCCCTGCCAGCGCTGCGGGCGGCGGTACGGCAGGTGAACGCACTGGCCCAGGCCGCGAAGTACAAGCCGATGGTGGCGATGCTGCCGGGGTTGCTGGTCGAGCTGCACACCGCCGCGCACGAGTTCACCGGCGAACAGCAGCGGCAGGCCTGGGGTCTGCTGGCGGAGGCCTACCGGTGCGGACACTCGGTCGGGATTGCGATCGGCCTGAACGATCTGTCCGCGACGGCTCTGGCCCGGATGGACGATGCTGTTGGTGATCTTCACTGGTGAGAGTGAGGTTGTC
>NZ_JAIZ01000073.1 GCF_000710465.2 Kitasatospora sp. MBT63 | reverse complement strand
CGGCCGACGCCCCGCCCGGGCGCCCGCCCGCCGCCGCTCGGCGTCGCCCGGCGTCGCCCGGCGACCGGGAACGCCGAAGGGCCCGCGGGAGTCGTCCCACGGGCCCTCGGCAGGTACAGCGTTCCCGGCGCGGTGCGCCCGGCGTTCCCGGTGCGCCGGCCGGCGTCAGCGCGAGCGGCGCGACAGCCGCTCGACGTCCATCAGCACCACCGCGCGCGCCTCCAGCTTGAGCCAGCCGCGGCCCGCGAAGTCGGCCAGCGCCTTGTTGACCGTCTCGCGGGAGGCGCCGACCAGCTGGGCGAGTTCCTCCTGGGTGAGGTCGTGCGCGACGTGGATGCCCTCGTCGGACGGCACCCCGAAGCGGCGGGAGAGGTCGAGCAGCGCCTTGGCGACACGGCCGGGGACATCGGAGAAGACCAGGTCCGACATCACGTCGTTGGTGCGGCGCAGTCGACGGGCGATGGCGCGCAGCAGCGCGATCGAGACCTCGGGCCGGGCGTGCAGCAGCGGCAGCAGGTCGCCGTGGCCGAGGCCGAGCAGCTTGACCTCGGTCAGTGCGGTGGCGGTGGCGGTGCGCGGGCCCGGGTCGAACAGCGACAGCTCGCCGATCATCTCGCTGGGGCCGAGCACGGCGAGCATGTTCTCGCGGCCGTCGGGCGATGCGCGGTGCAGCTTCACCTTGCCCTCGACCACGACGTAGAGCCGGTCGCCCGGGTCGCCCTCGTGGAACAGCGACTCACCGCGGGCGAGGGTCACCTCGGTCATGGAAGCCCGCAGCTCGGCAGCCTGGTCGTCGTCGAGAGCCGCAAAGAGCGCGGCGCGCCGCAGAACGTCGTCCACGAGCTTCCTCCTGCTGGTGTCTGGGCAGTGCTACTCACCACCAAGGATGACGCATGTCACTCCGATCATATGAGGAGGGGGTGACCTGCTGGACACCGTACGGGGCCATTTGTACCCATCCGTGCGGCCCGGACCTCCGCCGGACACCCGCCGACGGCCTGCCGGGCCGCCCTGCACGGCGGGCCGGAGGACGGGCCGCACGGGCCCGGCCCGGTGCCGTCGGGCCTCCCGGGGAGCCGATACCCGGATCCGCCGCCCGGAGCCACCGCAGCGCCCACCGGCTCCGGGTGGCCCCCGTGACCGGGCCCGAGCCGCCGGCAGCCGCGGTCGTGCGTACCCGCCCGCACCCGCCCGTACCCGAGATCGCCCGTCGTTTCCCGGCAGCCGCCACCGACGGCATCGGCCGGGGCCGACCTGTGTGCTGCCCGGTCGCCTCTCCCCGGTGCTCCGGAGCCTGGCCGCGGACGTCCCCGCGTCGACCGCGTGCGCCGTTCACGGGTACGCGCCGGCGTGCCACTGAGCCGGGCCCACTCGGACCGACGACCGGTCAGGCGGGGGAGGATGTGGTCGCCAACCCGTCCACCGAGGAGGCCGCACGATGAGTTCCCCGAGTTCCCCGAGTTCCCCGAGTTCCCTGCCCGTCCCGGGCCCCCTGGTCGACGTCGACTGGCTGGCCGAGCACCTGGACCACCCCGACCTGGTGGTCCTCGACGCGGGTGTCGGTGCCCACCGCGACGCCGAACTGCGGATCCCCGGCGCGCTGGCCTTCGACATCGACGGCGTGATGTCCGACCACACCAGCCCCGTACCGCACACCATGCCCGGGCCCGGCCACCTCACCGCGCACCTGCGCGCGCTCGGGATCGACGACCGCAGCACCGTCGTCGCCTACGACGGTGCCGGTGTCTACTCCAGCGCCCGGGCCTGGTGGATGCTGCGCGCGATGGGCTTCGACCGGGCCGCCGTGCTGGACGGCGGCCTGCCGGCCTGGACCGCGGCCGGGCACTCCGTGGTGCCCCGGGCCGCCGAACAACAGGCCTATCCCGTAGGCGACTTCACTGCCAGCCCGCGCCCGGAACTCATCGTCGACAGTGCCGCGGTCCTGCGGGCACTCGCCGACGACGGCGCGGCGGTTGTCGACGCCCGCTCCCGTGAACGGTTCACCGGTGCGGCCGCCGAGCCCCGCCCGGGCCTGCGCGGCGGCCACATGCCCGGCGCGGCGAACCTGCCGTTCACCGACCTCCAGACGGACGGCCGGATGCGCCCGGCCGAGGAGCTGCGCCCGATGTTCGCCGCCGCGGCCGACGGGCGTGAACGGCTGGTTTTCAGCTGCGGTTCGGGTGTCACGGCCTGCGTCCTCGCCCTCGGCGCCGACCTGGCGGGCTACCGCGACCTCGCGGTCTACGACGGTTCGTGGAGCGAGTGGGGCCTGCCCTCCGCGCTTCCGGTGGAGCAGGGCTGACGACCCGCCCGCCGCCGCCCCGTCACCCGCCGCACCCGCCCGGTGGGGCCGGCGCTACGCCCGGGCCGCGCCCGCCTCCACCGGGCAGGTGCGCAGCAGCGCGCGGGTGGGCAGGGCGGTCGCCAGCAGGCTGAGGGCGACCGTGCCCGCCGCGAGCGGCAGGGCGGTGCCGAGCGGCACGTACGGGGCCGAGCCGGTCAGTCCGCGGGCGATCGGGACCAGGGTGATCCAGGCGATCAGGCCGCCCAGGACCAGCCCGGCGACCGCCACCAGCAGCGCCTCCCAGCGCATCATGCCGAGGATCTGGCGGCGCGTCGTCCCGACCAGCCGCAGCAGCCCGACCTCGCGGCGCCGGTCCAGTGCTGTCATCACCAGGGTGTTGGCCGAGGCGACCGCCGCGAAGCCGCCGAGGACCCCGGCCATCACGTTGTTCGCCCAGGAGTTGATCTCCATGTCCCGGTCGGCCCGGGTGGTGTAGCCGACCGCATCGGTGACGGTCACCCCGGGCGGGCCGAACTCCGTCACCGCGGCGGCGATCGCACCGGCCACCGCGGCCCGGTCGGCACCCGGCGCGGCGGAGACCATGACCTCGGTGTCGAAGCCGCCGGTCACATGGCCGGTGAGCGCGGCCCGCGGCAGCAGCAACTGGCCGAGGCCCAGGCCGCGTTCGTAGGTCGCGACGACCGTCGGGCGGACCGTGGTGCCGTCGCCCAGCCACAGCGGGGCCCGGTCGCCGACCTTGACCCCCAGGTCGTCGGCGAGGTGCGTGTCAAGGGCCACCGTGTCGGCGGAGGCGCCGAGCGCGGCCAGCGAGCCGTCCCTGACACCGAGGTCGAGCACCTTGGGCAGCCCGGCCGGGTCACCCGAGACGCCGAGCGCCGTCGCTGAGACCAGCACGTCCCCGGAGCGGTAGAGGGCGCTGCTGCGCAGGACGCCGATGCTCGCGTCCACGCCGGGCAGCCGGGCGATCTGTCCGGCGGTGCCGGTCGGCAGGCCCGGGCCGTTCGAACCGATCACCTGGTCGGCGACCAGGCCGGCGCGCAGCTGCGCGGCGGTGACGTGCGCGACGGTGCTCTGGATGAACAGCAGCGTCCCGCAGAAGGCGGTCACCATCACGATCGGGGTGATCGCGGAGGCCAGCCGCCGGGCGTTGGCGCGGGTGTTGTCGGCGGCCAGCGACCCGGTGGCGCCGCCCGCCCGCAGTGGCAGGCCGAGGACGCCGGTGGCGAGCCTGGCCAGCAGCGGGCCGAGCAGCGCGACCGCGAGCAGGAAGCTCATCACCACGCCGAGCGCGGTGTTGGCCGCGTCCGAGCCGTTCAGTCCGGCGGCGACGGCGGCCAGCGCCACGCCGCCCGCCAGCGCGAGGAGGCCGAGGACGGTACGGACCGGGCCGGTCCGCGCCCGTTCCACCGCGGCCTCGCCGAGCGCCTGGCTCGGACGCATCCGGGCGGGCCGGCGGGAGGCGAGGTAGCCGGACGCCAGTGCCGCCAGCAGGGTGGTGCCGACCGCCACCGCGACGGGCACCGGCCCGACGCTCAGCGAGACCTCGGCGGGTACGGCGCCGCGCGAGACCAGCTGGCCGAACCACCAGCGGGCCAGCGCCAGGCCCGGCAGCACACCGAGCGCACCCGCGACCGGGGCGAGCAGCGCGGCCTCGGTGGCGATGGTGCGCCGGATCTGACGAGGCGTCGCCCCGACCGCGCGCAGCAGCGCGAACTCCCTGGCGCGCTGCCCGGTGGCGAGGGCGACCGTCCCCATCACCACGAACACGGCGGTCATCGCGGCGATCCCGCCGAAGGAACCGCCGAGCGCGACCAGCACCTCCCGGCCCTGGGCCAGCCCGGGCCGCTCGACCGAGCCGCGGGCGTCGCCGGTCAGCACCTCGGCGTCGGCGCCGACGGCCTGCTCGACCTGCCGGGCGAGTGCCGTCGCGCTGACGCCCTCGCGTGGCCGGACGGCGATGGCGTCGACCTTGCCGGGGTGCCCCGAGAGCTGCGCGGCGGCGTCGTCGGCGAACCAGGCGGTGGGCCCGCCGTCCTGGCCGGCCGCGAGCCCGGAGATCCGGTAGCTGCCGCTCGCGCCGGGCGCGACCAGGTGCACGCTGCCGCCCACGGCCAGCTGCCCGGCCTGCGCGGTGGTGGCGTCGAGGACGACCTCCCCGGCGCCGGGGGCACGGCCCTGGACGAGCGTGGAGCCCGCCGGACCGGTGATCGCGGTGGCGGCGAAGCCCCGGCCGGTCAGCGGCGGCAGGGCGGTGCCGGGCCCGGACTGGACGGGGAAGGCCGTATCGGGCACCGCCGAGGCGACCCCCGGCCGGGCGGCGATCCTCGCCACCAGCCCGGCGTCGACCCGGGCCCGTTCGGGCAGCGCGGCCTGCTCGGTGTCCCGGTCCTCGCCGCTGCCCACGGTGATCTCGGCGTTTGGTGAGGCGGCGACGAGCACCGGAGCGCCGGTGTAGCGCACCGGCGCGATGTGGGCGAGCACGCCGGTCTGCAGCAGCGTCCCGCAGGCCATGATGACCGCGGCGCCGAAGAACAGGGCGACGAAGCTGCCGGCGAAGGAGGCGGGCCGGAAACGGACGGAGGCCCGCGCGAGTCCGTTCGTCATGCCGCTGCCCCGACCTGGCCGGAGCCCGCCCGACCGGAGCCCGTCCGACCGGATCCCGAGGTGGCGGTCAGCGTGACCATCCGGTCGGCGACGGTCCGCGGATCGGGCCGCAGCAGCTCGTCGGCGAGTTCACCGTCGGCCAGGAACAGCACCCGGTCCGCGTGGGCGGCGGCCACCGGATCGTGGGTGACCATGACCACGGTCGCACCCATCTCGTCCACGGCCTGCCGCAGCAGTCCGAGCACCTCGTGCGCGGTACGGGTGTCCAGCGCGCCGGTCGGCTCGTCCGCGAAGACCACCTCGGGCCGGGTGATCAACGCCCGGGCGATCGCCACCCGTTGCTGCTGCCCGCCGGAGAGCTGACCGGGACGGCGCCCACCGTGCTCCGCCAGGCCCACCCGGGCCAGCAACTCCTTGGCCAGCCGCCGGTCCTGACGGCCACCGGCCAGCCGCTGCGGCAGCAGCACGTTCTGCTGCACGGAGAGCGAGGGCAGCAGGTTGAACGACTGGAAGACGAACCCGATCCGGCTGCGGCGCAGCCGGGTCAACCGGTTCTCGCTCAGCGCGGTGATCTCCTCCCCGCCCAGCAGCACCTCACCGGAGGTGGGCCGGTCCAGCCCCGCCGCGCACTGCAGGAACGTGCTCTTCCCGGACCCGGATGGACCCATCACCGCGGTGAAACTCCCGCGCCCCAGGGCCAGATCGATGCCGCGCAACGCATGGACCGCCGAATCCCCCCGCCCGTAGCTCCGCCGCACCGCACGCAGCTCGACGGCCGGGTGCGCGGCCTGCGGACGATCGGTACGTGGGCGTTCGCGCCGCAGTGCCATGGGGACCCTTCCTCCAACGGTGGATGACGTACTCCACGCTAGAAATCGCAAGGTCGGACGACCATGGTGGCCGCAGGCGTCCCGGGGGTGGGGTTTACCCCCGCCGGGGGGCGTGCTGCGTCAGCTCGGACCCGGGGTGGCTGACGGGGCATCAGGATCTCCTCGGTGACGTGACCGCCGAAGCTAGCGAGGTCGATGACAACCGGTATCCGTACAGGTACTCAACTCGACCCGCGAACGAGTCGGCCCGGCCCGACGGCCGCCTGTGCGGTGACGGAGGCTGCTCCACCTGATTCGTCGCCGTTCGTCCGCTGCTTCGGCGTAGCCTTCGTGCATGGCAGAGAGCAAGGTCCGGAAGGCCGCGGCGACGGCCGCGCCGGCGGTGAAGGTGGCTGCGAAGCCCAGGAAGCCGGAGTCGCACCTGGCGATGGTGCGGCGGGCCCGGAAGATCAACCGGGCGCTGGCGGAGCTGTACCCGTACGCGCACCCCGAGCTGGACTTCGAGTCGCCGTTCGAGCTGCTGGTGGCCACCGTGCTGTCCGCGCAGACCACGGACCTGCGGGTGAACCAGACGACGCCCGCGCTGTTCGCGGCCTACCCGACCCCGGAGGACATGGCGGCGGCGGACCCGGAGAAGCTGGAGGAGATCATCCGGCCGACCGGTTTCTTCCGCGCCAAGGCGAAGTCCCTGATCGGGCTGTCGACGGCGCTGCGGGACCGCTTCGACGGCGAGGTCCCCGGGCGCCTCGCGGACCTGGTGACCCTGCCGGGTGTCGGCCGCAAGACCGCCAACGTGGTGCTCGGCAACGCCTTCGGCGTCCCGGGCATCACCGTGGACACCCACTTCGGCCGGCTGGCCCGCCGTTTCGGCTGGACCACCGACGAGGACCCGGAGAAGGTCGAGGCGGCGGTCGCCGAGATCTTCCCCAAGTCGGAGTGGACGATGCTCTCGCACCGGGTGGTCTTCCACGGCCGCCGGGTCTGCCACTCCCGCAAGCCGGCCTGCGGCGCCTGCCCCATCGCCCCGCTCTGCCCCTCGTACGGCACGGGTGAGACGGACCCGGAGAAGGCCGCCAAGCTGCTCAAGTACGAGCTGGGCGGCCAGCCGGGCCAGCGGCTGCGCCCGCCGGCCGACTACCCCGGCCGGGCCGCACCCGCAGCCGGCACCGGGACCGGGACGGCGACCGCCGACACCGACGCGGCGGACACCGAAATCGTTGGAACGGACGGGGTGGCATGACGGGGGCGATCGATCCGGACGGACTGCCGGACTGGCTGGTGCCGGTCCGGGCCGCGGCCGAGCGGGTGCTGCCGGAGCAGCTGAGCCGCTTCCTGCCGCCGCCGGAGGGCGGGCGGCCGTCGGCGGTCCTGATGCTGTTCGGCGAGGGGCCGCTCGGGCCGGACCTGCTGCTGATCGAGCGGGCCCGTTCGCTGCGGTCGCACGCGGGACAGCCCTCGTTCCCGGGCGGCGCGCTCGACCCGGAGGACGGTGACCCGGACGGTCCCGGGCCGGTGCGGGCCGCGCTGCGGGAGGCGGCCGAGGAGACCGGGCTCGACCCGTCCGGGGTGCAGGTCTTCGCGACCCTGCCGTCGCTGTTCATCCCGGTGAGCAACTTCGTGGTGACGCCGGTGCTGGGTTGGTGGCGGCGGGAGAGCCCGGTCGCACCGGTGGACCTGGCCGAGACCGGCGCGGTCTTCCGGGTACCGCTGGCCGAGCTCACCGACCCCGCGAACCGGGCCCGGCTCCGGCACCCCTCGGGCTTCACCGGGCCGGTCTTCGATGTGGCCGGGCGCCTGGTCTGGGGGTTCACAGCCGGGGTGATCGACCGGGTGCTGCACTACAGCGGCCTGGCACTGCCGTGGGACACCTCGCGGACCATCGCACTGTCGGACGACGCACTCGGCCTCGCCACCCGCGGCCTGAGCGGCGAACGCGGCTGAGCCGTCCGCCGCTCCCCGGCCCGCCGGGCCCGCCCATGCGCGGGACCCGCCGGACCCGGCCGTCGATCGGACGCCGGGGCGGCTACCGGTCGCCGGTCAGCGCGTAGAGGGTGTTCGGTACCTGCCGGATGACCGACACGGTCCCGTAGACGTGGTCGTTGTCATCGTCGTAGTTGTAGTCCCGGGTGACCGAGCTGACCACCGACGACGCCACCCCGGCGACCAGGAACAGCACCAGCAGGGCCTTCCCGCCGCCGCTCATCAGCAGCGGCCGGGTCGCCGACACCGCCCCCGGCCCCTTGACCGGGCCCCCGATCCCACCC
>NZ_JAIZ01000072.1 GCF_000710465.2 Kitasatospora sp. MBT63 | reverse complement strand
GGCCGCCGCGGTCACGGCGGTCGGCGCGCTGGCCGTCGGCGGCCTGCTGGTGCTGCCGCACGCGCACCCGAAGGTCCCGCCCGCGGCGACCGCGGCCCCGCGGCCGCCCGGCCCGGCCATCGGGACCACCGCGCCCGGCACGGTGCCGCTGACCGGGCAGGTGGCGGTCGGAAGACTGATCGCGCTGCTCCCGCCGGGCTCGCCGATCGGTGCGTTCAGCGGGAGCGAGACGCTGCCCGGCCAGAGCCGGCCGGAGGTGCGCGGCGAGGTCACGTACGACGGCGGCCACGGGTCGGCGGTGATCGGGTTGGCGGTCGAACCGGGCTGGAGCCCCGATCCGAACCACCCCTCCAGTGCTGAGGACTTCTTCGCCTGCGCCGCCCGCGGGCCGCTGTCCTACTGCCGGACCACCGTGCTGCCGGACGGCGGCCGGCTGGTGGTGTGGGAGGGAAAGGTGTTCTCCCAGATCCAGCGCGGCGTCGACCTGCTGCGGGCGGACGGTGTCCGGGTCACCGCCGGCACCACCAGCCTCATGGATGCGCGACGCGAGACCGTCCTGACCGAGCAACCGCCGCTCGGTCTGGAGCAGTTGGAGGCGATCGTGCGCGATCCCGGCTGGACCGCCCGGATCGACGGGGGCGAAGCCGCGCGGGCGGCCGGCACGATCGTGCCGTACACGGACAAGCATGCGGCCTCCGCCGCCCCGACGCCCTGACGCACCGCCCGGTCCCGCCCGGCACCCCGGCCGGGCGGAACCGGGTAGCCGTCTCGTTGACTGATGAATTGACAGGTACACCAACCCTCTAAGGGGATCGCGCCCCTCGCCCCCGCATGTGGCCCGACCCACAGCGGACGACACCCGACGGCGCGAACCCCGACCGGCGCCGACCAACTGGCCAAACCGGTCCCCGACCGCCGGCCGAAGATCGTCCGGCCCGGATCGCGGCCCTCCCGCCAATCCTCAATCCGGCGCGCCGAATTCGATCCACCCTCGTCAGGGACATGCCGCCATGACTTCACAACTTGAAGGCAAGCAGACCGCTTGACAGTCCATCAGCCTCGCTGGCTTCATGTGTCGCAGTGCGAGTGAGCCGCGCGGCTCGCCTGCCGCCCACCGGTTCCACCGTCCGAGCCGCCCCCACGGAGCGGTCCCGTCCGCGTACCCCGCGCACCCATGCGCCGCTTCCGGGAGGAACAGGCGTCCGCGCCACCAAACGCGGGAGCGCTCCCACACTGCCGCTCGACGCGCATCCCCACCACCCCGGGCGCGTCACCGAACCGCCCGGCGAACCGAAAGGACTCCCATGCCCGGATCCCGTCCCAGGCCGCACCGCGCCGCCTCCGTGATCGCGGCCGTCCTGGCCGCGGTGCTCATCGCCGCCCTCTCCTCCCTGGTCGGCGCCTCCCCGGCGTCCGCGGGCACCGCCCTCTGCGGGCGGACCGACAGCGTGAAGGTCTCGGGCGGGAAGTACGTCGTCCAGAACAACGAGTGGGGCGACTCGATCGAGCAGTGCATCGACGTGAGCGACGACGGCTTCAAGGTCACCAAGGGCTGGCACAACGTCTCCACCGGCGGCGCGCCCGCTGCTTACCCGTCGATCTACGCCGGCTGCCACTACGGCAACTGCTCCAGCGGCAACGGCCTGCCGCTCCAGGTGTCGGCCTTCGGCAATCCGCAGTCCAGCGTCGACTTCTCGACCGCCGACGGGCAGTGGGACGCCTCGTACGACATCTGGTTCGACACCGGCGCCAACCCGTCGGGCCAGAACAACGGCGAGGAGATGATGATCTGGGCCAACCACGCCGGGCCTCCCTCGCCGTTCGGCTCCAAGGTGGCCACCGTCCGGATCGAGGGCGCCGACTGGGACGTCTGGTACGGCCGTCAGAACAACGGGGTCGCCTGGAACACCGTCTCCTACGTCCGCCAGCAGCCCACCAATGCGATGACGGTGAGCATCAAGGACTTCACCGACGACTCGATCGGCCGCGGCTACCTGTCGCCGTCCTGGTACATGACCAGCGTGCAGTTCGGCTTCGAGCCGTGGGTCGGCGGCCCCGGCCTGGCCGTGAACTCCTTCTCCTACGAGGCCAACGGCTCCGGCGGCGGCGGTACGTCCGGCACGGTCACCGGCCGGCAGAGCGGCCGCTGCCTGGACCTCAAGGACTGGGGCACCGTCGACGGCACCCCGGTCCAGCTGTGGGACTGCGGAACCGGCTGGAACCAGAAGTGGACGCGCACCGGCGGCACCCTCGTCAACCCGCAGTCCGGCAAGTGCCTCGACGTCGCGGGCGGCTCCACGGCCAACGGCGCCAAGGTGCAGCTCTGGTCGTGCAACGGCACCGGCGCCCAGCAGTGGCAGTTCAACGCCAACGGCACCGTCGTCAACCCGGCGTCCGGCAAGTGCCTGGACGCGGGCGGCTCCGCCGACGGCGCCCTGCTGCAGATCTGGGACTGCTACGGCGGCGGCACCCAGGCCAACCAGGTCTGGGCCCTGAGCTAGCTCCCGTCCCGACGCCGACCCGGTACCACCGCACCCACCACCCCCACTCCCGAGGAGCAATGACATGACGCACCAGCCCCTCCTCCCCCGACCCGGCTCCGGCCGGCGCGCAGCCGGAGTCCTGCTGGCCGCGGCCACCCTGCTCGGCGCGGCGCTCCCGGCGTCCGCGGCGAGGGCCGAACCCGCCACCGGACCCGACGCCGCAGCCGCGGCCCGCACGCCGCGCTACCTCGACCCCCGCCTCCCCACCGCGGAGCGGGTCCGCGACCTGCTCGGCCGGATGACGCTGGAGGAGAAGATCGGGCAGATGACCCAGGCCGAACGCGGCTCGGTCGACGCCGACCCCACCCGGATCGCCGCCCTGAACCTCGGCTCGCTGCTGTCCGGCGGCGGCTCCACCCCGACCCCCAACACGCCCGCGGCCTGGGCGGACATGGTCGACGGCTACCAGCGGCAGGCCCTGACGACCCGTCTGCACATCCCGCTGCTGTACGGAGTCGACTCGGTGCACGGTCACGGCAACCTCGCCGGTGCGACGGTCTTCCCCCACAACATCGGCATGGGCGCCACCCGCGATCCCGGGCTGGTGGCCGAGGAGGAGCACATCACGGCCACCGAGACCCGGGCCACCGGCCCGCAGTGGGTCTTCGCCCCGTGCGTGTGCGTGACCAGGGACGAGCGGTGGGGCCGGGCCTACGAGAGCTTCGGCGAAGACCCCGCACTGGTGAGCCGGATGACGACCGCCGTCGACGGCTTCCAGGGCACCCGCCGCTCGGACCTGGCCCGGCCCGACCGGGTGCTGGCCACCGTCAAGCACTTCGCCGGCGACGGCGACACCACGTACGGCACCTCCACCACGGGCGACTACCGGATCGACCGCGGTGTCACCGTCACCAGCCACCGGCGCTTCGACGCCGTCGACCTCGCCCCGTACGTCACGGCGGTCCAGGCGCACCACGTCGGCAGCATCATGCCGTCCTACTCCTCCGTCCAGTGGACCGACGTGCCCGGCAGCGGGCCGGTCAGGATGAGTGCCAGCAAGGAGCTGCTGACCGACGTCCTCAAGCGGAAGATCGGCTTCGACGGGTTCCTGATCAGCGACTGGGACGCCATCACCGAGCTCCCGGGCGACTTCGCGACCCAGGCCCGCACCTCCGTCAACGCCGGCATGGACATGTTCATGCAGCCCTACGACGCGCCTCAGTTCGAACAGGCCCTCTCGGCCGAGGTCCAGGCCGGCCGCGTACCGATGTCGCGCATCGACGACGCCGTGTCCCGCATCCTGCGCGCCAAGTTCGACCTCGGCCTGTTCGAGCACCCCTACACGGACCGCACCAACATCGACAGTGTCGGCTCGTCCGCCCACCGGGCGGTGGCCCGCCGGGCGGTCGCCGAGTCCCAGGTGCTCCTGAAGAACGACCACCACGCCCTGCCGCTCGCGCCCTCCCAGCGGATCTACGTCGCCGGGGTCAACGCCGACGACCTCGGCAACCAGGCCGGCGGGTGGACGCTGACCTGGCAGGGACAGTCCGGCAACACCGCGTTCCCCGGCACCACCATCCTGCAAGGCATCCGGAACGCGGCCCCGAACGTCACCTACAGCGCCGATGCCGCGGCCCCCACCACCGGCTACGACGTGGGCATCGTGGTCATCGGCGAGACCCCCTACGCGGAAGGGCTCGGCGACGTCGGGGTCGGCGGCCACACGTTGGAGCTCTCCACGACCGACCGGGCGAACATCGACCGCGTCTGCTCCGCCATCAGCACCTGCATCGTCCTCGACGTCGCCGGCCGCCCCCAGATCGTCACCGGCCAACTGCCCGCGGCGGACGCCTTCGTGATGTCCTGGCTCCCGGGCAGCGAAGGCGACGGCGTCGCCGACGTCCTGTTCGGCAAGCGCCCCTTCACCGGCAGGCTCCCGGTCACCTGGCCGCGCAGCGAGGCCCAGGAACCGATCAACATCGGCGACCCGCAGTACGACCCCCTGTTCCCCTACGGCTTCGGCCTGACCACCAGGGGCCGGACGACCTCGGCGCAGCTCGGGTAGCGGCCGCAGGGGCTGCGGGACCGCGGGACGTCGCCGAGCACCCGGTCCCGGCCGATCTTGTCGCGGTCGGCCACGCGACCGGCGACCGGCGCCGCCCGGGAGCCGGAACCACTGTGCGGCTCCACACCCGTTGGACGGGACGTGGAGCCGCACACCGGCGTGGCGCCGACCGAGCGACCCGGACACCACGGCACCGGTCCCGGGACGATCACCCCGGACGCTGCGCGGTCGGGCCGCAGTCGCGCCTTCCGGCCGGCATCGAGCCGGACATCGTCGCCCCAGCCGTACCGCCGGGTGCTCACCTCCTGGAGCGGGGCAGGCGGGTGACCCACCCGCTCCTGGAGTGGCCGCCGGCTGCGGTGATCTTCTCGGCGTGGCCGCGCTGGGTGTGCATCGCGTCGGCGGTGACCACCACGCCGTGCAGGTCGAGACGGGCCAACAGCGGAGCGAAGGCCGGGATCTCGTTGCTCTTGGCCGCGATCTCGCGCTGGGCGATGACGCTCTGGCTGTCGTGGGGGGCAGCGCCAAGCAGGTGGACGGCTGCGCCGTCGGTGCGGGAGCCGCGCACGGTCTTACCGTCGACGGCCAGAGCAACCAGGACGGGGGCGGGATCTTCGACCGGATCAGTGCTGTGGCGGGCCGGCCGCCGGCTCCGCGGGCGGGCAGAGGGCGGTGGCATCCTCGCAGTGGCGCGCAAGGACGGTGATCAGGAGGGATGGCACGCGGACGCGACTCCAGGTCGATCCTCGGTCTCAGCAACCTTGATCATCTGGCGTCGCATCGTTCGTTTCCACTGGGGCGTGCAACGGGCCTCCAAACCGTGTGCATCGGACGCTTGGGCGAAAGCTGACCTCCGACAGACACGGCGCCCTCATGCTGTCAGAGCGGGGTGGATGGGGGCGGGATGCGGGCCAGGAGTTCGTGGGCGGCCCGGCTCAGATGCGCGGGAACGTCGTCCGGGTATGCGGCGCCGGCGGGGTCCATGAGCGCCACCATCGCATCGACCATGGGTGCCAACTCCTCGCACTTCCCGTAGGTTTCGGCCACATCCTCGACGATGAGTGCGGCGCCCTCGACGGGGTCGAGCCACCCGCCGACGATCTCGGCGGCCCACCAGCGGGCGAGCGCCAGCCGGCCCTCCCAGTAGTACTCGGGCGGGTGGAAGCCGAAGCCGAGCTCGTCCATCACCTGGCCGAACAGCTCCGAGGCCTGGTCCTCCTCACCGCGAAAGAGCGCGGCGAGGAGGACCAGCGACGGGGTGTCCACGCCGGCGATCAGGGCGCGGAGCGCGGCCCGGACCAGAAGATCCGGGTCAGCGCGTCGGCCGTCGACCCACCCGTGGGCTATCTCCCGAAGCTCCTGCACCGCCTCGGCCGCCGTTGCGGGGGCTTCGCTCGTCGTCATGGCGGCATGATGCCACGGCCCTCCGACGGTCGGTCGGCGGATATCACGCGGTCAGGTCCGGCGCCGCCCGACGGCAAAGCCTTCGCACCGGTGGCGCAGGGGCGACCGGGGGCTGCCGAGTGGGCGGGCCTTCGGCGTCCGGTCCTCGGGGAACAGAGCACGCGTGCCGCGGTGACCAGGACGGCGCGGAGGAGTCCGAGTGTGTCGGTGACGATGCTCCGCTTCCTGCTGACGATCTTCCTCCCGACATCAATCCCCTGACTTCACTCGCCGCCCGGTGACCGTCAGGCGCCGCCCAGCGCCTCCACCAGCTGCGGCAGGCCGTCGCCGGCCACGGCGAGGGCGAGGTGGTCGTGGAAGTCCCGGCTGGCGACGATCAGACCGTCGCGCACGCGCAGCACCTGGATGTTGGCGGCCGTGACGGTCCGCCCGGTCTTGCGGTTGCGCACATGGTGATCCCATTCGCTGACGATCACCTCCGGGTCGTCGGTGTCCCGGATCACCACGTTCACCGGGGTCAGGTCGAAGGGAATGCCCGCGGCGAGCTCCAGGTACCGTTCCCCGATCACCGTCCGGCCCTCGAAGCGGCGCGGCCCGCCGGGCGCGAACGCGATCTCCACCACCGCGTCCTCGGCATAGAGGTCCGCGAGGTCGGCGAACCGCCCCGCACCGATACCCTCGAGCAGCTTGGTGAAGACTTCACTAGGCGACAGCGTTTCGGACATGCTCAACCCCCAGCGGCATGTTCGCCAGAATCGGACTGGCGAATCCGCTTACGACGATACGGACCAGCGACTCCGCTTGTCCAGTGTCGCCGCACCACCGGACAGGAGAGGCTGGAAGAGATGAGCGGCGCTCAGGAACGCCCGCTGCGGGCGGATGCGGCCCGCAACCGGGCCAGGCTGCTGGACACCGCCACCGAGGTGTTCACCACCCGCGGCGTCGGTGTGCCGACCGAGGAGATCGCCCGGGCCGCCGGGGTCGGGGTCGGCACGCTCTTCCGGCACTTCCCGACCAAGGAGGCACTGCTCGAGGCCGTCATGGTGCGCAGGCTCGAGTCGATCGCGGCCCGGGCGGCGCAGCTGCCCGCCGGGTCCGCGCCCGCCGAGGCGTTCTTCGACTGCTTCCGCCTGGTGGTCGAGGAGTCCGCGGGCAAGAACGAGTTCGCCCAGGCGCTCGCGGCGGCCGGAGTGGACGCGCACGCGGCCCTGCGGGAGTCCACCGAGGCGATCCGCGAACGCCTCGCCGAACTGCTGGCCGGGGCGCAGCGCGCCGGGGCGGTCCGCCCGGAGGTGGGTCTGCCGGACCTCGTCGCGCTGGTGGTCGGTACGACCAGGGCCATGGAGCAGCTCGCGGACGATGCGGCGGCGCGGGAGCGGATCTTCGCGGTGGTCCTCGACGGGCTGCGGCCCCGCTGACCGGCGCGCCCCGCGCCGCTGCGTGCCCAGGTCAGGCCGAACGGGCCCGCTGCGGGTCGGGGGGGGTTCGTGCCGCATCCGGCGGAGAGGGCAGGATTCGAACCTGCGCGGGCCCCGGGGGACCCTGCTCGGCCATCGCGGCCAGGCACCCGATGAACCGCTCCGGGCACCTCTCCCGGCCAGGGACCCTGTGGATCCGGTGGTGTTCCCTGACGTGCCCTCAGGATGCCCCGACGTCCTGACCCGGCGCTGATGTGCCGCTGACGCCCGGCCGTCGCGGCCCGGACGCGCATCGGCGGGACTGCGTCCCTGCGGGTCAGGGACTCGGCGTGGTGGCGCGAACAGGCACCGGGGTGGTCGGTAGCGTCGGCGGATGTGCCGTCACTGCGCCGCCTGACCGGATCGAGACTGCTGCTGGCCGCCCTGGTGACCTCGGCGGCTCTCCTGGCGGCCGGCGTCGCCGTGGTCGGGGTGGTGCTGAACCGCCACCACGAGGAGGCCGCGCAGCGGATCGAGACCCGCTGGCGCCCGGCGGCGACCGAGCTCGGCGACCTGCGCGCCGCGGCGGGCGACGTCCGGGCCGCGTGCCTGGCCGGACCGGCCGGACCGGCGCTGCGCGAGGCGGCGAGCGGCCGGCTGGAGAACCACCTGGTGGCCCTGGGCCGCGTCGCGGCCGGTGCGGACCAGGAGGTGGAGAGCAGTGTCGCCGCCGTCCGGCTGGCCGGGAACCGGTGGCTCGCGGACACCGGCCCCGGCGCGGCCGTGGACGTGATGCCCCTGTGCGCCGTCCCCGCGTCCGCCGCGAGCGCGGATGCCGGCCCGGCCATGGGCACGTACGCCGCCCTCGACGCCCGGACGGTCCGCCTGGCCGCGCTGCTGGAGGACCGCAGGCGCCGGGAGGTGGAGGGTACGGCGTGGCACATGGCGGCGGTGATGCTCTACATCCTGGCGCTGTCCGCCGCCCTGCTGCTGGCGGCGGTGGTGGCTGCGGTGGTGCTGCAACGCCGCTACCTCTCCCCCGCCGCGGTGCTGGCCGAGAACCTGCGGCGTACGGCCGGCGGGATCACCGACGCCTCGGCCACGCCCGGCAGCGGCCGGGGCTGGCTCGGCCGGCTGACGCAGGAGGCGGAGGGGGTGCGTCGTCGGCTGGATCTGTCGCAGCGCCAGTCCCGGCGCGATCAGGAGGCGCTCGTCCAGATCGGGCCTGCCGTGCGGGGCCTGCGCGAAGTGCTGACCGCCCGTGATGCCCCGGGCCGCGGGGTCGCGGTGGCCGGCGACGTCCGGGCGGCCGAGGGCCTGATCGCCGGTGACTACCTCGGCACCGTGGTGCTGCCGGGCGGAGCGACGGCCGTCTTCCTCGGCGACGTCTGCGGCCACGGCGTCGACGCCGGTCTGCTGGCGGCACGCCTGAAGACGGTCACGCAGGTGGGCCTGCGGCTCGGGCGCGACCTGGACACCGTCCTCCATGCGGTGTGGCAGGCCCTGGTCGGCGAGGAGGAGCGCTTCACCACCCTGGCCATCGCCGTGCTGGACCCGCAACGCTCGACCCTCACCTGGGCGAGCGCCGGCCACGAGGAGCCGTTCCTGCGCCGCGGCGACGGCACCGTCGAACGCCTGCCGGCCACCGGTCCCATCGTCCACCCGCTGCTGGACGCCCCGCCGGGCACCTGGCAGGCCCGCACCACCGCCCTCCACCCGGGGGACCTGCTCGTGCTGTCCACCGACGGACTCACCGAAGGCCGTGACCATGCCGGCGAGGAGTTCGGGGACCAGCGCGTCACCGACCTCCTCGCCGCCCTCCCCTCCCCCGTCCCGCAGGCCGCCGTCACCGCCCTGTACGACGCCGCCGACCGGTTCGGCATCGACTGGGCGCGCGACGACATCAGCCTCCTCGCGGCCGCCCCGCTCCCCCGTCCGACCACCGCACCACCACGCCCTGATAGCCACCCCGGGCGGTGAGGTCCGGCGGCGGCGACCGTCCGCACAACTCCCGGCGATGCCGGGCGAGTCGAACGCTTCGGCTACGAACCATGACGGGTAGAGTCACTCAGCGCACCCACCCGGTCCCCGGGACGGCGACCGGGCCCCGCAGTCGTCAACAGGAAGGCATCAACGGTGAGCGACGAGCAAGCGCAGCTGATCTACGGGCAGGGCGAGGACGCGTGCCCGGAGGGCAACTTCTGCCTCTACCGCGCCGTCAACTTCAACATCGGCCAGACCCCGGGGGTCGGCGACAAGATCCTCGCCATTCCGGTGGACACGTCCGTCGCCGACTTTGCCGTGTACGGCTTCGACCACAGCGCCGACGGGGTGAGCAGCGTCGTCAACCGCACCGACGAGGACAACGCCCTCTTCTCGGCCCCCGGCCAGCAGGGGCACTCTCTGCCGGTGGACCGCAGGTCCTCGATCGCGAACCTGGCACGGATCGCCATGGCCGACAGCCCGAACGGCAGCTGGAACGACCAGGCCCGGTCCGCGCTGGCGGCCCCCTTCCTGGGAAACCTGATCGTGGACCAGGCGTTCCTGAGCAAGTGGCAGGACTGGGAGACGCAGAAGTGGATCTACTCCTACCGGATCACGGTGCGCGCCGCCGAGACGCGCGTCGTGAAGTGGGCGCTCGGTTTCGGTGATCTGCCCGACGGGACCTCGCTGTACAAGGGGTTCACCGATGTCTTCTGGGGCCAGATCCTGCGGGACGGTTCCGAAGGCAGCGTCCTGCTCGGTTCCCCGGCCGGCGGGGGACACACCATCGACCCCGGCACCGAGCTCGCCATCGACATCCAGGTGCTCTACGCGAAGGAGAACGCCGCCCAGGAGCACCTGACCAGCCTCAACGCCCAGCAACTGGGCTGAGCGCACCAACCACCCGGACCGACCGGCCGCAGCGTGGACCGGGCGGTGTGGCGGCCAACCGCTCGCAGGACCGACACGGGCTCATGTCCCGGGCGCCCGACCGGCTTCGGGGTGCGCCCGACTCGGACGTGAGCCCGGTCGCTGCGGTGTGGCTGCGTCCCTCGGGAAACGGTTGGCAGGGACGGCCCGGCGGGCCTCATACTGGCCGCTGCCCGTGTCAGTCCATGAGAAGGAAGTCCATGCTCTCCAAGCGTCTTGCCGCTACCGCCGTCGTCTGTTCCGCCCTGGTCCTGGGGGCGAGCGGGTGCGGCCCGGACAAGGCCCCGGCCGTCTCCGCCGAGTCCGCGGCGGCCTCGGCGACCTCGGCAGCGTCCAAGGGTGCCGGCGCCGCCGGGCACCTGGACACCGACAAGCTGACCGCCGCCGAGATCGAGAAGCAGGCCCATGACGCCATGGCCTCGCTCTCCTCGGTCAAGGTCTCCGGAAACCTGGTGGCGGAGGGCCAGAAGATGAAGCTCGACCTGGCGACCGACACCAAGGGCAACTGCCAGGGCACGATCGCCATCGCCGACCTGGGCCAGATCGAGATCATCCACACCGGCGGCACCAGCTTCCTCAAGCCCGACGCCGCGTTCTGGAAGAGCATCGCCGGGGGCCAGGGCAACCCGCAGGCCGGGGCGATGGCCGCCGAGCTGTTCAAGGGCCGCTACCTGACCGGTGCCAAGGACGACCCCGAGCTCGCCGGGCTGGCCGACATGTGCGACCTCGTCAAGTCGATGACCGACAGCGACGACACCTCCGACGGCGCGGTCAAGGGCGCCGCGACGACGGTCAACGGCGTCAAGACCTTCACCGTGGTCAGCACCGACGACGACGGCTCGAAGACCACCGCCTACATCGCCACCGAGGGCAAGCCCTACCTGGTCAAGATGTCCCACGACGGCGCCGAGCCCGGCGAGATGAACTTCAGCGACTTCGACAAGCCCGTCACCGTCCAGGCCCCGTCGGCCGACAACGTGATCGACTACTCGCAGTTCAAGGCCAAGCTCACCTCGGCCTGACCGTACGGCCCCCGGCGCTACCCAGCGGCCCCCGCACTGCCGGGGGCCGCCGCTCTCCCCGGGACCGCGGGTGTCCGGCCCTCCCGGCCCCCGCGACGGCGCGGCACCAGGGGCGGGAACTGTCGGCGCCGGGCCCTATCGTTCGGTGACAGCCCGCCACATCCGGGCACGGCCCCGAGACCGGCGGAGACAACGGCATGCACGATCTCGGCGCGGCGACGGCCGCCCCGCAGACGGACGAGCGCCACGCGTGGCTCGCTCACGCGGATCTGCTCACCGGGGCGGGTGACCCGAGGGGCGAGGCGATCCGGCTGGAGCTCGGCGACGGGGCATCCGGCCCGGATCCGGTCGCCCTGGCCGCGGTCCACCGGGACGTGGAGCGGTATCTGGGGCTGGAGGAGCTGCGCGAGGACGGCTCCTGGGTGTTCACCTGGCGCCTGGGGTTCATCGACGAAGCCCGCTTCCGTCTGGCCCCGGCCACCCGGGCGCGCCGCCAGGACCTGGTGGCACGTCTGCGAGCGGCCCTGCCGCACGCCGCCGCCGTCGACCCGGCCGACCCGGCCGACCCGGAGCAGTGGGAGGGCGCACTGATCGACGCCCTGCTCTCCCACCCTGCCGCCCGTCGGCTGCGGGCGCTGGACCTGCGCCTCACCGACTACCACCACTCCGCCGAGCAGGCTGCGGTGTCGCTCGCCGCCCACCCGCGCCCCCGGCTGGAACGGCTGTCCTTCGGATACAACTTCGAGGACCTGTACGAGGACGGCGTGACATCGGCCGGCCGCCGGATCGACCCCCTGGGCTTCCACGGCGAGGGGCTCGTCCGGACCGACATCTGGGACGCCGTGCCCGCCCTGCGCACCCTGGAACTCGAAGGCGCGTTCCTGTTCCACTCCGTGGACCACGAGCACCTGACCACCCTTCGCGTCCGCGGCCCGGTCATCTCGGACGGCTCGGTCTTCGCGGTCGGGCGGACACCCGCACTGGCATCCCTGGCCGTGGAGATCGGCGTCGATGTCTTCGGTACGGCCTGCCCGGCCGAGCAACTCGACGAACTCACGCCGGCCTCCCACCCGGCGCTCCGCCGACTCGACCTCTCAAGGGCCGAGTTCGACGCGGGATCGCTCGCGGTCCTCTCCGCGCTCGCCGACTCGCCGGTCCTCCCCCAGCTCGAATCCCTGACCATCGGGGACCTGACGATCCGCCACCACGACTGCAACGGCGAACCGTCGGCCGCCCTCGCGGCCCTGGCCCCTCGGTTCGCGCACTGCGCCCTGCACGTGAGCGGCAGCATCGAGGTCGAGGGCGCCGACGGGGAGCAGACCGCCCGGATCCTCGCCGCGTTCGGCCCGTCCCGTGGCGGCGACCGCCGAACGGGCCACCCGCGCCCGTAGCGGGGCCCGCCCGGCCGGATAATGGCCGGTGAACGGCAGGATGGCCGGTACCGGCGGGCCTGCTGCGCCCGTGGCCCGGATCGAGTGAGAGGTGGAGAACGGATGACCCTGGAGGAAGGCCGGCGCGTCAGGCTGGCGGAGGACCTCGGCATCGGTGAGGCGGTCGCCGGGGATCCCGCCGCGGCCGTCGGGATCCTGTCGCTGGGCGCCGGGCTCGAGGGCACGGTCGAGCGGGTGGACGGGGAGCTCCCCGAGAGCGAGGACGTCCGCGAGTACCAGCGGCTCGCCGCCCTGTTCGCGGACTACGGCCACACCATGCCCGAGGCGAGCCGCGACCGCCTGGAGGCCCAGATCGCCGCACTGGAGCCGCAGTGGACCGCCCACCGGGAACGGGGGAACCTGGCGACGGTCCGCGTCCGCTGGGACAACGGCCTGGTCCTCGACGGCACCCACCCGGACGTCCTCACCCCGCTGTGAGCCCGGATCCCGCGCCCTACGGGGTGGGGCCGGGGCGGCCAGGACGTTCTCCACGTGGGCCGCGAGCGAGGACCGCAGGTCCGCGGGTGTCATCTTCTGATCGTCGATCAGGTGTGCCACGAGGTCGGCGCGGACGGCGGCCAGCAGGGCATGGGCGGTGAAGTCCGCGTTGCGGACGCCGGGGACCCGCTCCAGCGCCGCACGCAGCGTCCCGTGCCACCAGCCGTAGTGCTCCGCCTGGTATGGGCTGCTGAGTCCGGCGTCCTCGGCGGCCGACATCAGGTTCCGGTTCTCGATCTTGAAGCTGAGCGCGGCGTCGAGGAGGTCCAGCACCTGCTGCCGCGGCCCGGTCCCGGCCGTGTCCTGCTCCTGCGCGTGCTGCTCCTGCACGTCCTGCACGGCTCGGCGCAGGGGTTCCAGGCGCGAGGTGATCACCGCGCCGATCAGGCCGGCGCGGTCGCCGAAGCGGCGGAACAGGGTGCCCTTGCCCACGCCCGCGGCCGCGGCGATCTCGTCCATCGACACCGCCTGCGGGCTGCTGCTGGCGGCGAAGAGGGCATCGGCGGCGGCCAGGACGGCTTCCCGGTTGCGTAGGGCGTCCGCACGCTCGGGGCGCTCGGTGCTGCCGGTGCGGCCGGTGCGGCCGGTGCGCTGGGCCACGGGTCCTCCTAGGTCGTCGGGCCGTCCCGGCCTCCGGGAATGATATGCCGCCGGTCCGCACGGGTGACGGTCCGCGCCACGGCCGCGGCGGCGTCCTCGCTCAGCCGTTCACCGGACCTCCCGTTCGACGAATTCGCGGAACGTACCCGGCGGTCGGCCGGTGAGGCGCTCGACGGTGTCGGTGGTGCGGTCCTCGGCGCCGTCGGCGATGGCCCGGTCCATGCCGGCCAGCATGGTGGCGAACTCGAGCGGGATCTCGGCCGCCCAGCGGTCGCGCAGCTGCTCGAAGGTCAGGTGCCGGTGCACAACGGGCCGGCCGGTGACCTCGGCGATGGTCGCGGCGGCCTCGTCGTAACTCAGGGCCTGCGGCCCGGTGAGGACCAGGTCGGTGTTGGCGGCCTGGTCGTCGGTGAGGGCGCGGACGGCGACGGCGGCGATGTCCGCGGCGTCGACGAACCCGACGCGTCCCTGCCCGCAGGCCGTGCGGATCGCGCCGCCCTCGCGGATGGAGCGGGCATGGGGGGTGTCGCCGGTGAAGTTCTGCATGAACCAGGACGGCCGCAGCACCGCCCACTCCTCGAACAGGTCCGGCAACACCTGGTGGACCCGGCCGACCGCCGGACCGCCGGCGGGGATCGCGGAGGAGCTGAGCAGCACCGCGCGGCGCATTCCTGCGGCGCGGGCCCGGCGCAGGAAGGGCACCATGACGGCGGCCGGGTCGGAGGAGCCGACGGGCGGGACGAGGTAGGCCCGGTCGACACCGTCGAGCGCGGCGTCCCAGGTCGCGGGCTCGTTCCAGTCGAAGCGGACGCTCTGCGCCCCCTCGACCGGCGCGGCCGTACGGCTGGTGGCGCGGACGCGGTGGCCCTCGGCGGCCAGGCCGGCGGTGACGCGGCGGCCGGTGGTGCCGGTGGCCCCGGTGACCAGGGTGGTGCGGGCGGTGGTCGTCATCAGTGCGTTCCTGCGAAGTCGGCGCCGGGCAGGGACACGGCGAGGGGGTTCCAGTAGTCGCGGTAGGAGGTGATGAGGCCGTCCTCGACCGTGACGACGGCGATGTAGGTCATCTCGAAGGGGCTGTCCGTCTTCACCAGCCGGCCGACCCCGCGCATCTCCACCACGATGGTCCCGGGGGCCATCGTCCGGTGGATCGTCACCTCGGGGAACTCGTGCAGGTCGATGTGGTCGGGGTAGTCGCGCATGTAGGCGCCGACCGCGGCCTTCCCTTCGAGGCGCGAGGGCCAGCCCTCGGGCGCGAAGGGGAATTCGAGGACGCCGTCCTCGTGCCACAGCTCCACCCAGGCGGGAATGTCCTTGTCCAGCAGCAGTTGCAGACCGTGCTGGTAGAGCTCCGCGGGTGTCACGGGGGTGGTCATGGTCAAGGGTTCCGTTCTGCTCGACACCGCACCGGTCCCGGCCCGTCCAGCCGGGACACCGACACGCAAACGGACCGGCGGTCCGTATGACTTGAAGCATACGGACTGCCGGTCCGTTTAACAAAGTCACCCCCCGCCGGGGCAGCGTGCTCACGGCCCGCCGTCAAGCCTCCCCGGCGGCATCGAAGTTCCGTGCGCCCAGCTCCACAGCGCCCACACCGTCATGAACAGGGCAGGCCCGAGGCCCACCACCACGACGAGAATCACCAGGGCGAGCCCCCCGAACTCACCGGGGCGCCGCCGGCCCTGCCGCTCACCCTCCGCCTCCTCCACTCCCCCATCGCGCACGTGGCGCTCCCCCTTGTCGCTGCAGGCCACACCACGGACGTCGCTTCGGCCGCGGAACCCTCGTACCCCGCCCGCATCGGCGCCGAACGCCCACCCGGGCCACGGCACCGCCCGAGGCCCGAGGCCCGAAGAACGGGACGATGCGTACGGACGGCCCGAAACGGCGAACGGGGCCACGGCGGGCCCGCCGCCGATCTCCGCGAACCGTGGATCCGGCCAACTAAACTGCCCTGCAAGCGAGTTGGCTTGAACGCGCCTGCCGGTCCTCCGTGTCCGCTCCTTACGCTCCTGCTGAGCCCCGGCCACCCGGCCGGGAACATCTACGGGGGGTAGCGCTCATGCGCATTCGCCATGCCTTCGTCGCCGCAGCCGTCGCGGCGGCGTCGGCGCTCACGATGACCACCACCGCCGCTGCCGCGGCCCCGGCCGCACCCGCCAACGCCCGGTCCTGCAACTGGATCTACATCGGCACCGGGGCCAGCATCCACATCGGCAGCCAGTACGTCGGCCAGGTCGTCCAGCTCTACAACAACTGCGGTACCGCCGAGGCCCACTTCCAGTGGGACGAGACCTACCGCCAAACCCACAACACGCGGGTGTACGTCGACCTCGAAGGGCCCTGGGGCAAAGGCAGGGTGACCGCGAGCGGCCCGACCTCCTCCAAGAACGTGGACGCGTACGTGGACATCCACTCGGCCTCCCCGGACC
The DNA here is from genome assembly GCF_000710465.2 of Kitasatospora sp. MBT63. GTDB lineage: Bacteria > Actinomycetota > Actinomycetes > Streptomycetales > Streptomycetaceae > Kitasatospora. Next base: position 4,875 of record NZ_JAIZ01000072.1, on the reverse strand, counting down.
AGTGGGGGACCTACGCGACGGTCAACAACTGCATGGCCACCGGCACGATGCACGACTACGCCAACGGCGGCACGCTGTGGGCGTCCCAGGACGCGTGGTGCTGACACCCCGGTGACGGCGGGTCCTCGGGAGCACCTCCCGAGGACCCGTCGCCGTACCGGACAAGCGGCCCGGATCAGGAGGCCGGTGCCGGCTGTTCCGGGGCCAGGGAGTTGCCCGCGGGGATGTGGCCGCAGTCGGAGGGGGCGGTCCGGCCCGCGAACCGGTCGTTCAGCCAGCCCAGCGCGAGGGGCGCCCAGACGGCGGGGACGCCGACGTGGCTGAGCAGGTCGAACTGCTGGTACTCGATCGCGCCGTTGCCGGTGGCGCAGTACTGCCGGGCGAGGGCCCGGACGTCTCCGGCGACCATCACGCCGTCGCCGGTGCCGATGCCCGCCGGGCTGCCGAGGGTTCCCTCCAGGACGCCGCCGTTGCCCTGGGCGATGTAGCCGGGGACGGTCGGGGTGGCGGCAGAACCGAGGTTGATCCGGTTGACCGCGTCGAGGAAGGCGGGCACCGAGTTCGGGTCGGCGTACTGCGGCTTCGCCATCTTCTTCCAGGTCAGCCCCGGGTAGTGACCGACGGCGTCGACGATCGATCCGTGCTCCAGCTGCTGGTAGACCGTCAGGCCGTAGTCGCTCAGGTAGGGCTTGAGGTCGATGCCGAAGGAGCGGGAGACCCCGATGACCGCCATCGGGATGACACCGCTCCACGCCAGCGAGCCGTCCACGTACTTGAGGTTGTGGGCCGGGTCCACGAGCAGGCCGCCCTCGGCGAAGCCGACCAGCTTGCGGTTGACGTCGGGGGCGTAGGCGGGCGCGAGTGCGGCCGCCCAGCCGGTCGCGATCGCACCGCCGGAGTAGCCCATCAGGCCGAACGCGGTGTCGGAGTCCAGGCCGGTGGCCGCGGACCTGGTGGCGGCGCGGATCGAGTCGAGGGTGGTGGTCGCGTACTCCGGGCCGGCCGCGAAGTCCGCGGACTGCCCCTCGGTGTCCGGGATGACGAGGTTGTAGCCCTGCAGGAGCAGCGGCACCAGGAAGAGCGACTCGGCGTTCGGGATCAGGCCGCCGAGGGTGAGGTCGCCGGCGACGGCGCGGGACGGGCTGTCCTGCGGGTTGAGGGAGTCGTAGAACGACTGGTACGAGACCGCCTTGCTGCCGTCCCCGGTCAGGCTTCTCACCACGGTGGTGACGTTGGCGGACGGGCGGCCCTGGGCGTCGGTGGTGCGGTACAGCAGTTGGACCGCCGTCACCGGGGTGGGGAGCCCCAGGACGTGGTACGGCAGGGTCCGGGTCTTGAGCACGGTGCCCGGTGCGAGCGACGCCAGCGGCGTGCTGCCGTCGTAGGTGTAGAACGGGTCGCTCGCCGCGGCGACCCGCGGTGCGGCGGCTCCGGCGACGGCTGAGGCCGGGCCTGCGGTGGCGGCGACGGCCGTTGCGGCCAGGGCGGCGGTGACGGCCGCGGACAGCAGCCGGGACGTGTTCTTGCGCATGACTCCCCCGGTTCGTGGGATGGGATCATCAGGATCTGGTGAAGGTGCGGGGTGCCGCGGGTGGCGCGGCCGTGCGGGGGCACGAAGGGGTGACGTGGCAGGCGCGGGTGGCGCCGCACGGGAACGCGGCCCCGGGCCGGTGACGACGGTGCCTGGGCAACAGGACGTCAGGCCGTCAGGCCGTCAGGCCGTCAGAGCGTCAGAAGCACCGGAGCGTCGAGGCATCACGGCGTCACGGCGTCAGGGCCCCGGGGCAGCAGCTGTGCCGGGCCGGGCGGGCCGTGGTCGGCGGAGGCGGTGGGGTGGGGGCGCGGCGGCTTTTCGCGCGGGCAAGGCGGTCCTCCGGTACGTGCGGGTGTGGGGGGCCGGTGGATGGTGCGGTCGGGGTCTGCGCACCTCTGGTGGTCCAACCGGCGGGCGTGTTACCAACTGGTAAGTAACGTCCTGGAGAACATGATGACGGCGGTATCGCGCCGTGTCCCCGGGCCGGACAACAGAGATTCGCGAGGTGGATTGTGACCGCATCCAACGCGACGGGGCACGACCCGGCACCGCAGATCGGCGGCCTCCCCGTCCACGAACGGCTCCGGGCCGCCGCGCCGGCCCTCGCGCCCGCGGTGATGGCCCGGCTCGTCGAACGGCTCCCCGCCTACGGGGCGCTCCCCACCGAACAGTTGCGCGGCGAGATCACCCGGGAGGTGGACCGCGGCATCCGCGCCTTCACCGAGGTGCTGCGCACCGGCGACCTGCCCGCGGACGCCGAACTGGCGCGGATCAGCGAGTCCTCGGCCAGGCGCGCGGACGAGGGCGTACCGCTGGAGGCCGTCGTCGGGGCCTACCACTTCGGCGCGCAGGAGTGCGCGGAGCGGGTCCTCGCGGCGGCCGGGCCCGGCGACCTGCCGGACGTGCTGCTGGTCCAGCAGCGCCTGCTCGGCTACCTCCGGCTGGTGAGCTGCGCGGTCGCGGCCGGGTACGTCCAGGAGCGTCAGGCTGCGCTGGGCGACGAGCAGGTCGCCCGGCAGTCGCTGCTGTCCCGGCTGCTGGAGGGCGGCGACCCGCGGACCGCGGCCGACCGCGCCGGACTCCCGCTGCCCGCCTGCTACCTGGTGCTGGGCATCACCCTCGGGCCGCACCCCGACGAACTGCTGCCCGGCGTGAACCACGCCGTCGCCGCCCGACGCAAACTGCGGCGGCTGCGCAACGAACTGCAGCACCGCACCACGGGCGTTCCGTTGTCCGTCCTGTCCGGGAACGGCGGGCTGGTGCTGATCCCCTGCGACGCACCGCACGCCGACACACCGTCCGCCGACGGGCCGCCCGCCGCCCTGTCCGGCCCGGAACGGGACCGGCTCGCCGCGCTGGTCGACCACCTCGGGCGGGTGTGCGGCGCCGAGTTGCTGGTGGCGGCGGCCGCCGCCGCACCCGACGGCGTCGCGGACGCCGCCCGCCTGGTGGGCGAGGTACGGGAGGTGGCGCGGGCCTCCGGTCGCGGGCCCGGGCTGTACCTCCTCGACGACGTGCTGCTGGAGTACCAGCTGAGCCGGCCGAGCCCGGCCCGGGACAGACTCGCCGCACTGCTGGCCCCACTGGCCGGGCGGGCCGAACTGCTCGGCACCCTACGCGCCTTCCTCGCCTGCGGTCTCGACCGGCGCCGGGCCGCCGCCCGGCTCCAGGTCCACCCCAACACCGTCGACTACCGCCTGCGCAGGGTCACCGACCTCACCGGCCTGGACGCCGCACGCGGCGCCGACCAGCTCACCCTGCGCGCCGCCCTGGCCGCCCACGACACCGCCCGCCACAGCTGAACCGTCCGAGCCACCCGCCCCCGTCACCGTTCCCACCGGCCGAACGGTCCGGCGCTTCACCGCGGTTCGGGCGGCGGCCACGGACCGGCGAGCAGCCGCTCGGCCTCCGCGACAATCGCCCCGGCGAGTCCCCCCGGCCCGCGGCGCCCGCGCCGCTTCACATGGTCCGATCTCTCCGATCTTCATACGGAATACCGGTGAATTCCCGCGCCGCGCACAATTTTTGACATCCGGATCCACCGAAGCATTTCGTGTACTCTCCATCCTGCCTGTTGCGAATTGCCCGAGCCGACCTGGAGATCGATGGACGCAGAGTCGAACCTTCTGTCGATTTTCACGCCGAAAGGCAGCCACGACCCCTATCCCGCGCTGGCCGAACTGCGCCGGACCCGTCCGGTCCACCTGAGCGAGACGCTCGGCTCCCACGTGCTGACCCGCTTCGCCGACTGCCAGCAGGTGCTCACCGGTCCCGAATTCCTGGTGCCCGACCGGCAGTGGTGCGCCGAGGCGTTTCCCGACCAGCGGGCGAGGCCGGCCGCGGAGTTCTTCTACTCCTCGCTGCTGGGTACCAACGGCCCCGACCACAGCCGGCTGCGCGGCCTGGTCGCCGGCGCGCTCGGGGCCCGGCAGGTCGCCGCCCTGCAGGCGACCGCCGAGAAGATCACCGAGGAGCTGCTGGACGCCTTCGCGGACGCTACCTCCTCGGGCGGCACGGCCAACTTTCAGGAACTGGTGGGCCGTCCGCTGCCGGTCACCCTGATCGGCACCCTGATCGGCGTGCCCCGGGCCGAGCAGGGCCGGTTCGAGCGCATGGGCCGGGGTGCGAGCCGGCTGCTGGAGCCGGTGCGCACCCCGGAGGACTGGGCGCGGGCCGACCGGGCCGTCGTGGAGCTGCGGGAGTTCTTCGGCGCGCTGCTGCGCGAGCGCCGCGCCCGCCCGGCCGAGGACCTCGCCTCGGCCCTGCTGGAGCAGCGCCACGCCGTCGAGCCGCCGCCGACCGACCGGGAACTGGCCGACCTGCTCCTGCTGCTGTTCGTGGCCGGTTTCGAGACGACCACCGCCCTGCTCGGCACGACGGTTCACACCCTGCTCAGCCACCCCGGCGAGTTCGCCCTGGTCCGGGACGATCCCGCGCTGGTCCCTGCGGCCATCGAGGAGTCGCTGCGGTGGGACTCCCCGGTGCTGCTGACGGAGCGGATCGCCGCCCGGCCGGTCGAGGTGGCCGGGGTGCAGGTCCCCCGCGGCGGCTCGGTGACCACGGTGCTCGCCGCCGCCAACCGCGACCCCGGCCGGCACCCCGAGCCGGACCGCTTCACCGTCCGGCGGCCCGACAACAAGGCGCTCAGCTTCAGCGCGGGCCGGCACCACTGCCCCGGTGCGACGCTCGCCCGGACGGAGGCCGCGGCGCTGCTCGGCCGGCTGGTGCGGCGGTTCCCGGACCTCGCCCTGGCCGGCCCGCCCGTGCGGCGGTCCGCGCTCACCCTCCGGTCGTTCGACGACCTGCCGTTGGCCACCACTGGCTGAGGGCCGGCCGCCGAC
>NZ_JAIZ01000071.1:3125-15521 GCF_000710465.2 Kitasatospora sp. MBT63 | reverse complement strand
CCCGGCGCCGCGCCCGCGCTGACCCGTCGCCGGCTGCTGCGGGCCGGGGGCACCGCCGCGGTGGCCCTGACCGGGTCCTGGGCGGCCGCCCGCGCCTTCGATCCCGGCACCGAGGGCACCACCGACGCGGCCGCCGACAACCCCGGCGACCCCTACGACACGCTGCGGCAGCGCTGGCGCGAGCTGCTCACCGGCACCGGTTTCGACGCCACCGCCGCGCCCTACGACCGGACCCTCACCGCCCTCGGCACCCGGGCCGCCGCCGCGCTGGACACCATGGCACCGGCCGCCGGCACGCTCTGGCCCGACCTCCCGCTCGGCACCGCCTCCGCCAACATCACCGCCGGCTACGTCCGGCTCCGCACCCTGGCGCTGGCCTGGGCGCAGCCCGGCACCGGGCACACCGGCGACCCGGCGCTCGCCGCCGCCGTGGCCACCGGCCTCGACCACCTGCACACCCACGCCTTCACCCCCACCGCGACCGCGTACGGGAACTGGTGGGACTGGCAGATCGGCGCCCCGCAGGCCCTGCTCGACACCGTGGTCCTGCTCCACGACCGCCTGACGGCCGAGCAGGTCGCCGCCTACTGCGCCGCCGTCGACCGGTCCGTCCCGGACGACAAGGTGGCCGTCTACGCGGAGACCAGCACCGGCGCCAACCGGGTCGACCTGTGCCGGGTACTGGCCGTGCGCGGTGTGCTGGGCCGCAGTGCGGCCAAGCTCGCCACCGCCTCCGCCGCGCTGTCGCCGGTCTTCCCGTACGTGCTGGCCGGGGACGGCCTGTACGCGGACGGTTCGTTCGTGCAGCACACCTCGGTGCCGTACACCGGCTCGTACGGCGAGGTGCTGCTGGGCGGGCTGAGCAGGCTGCTGGGGCTGCTGGCGGGTTCGCCCTGGGAGGTGACGGACCCGCTGCGGCAGAACGTCTTCGACGCGGTGACCCGCGCGTACGCGCCGTTCGTGTTCAACGGGCTGGCCATGGACGCGGTCGCCGGGCGGGCGGTCAGCCGGGGCTCGCAGAGCTCGGACCAGCGCCACCTCCAGCAGGACGACCACACCCGTGGGCACGCGCTGATGAGCCACATCCTGCGCCTCGCGGACTCGGGCGCGGCCCCGGCCGGACAGTCGGCCGGCTGGCGGGCGATGGTGAAGGGCTGGATCGCCCGGGACGGGTACCGTCCGTACCTGGCCGACGGCTATGTCGACGTGCCCGAACTCGCCCGGGCCGAGCGCCTGTTGGCCGACCGGTCGATGACCGGCTCGCCGGAGCCGGCCGGGGCGGTGGTGTTCGGGATGGACCGCGCGGTGGTCCGCCGGGCCGGCTGGGCGGCCTCGCTGAGCCTGTGCTCGGCCCGTACCTCGTTCTACGAGACCGGGAACGGCGAGCACCTGCGCGGCTGGCACAGCAACAGCGGGATGCTCTCCTGGTGGGGTTCCTCCTTCGGCAACGGCCAGTACTCGGACGCCTTCTGGCCCACCGTGGACCCGTACCGGCTGCCCGGCACCACCGTCTCCGCCAAGCGCCTGGCGGACGCCGAGGGCGGGGCCTGGGGCGAGGCCCGGCCCGACTCGCTGTGGGCGGGCGGCGCCTGCGACGGCACGTACGCGGCCGTCGGGCAGGACCTGCGCGGGCTGTCCTCCACCCTGCGCGGCCGCGCGTCGTGGTTCCTGCTGGACGATGCGGTGGTCTGCCTGGGGGCCGGGATCTCCTGCGCCGACGGGGCCGCGGTGCGGACCGTGGTCGACAACCGCAATCTCGGCGCCGCCGGGACCCCCGCGCTGACCGTGGACGGCGTGGCGCAGCCCGGCACGCCCGGGCGCGGTGACCGCTTCCCGGCGGCGCGCTGGATGGCGCTGGCCGGGGCCGGCGCCTACCTGTTCCCGGACGGCGCCGCGGTGGACGCGCTGCGCGAGGCCCGGACCGGCAGCTGGCACGACATCAACGGCGGCGGCGCCACCGATCCGCTCACCCGGCACTATCTGACGCTGTGGATCGACCACGGCACCGACCCGGCCGGGGCGGGCTACCACTACCAGCTGATGCCGGGCGCGGACGCCGCCGCGGCGGCCGCCCGGTCGGCCGCGCCGACCGTCACCGTGCTCGCCAACTCGGCCTCGGTGCAGGCCGTTTCGGATTCCACCTCGGGCGTGACGGCGGCCAACTTCTTCGCCGCCGGGACGGCCGGTCCGATCACCGTGTCGGCGCCGTCCTCGGTGCTGCTGCGGGAGCGGGACGGGACGCTGACGGTGACCGTCTGCGACCCGTCCAGGACCGCCGCCACCGTCCACGTCACCGTCGCCCGGTCCGGCTGGCGCAGCGCCGAGCCGGGGCCGGGGGTGAGCGTGCTCGGGCTCGGCGAGGCCGTGACCCTGCTGGTCGAGACCGGCGGCGCGCAGGGTGCCTCCCGGACCGTCACGCTGCGCACGGCCGGCTCCGCCGCACCGCCGGCCCGGGTGGCGCTGGTCCCCGCGGCGCGGGACGCGTACCTGCGGGACGGCCCGTACGGCGACAGCAACTACGGCACCGCCACCACCCTGACCGTGAAGAGCACCGGCACCCCCGGCAGCGGCTTCGACCGGCGGGCGCTGTTCGGCTTCGACGTGCCGGCCCTCGCGGGCGAGGTGCGGCGGGCGGTGCTCTGGGTGCACGGCGCGGTCGCGGACACCGACGGGACGCAGACCGCGCTGCAGTGCTTCGCGGCCTCCGGCGGCTGGACGGAGACGGCCGTCACCTGGAACCGCTCCCCGGCCCTCGGCCCGGCGCTCGGCAGCGGCGCGATCTCCACCACCGCCGACTGGATCGGCCTGGACGTGACCGCGGCCGTCGCGGGCGTCCCGGGCCCGCTCTCGCTGGCGCTGTGGCAGCCGTCCGGCCGCCCCGGGCTCGCCGTCGACCTGGACGGCCGGGAACACCCGGCCTTCGCGCCGTTCCTGCAGCTCGTCACCGACTGACCCGCCGCCCCCGGCCACCCCGGCGGGCCGGTCGGTGGCACGCTCCGGCATCCCGGCGAAGGCTGCGGCATCCCGGCCGAGAAAATTCCGGCGGGTGTGTCGAGAACCCGGGACCGGCTCCGTCCCAGTGGTGAACGCGACCACAATGGGTCGCATCAGCACCGAGGAGAGACACCATGGCCAAGTACCTGCTGCTCAAGCACTACCGCGGCGCCCCGGCCCCGGCCAACGACGTCCCGATGGACCGGTGGACCCCGCAGGAGATCTCGGCGCACGTCCAGTACATGCACGACTTCGCGGCCCGCCTCGAGAAGAGCGGCGAGTTCGTCGACGCCCAGGGACTCGCGCCCGAGGGCACCTGGGTCCGCTACGACGGCGAGGGCCGCCCGCCGGTGACCGACGGCCCGTTCGCCGAGACCAAGGACCTCATCGCCGGCTGGATGGTGATCGACGTGGACAGCCACGAACGCGCCGTCGAGCTGGCCGGGGAGCTGTCGGCCGCCCCGGGCGCGGGCGGCGAGCCGATCCACGAGTGGCTCGAGCTGCGCCCGTTCCTGGCCGCGCCGCCCACCATCACGGACTGACCCCGTCGATGGACGAGGCACTGCTGCGCGGCCTCACGCCGGGCGTCCTCGGCATCCTCGTCCGCCGCGGAGCCGATTTCGCGGCGGCCGAGGACGCCGTCCAGGACGCCCTGCTCGAGGCCGTCCGGGTCTGGCCCGACGACCCCCCGCGGGACCCGAAGGGCTGGCTGGTCACCGTCGCCTGGCGCCGGTTCCTCGACGCGACGCGGGCGGACACCGCCCGCCGCCGCCGGGAGGACCGCCTCGACGAGGAGCCGCCGCCCGGGCCGGCGCCCGCCCTGGACGACACGCTCCGGCTCTACTTCCTGTGCGCCCACCCGTCACTGACCCCGTCGTCGGCGGTCGCGCTCACACTGCGCGCCGTCGGCGGGCTGACCACACGCCAGATCGCCCGCGCCTACCTGGTGCCCGAGGCGACCATGGCGCAGCGGATCAGCCGGGCCAAGCGCACGGTGGCCGGCGTGCGGTTCGACCGGCCGGGCGACGTCGCCACCGTGCTGCGCGTCCTCTACCTGGTCTTCAACGAGGGCTACTCGGGCGACGTCGACCTCGCCGCCGAGGCCGTCCGGCTCACCCGGCAGCTGGCGGACGCGATCGACCACCCCGAGGTGGCGGGACTGCTCGCGCTGATGCTGCTCCACCACGCCCGGCGGGCCGCCCGGACCGCGCCGGACGGCGCTCTGGTGCCGCTCGCCGAGCAGGACCGCGGCCGATGGGACACCCGGGCGATCGGCGAGGGCATCGCCGTCCTGCAGGCGGCGCTCGCACGCGACCGGCTGGGCGAGTTCCAGGCCCAGGCAGCCATCGCGGCCCTGCACGCGGACGCGCCGACCGCCGAGGAGACCGACTGGGTGCAGATCGTCGAGTGGTACGACGAACTCGTCCGGCTGACCGGCAGCCCCGTCGTCCGGCTGAACCGGGCGGTGGCCGTCGGGGAGGCGGACGGCCCGCGCGCGGGCCTCAGGGCGCTCGCGGCGCTGGACGACACGCTGCCCCGCCACACCGCGGTGGCGGCGTACCTGCACGAGCGCGACGGCGACCTGGCGACCGCGGCACGGCTGTACGCGGAGGCGGCCCATCACGCACCCGACCTCGCCGAGCGCGACCACCTGACCCGGCAGGCCGCCCGGCTCAACGCCCGGCTGCGCCGATGACGGCCGCTCCCGCCCGGGCGGGGCGGCACCGGCCGTTCCCGCCGGGCCCGGGCCGGCCGGGGCGGCGCAGCCGGGCGTAGGATCGCGGCCGTGGCCATCCAGCCCGCTCCTCCGGAGCCCGTCACGCCCGGGCCGCCGCGCGCGGTCGGCGCCACGCTGCTCACCCAGTCCTGGCTCGATCTGACCTTCCTGCACTGGGAGGTGGAGCCGGAGCGGGTCGCCCCGCTGCTGCCGGCCGGGGCCCGGCCGGACACCGTGGACGGGGTGAGCCACGTCGGGCTGGTCGCGTTCCGGATGCACCGGATCGGCTGGTTCGGCCTGCCCGGGCTGCCGTACCTGGGGAGCTTCCCGGAGACCAACGTCCGGCTGTACTCGGTGGACCGGCACGGGCGGCGCGGGGTGGTGTTCCGTTCGCTGGAGGCGTCCCGGCTGGTCCCGGTGCTGGCGGCGAGGGCCGGCTTCCGGCTGCCGTACGTGTGGGCACGGATGGCGGTCCGGCACGAGGGCGACACGGTCACGTACACCAGTTCGCGGCGCTGGCCGGGGCCGCGGGGGGCGCGCAGCCGGATCACCGTCGAGGTCGGGCCCGAGCTGGCGGAGCCGAGCGCGCTGGAGCACTTCCTGACCGCCCGCTGGGGGCTGCACAGCTCGTTCGCGGGCCGCCCGCTGTACCTGCCGAACGTCCATCCGCGCTGGCCGCTGCACCGGGCCCGGCTGCTCGGCCTGGACGAGGACCTGATCGCGGCGGCCGGTCTGCCCGGGGTCGGCGGCGAGCCGTGCAGCGTGCTGTACTCGCCGGGCGTTCCGGTGCGCTTCGGTCTCCCCTCGCGGGCCCCGGGCTCCGGCTGACGGTGCGTCCGTCCGGCGCCGCCGCTCAGGCGGGTGTCACTTCCCGGCCGGGGCGCGCCGGTCTGCCAAGCTCGACGGCATGATCACTCGGATCCGCCCGCTCGCCGCGCAGTGGACCACCGTGGTGCCGGTGCTGGCCCTCGTCCTGCTGCTGCTGACCTGGAAGCGTTCGCTGCCGGGCCCGGTGGTGGCGGTGGTGGCCTGTTTCCTGGCCGGGGCGGTGCTCGCGGCGGTCCACCACGCCGAGGTGATCGCGCACCGGGTCGGTGAGCCGTTCGGGTCGCTGGTGCTGGCCGTCGCGGTGACCGTGATCGAGGTCGCCCTGATCGTCACGCTGATGGCCGACGGCGGCGACAAGAGCGCGGGGCTCGCCCGGGACACCGTCTTCGCCGCCGTGATGATCACCTGCAACGGGATCCTCGGGCTGTGCATCCTGGTCGGCGCGCTCAAGCACCGGGTCGCGGTCTTCAACTCCGAGGGCACCGGCGCCGCCTTCGCCACCATCGCGACCCTGGCCACCATGAGCCTGGTGCTGCCGACCTTCACCACCAGCACCCCGGGCCCGCAGTTCAACCCGACCCAGCTGGTCTACGCGGCGAGCGCCTCGATCGTGCTGTACGGCCTGTTCGTCGCCACCCTGACGGTCCGCCACCGCGAGTACTTCCTGCCGGTCACCCCGGCCGGCGACCTGCTCGACCCGGACGACCACGGCGACCGCCCTACGCAGCGCACCACCCTCGCCGCGGCGGCCCTGCTCGCGGTCGCGCTGACCTCGGTGGTCGGCCTCGCCAAGGGCGTCTCCCCCACCATCGAACGGGGGGTGGCGGCCGCGGGCCTGCCGGCCGCCGTGGTCGGGGTGGTGATCGCCCTGCTGGTGCTGCTCCCGGAGACCATCGCCGCGGTACGGGCCGCCTCCCGCGGCCAGGTGCAGACCAGCCTCAACCTGGCGCTCGGCTCGGCCCTGGCCAGCATCGGCCTGACCATCCCGGCCGTCGCGGTCGCCTCCGCCTGGCTGTCCGGCCCGCTGCTGCTGGGCCTCGGGGCCACCCACATGGTGCTGCTCGCGCTGACCGTCGCCGTCGGCACCCTGACCGTCATCCCCCGGCGGGCGACACCGCTGCAGGGCGGCGTCCACCTGGCGATCCTGGCCGCGTACCTGGTGCTCGCCGTCAGCCCGTGACGGCGAGCACCGGGGCACAACGGCGCGGACTACTCGACGGTGACGCTCTTGGCCAGGTTGCGCGGCTTGTCGACGTCCCGGCCGAGCGCCAGCGCCGCGTAGTAGGCGAGCAGCTGGAGCGGGATGTTGAGCAGCAGCGGGTCGAGCTCGGGCTCGCTCTTGGGCACCACCAGGCAGTGGTCGATCAGCTTGGCCTCGGGGGTGCGGTGGGCGATGGCGAGGATCCGGCCGGAGCGGGCCTTGATCTCGCCGAGGGTGGTGAGGTTCTTGTCCAGCAGCTCGTCGTCGGGCACCAGGGCGACGGTGGGCAGCTCGGGGCTGATCAGCGCGAGCGGGCCGTGCTTGAGCTCGCTGGCGGGGTACGCCTCGGCGTGGACGTAGGAGATCTCCTTGAGCTTCTGTGCGCCTTCCCGGGCGACCGGGTAGCCGCGGGTGCGGCCGATGAACATCATCCCGGCGTTGTCGGCGTACGCGGCGGCCAGCTCGGCGATCTGCTCCTCCTGCTTGAGGATCTCCCGGATGTGGTCCGGGAGGGCCTTGAGCCCGGCGACGATGCGCCGGCCGTCGGCCGGGGAGAGGTCGTGGATCCGGCCGAAGTGCAGGGCCAGCAGCGCGAAGGCGATCACGGTGGAGGTGAACGCCTTGGTGGAGGCGACCGAGATCTCCGGACCGGCGTGCAGGTAGATGCCGCCGTCGCACTCGCGGGCGATGGCGCTGCCGACGGTGTTGACGACGCCGAGGACGCGGCCGCCCTTGCGCTTGATCTCCTGGACGGCGGCGAGCGTGTCGTAGGTCTCGCCGGACTGGCTGACCGCGACGTACAGGGTGTCGGCCTCGATCACCGGGTTGCGGTAGCGGAACTCGGAGGCGGGCTCGCTGTGGGCGGGGATCCGGGCCAGCTCCTCGATCAGCTGGGCGCCCATCTCACCGGCGTAGTAGGCGGAGCCGCAGCCGAGGATCTTGACCCGGCGGATCTCGCGCAGCTCGCGGGCGTCCAGGTTGAGGCCGCCGAGGTGGGCGGTGGCGAAGCGCTCGTCGAGGCGGCCGCTGAGGGTGCGCTCGACGGCGGCGGGCTGCTCGTGGATCTCCTTGAGCAGGTAGTGCTGGTAGCCGGCGGTGTCGTAGGAGGCGACCTCCCAGTCCACGGTGGACGGCTGGCGGGTGACGGTGCGGGCGTCCTCGGTGAAGGTGCGGAAGCCGTCGGCGCGGACGGTGGCGAGCTCGCCGTCCTCCAGGTGGACGACCTGGCGGGTGTAGCGGACCAGCGCGGCGACGTCGGAGGCGACGAACATCTCCTTCTCGCCGAGGCCGAGCACGATCGGGCTGCCGTTGCGGGCGACCACGATCCGGTCGGGCTGCCGGGCGTCGAGCACGGCGATGCCGTAGGTGCCGACGATCTGGCCGAGCGCGGCGCGCACCGCGTCCTCCAGCTCGACGCCCTCGCCGCTGTGCGCGGCGACCAGGTGGGCGAGCACCTCGGTGTCGGTCTCGGAGGTGAAGACCACGCCGTCGGCGGCGAGCAGGGCGCGCAGCTGGTCGGCGTTCTCGATGATGCCGTTGTGGACGACGGCGATCCGCTCGCTGACGTCGGTGTGCGGGTGCGCGTTGGCGTCGCTGGGCACGCCGTGGGTGGCCCAGCGGGTGTGGCCGATGCCGGTGGTGCCCTTGAAGCGGGCGGGTACGGCGGCGGCGAGGTCGGCGACCCGGCCCTTGACCTTGCAGACCTTGAGCCCGTTCTTGGCGGCGACCGCGACACCGGCCGAGTCGTAGCCGCGGTACTCCAGCCGCTGCAGGCCCTCCAGCAGGAAGGCGGTGGCGTCCTTCGGGCCGATGTAGGCCACAATTCCGCACATTTCGGGCTCCTAGGGTTCTGCTCGACTGCGTCGATGCTCGGATGCAGTGGGACGGGTGGGACGGGCGGGACCGGCCGGAGGGCTCAGCCGTAGACGATGCGGCGCAGCTGCCGGGCGGACAGCTCGGGTGCCGCGACCCGGCGGACGGCGAGTTCGGCGCCGACCCGGGTGAAGATCTGGTCGTTGGTCAGCCCGCGCGCCTGCAGCTCCCCGTGGCGGCGGCGGACGTACTCCTCGACGGGTTCGGAGAAGTAGGCCAGCACCTCCGCGACCACCCTGGCGGCCTCGCCGGGCCCCAGCGGGGTGATCCGGGTGAGGTGCGCGAGGAGGTCTTCATGGGGGTGGGGCGAGGCGGACACGAGTAGGGAGCCTAGGCGCCGATCCGGCGTTCACCAAGAATCCTGCCCGAAATCGGGCAGATCTTCAGACATTCAGCAGCTGCACACCCCATTGATCTGTTCACCCACCCGGCGTAACGTCACTTTCCGTACACATCAAATTACCGTCAGGGGATGTGCTGATATGTGCGGGATCACCGGCTGGGTGGCCTTCGACCGTGACCTGACCACCGACACCACGGCCCGCGCCGTCCTGGACGCGATGACCGCGACCATGGCCTGCCGGGGCCCGGACGCCGGCGGGGTCCACCTGACGCCGCACGCCGCGCTCGGCCACCGCAGGCTCGCGGTGATCGACATCGAGGGCGGCACCCAGCCGATGACCGCCGAGCAGGACGGCCGCACCCTCGCCGTCCTGACCTACAGCGGCGAGGTGTACAACCACCGCGAGCTGCGCGCCGAACTCGAGGGCGCCGGCCACCGCTTCCGCACCCGCAGCGACACCGAGGTGGTGCTGCGCGCCTACCTCCAGTGGGGCGAGCACTGCGCCGAACGGCTGAACGGCATGTACGCCTTCGCCCTGTGGGACCCCCGCGCCGAGGAACTGCTGCTGGTCCGCGACCGGATGGGCGTCAAACCGCTGTACTTCCACCGCACCCCCGACGGCGTCCTGTTCGGCTCCGAGCTCAAGGCACTGCTCGCCCACCCCCAGGTCCGGCCCGAGGTCGACCTGGACGGCCTGCGCGAACTGGTCGCCTTCACCAAGACCCCCGGCCACGCCGTCTACCGCGGCATGCGGGAGGTCCTGCCCGGCCACGTGGTGCACGTCCGCCGCGAGGGCCTGACCACCCGCCGGTACTGGTCCCTGGAGGCCCACGAGCACACCGACGACCTGCCCACCACCATCGCGACCGTCCGCGAGCTGCTCACCGACATCGTCCGCCGCCAGCTGATCGCGGACGTCCCGCTGTGCTCGCTGCTCTCCGGCGGCCTCGACTCCAGCGCCGTCACCGCGCTGGCCGCCGCCGCCCTGCGGGAGTCCGGCGCCGGACCGGTCCGCTCCTTCGCCGTCGACTACACCGGCCAGAGCGAGAACTTCCGGGCCGAACCGCTGCGCGCCACCCCCGACGGCCCGTACGCCCGGATGGTCGCCGACCACGTGGGCGCCGACCACCGGGTGGTGGAGCTGGACAGCGCCGCCCTGACCGCCGAACGCACCAGGTCCGAGACGCTGCGCGCGTGGGACTTCCCGATCGGCTTCGGCGACGTGAACACCTCCCTGCTGCTGCTGTTCCGCGCCATCCGGGAGCACTCCACGGTCGCGCTGTCCGGAGAGTCCGCCGACGAGCTCTTCGGCGGCTACCAGTGGTTCCACGTCCCCGAGGTGGTCGCCGCCCCCGCCTTCCCCTGGATCGCCGCGCTCGACGTCCTGAACGGCTCCGGCAGCCTCGGCCCCACCGCACTGCTCTCCCCCGACCTGCTGAAGGCCCTCGACCTGGCCACCTACCGGGCCGACGGCTACCGGCAGGCCCTCGCCGAGGTCGAGCACCTGCCCGGCGCCGACCGGACCGAGCGCCGGATGCGGGAGATCTCGTACCTGCACCTGACCCGCTTCGTCCGGCTGCTGCTGGACCGCAAGGACCGGCTGTCGATGGCCAGCGGCCTGGAGGTCCGGGTGCCGTTCTGCGACCACCGCCTGGTCGAGTACGTCTTCAACGCGCCCTGGTCGATGAAGACCTTCGACGGACGGGAGAAGAGCCTGCTGCGGGCCGCCGTCCGCGACCTGCTGCCGGCGGCGGTGGCCGACCGGGTCAAGAGCCCGTACCCGGCCACCCAGGACCCCCGCTACCCGCTCGCCCTCAGGCAGGGCCTCGCCGCCCTGTCCGACGACGCCGGCGCACCCGTGTTCGGCCTGCTCGACCCGAAGGCGGTCACCGACGCCCTGCGGCCCGGAACCGACCCGCAGGCCAACCGGCAGGGCACCGAACTGGCCCTCGACCTCGACGCCTGGCTGAGGAAGTACCATGTGGCGCTGATGTTGTGAGACGGTGTGCGCGGGGTACCGGGGGACGGGACCGCGCCGACCCGGACGGCCGTTGGGCCGTTGGGCCGAAACCATCCCGAATGGCCGCCCAGCAGCCGCGGTTCTCGGCCCGGGGCGGCCAGGATGGGAGCGCCCGCCGTCCGCGTCCGACCACCGGGGGACCCTGCCATGCACCCGCGAGTATTCGCGATCATCACCGCCGTCCTGCTCGGCGCGCTCGGGCTCGGCGCGGTGGCGCTCACCGACTGGAACCCCTCGGCCCTGCCGGTGGCCTCGGTCGCCGGCCCCGCCCAGGCGGGCGGCAACCCGGCCACCGGCGCGGGCGCGCCGCCCGCGTCCGCGGCCCCCACCGGCGACCCGGCGGTCTGGACCCGCAGCACGCTGCGCAACAAGCTGATGGCCGAGATGGAGGCCACCGACCCCGGCGTGGCCCTGGCCGACCTCGACAAGATCAGCAAGGACAAGCCGTACACCGTGCGGTTCTGCCACCCGATCGCGCACGAGCTCGGCCACGCGGCGGTGCTGCGCTACCAGCAGGACTTCCAGAAGGTCATCTCCTTCCCGCACGAGACCTGCGCGGCCGGCTACCTGCACGGCGCCGTCGAGGAGATGCTGGCCAACTCCAAGACCCCCGAGCAGGACATCCTCACCCTCTGCGCGCCCAAGAACACCGGCCCCTGCATCCACGGCATCGGCCACGGCATCATGTTCGTCACCAAGCAGGACATCCCGGCCGCCCGCGCGCTGTGCAACAAGTTCCCCACCGACACCCGCCGGATCACCTGCTCCGAGGGCGTCTTCATGCAGCTCTTCGCCCCCGACGAGGAGGACGAGAAGGCCAAGGCCAACCTCCCGGCCGACCAGCTCGCCAAGGAACCCCTCTACCCCTGCCCGGAACAGCCCGCCCTGTTCCAGTCGGCCTGCTTCTTCTACGCGCCGACCTTCTACCTCAGCTCGCACGACTACGCCAACCACCCCGAGGCCTTCGCGGACGCCCTCAAGTGGTGCCTGAACGCCAAGGCCAGCGGCGGCGCCAACGACTGCAGCCGCGGCGTCGGCTCCCGCACCATGAAGTACAACCTGGACCGCGAGGACTGGGCCGCCAACCAGTGCGCCACCGCCGCCGACGCCTGGCAGCGGCAGGCCTGCGCCCAGGGCCTGGTCAGCTACTACACCGTCAACTACACCGACGCCGGCGCGGCCGGCCGGCTCTGCGCGAAGATCACCAACAAGGAGATCGCCGGCTACTGCCGCACCGCCGGCGGGCTGCCCAACACCCTTGATTAGGGCTCGGCTCGCCGCCGGGCGCTCTCGATCCGACGCCGACACTCGGCGGGCACTGCGGCCCCTCCTCCGTCGGGGCCTTGGCCCTTCTCGCTTTCGGCGTCGGCGCGCCCTTTGGCTCGCTCGCGGGGTGTGGGCCGGCGATCGAGAGCGGGTGC
>NZ_JAIZ01000071.1:0-3033 GCF_000710465.2 Kitasatospora sp. MBT63 | reverse complement strand
CCGGGGTCGCAGGGGCGGGCGTCGGCCGGGGCGGGCCTGGGTCCGGATACGGGTCCGGGCGGGGCGTACGATCGTGGCCAGCCTGGTGCGCCGAGGAAGTCGCGCCGCCATTGCACCCTGATGGAGCACCACCGTGAGCGACGACTTCCGCACTGCCGCCCGTACGGCCGCCGAGCTGGTCTCCGACTACCTCGACGCCCTCCCGGACCGCCCGGTCTGGCAGCCGATGGACCCGGCGGACCGGCAGGCACTGCTGGAGCTGGAACTCCCCGAGCACGGTACCGGCCTCACCGACCTGCTCGGCGTGATCGGCAAGCAGGTGATGCCCGCGCCGATGGGCAACGGCAGCCCCCGCTTCTTCGGCTGGGTGAACTCCGCCCCGCAGCCCGCCGGGGTGCTCGCCACCCTCGCCGCCTCCGCCATGAACCCCAGCTCGGCCGGCGGCGACCACGCCGACGTCCACCTGGAGCGGGCCGTGGTCCGCTGGATCGCCGAACTGGTCGGCTTCCCGCACCCGCCCGGCGGCGGCATCCTCACCTCCGGCACCTCGATGGCCACCATCCTGTGCCTGGCCGCCGCCCGGCAGCGGGCCGCCCGCCGGATCGGCCACGACCTGCGCGAGGACGGCCTGGCCGGGCTGCCGCCGATGGTCGGCTACGTCACCGGCGAGACCCACTCCTGCGTCCGCAAGGCCGCCGAACTGCTCGGCCTCGGCAGCCGGCACCTGCGGACCGTCGCCACCGACCACGAGGGCCGGCTGGACACCGCCGCCCTGCGGGCCGCCGTCGCCGAGGACCGCGCGGCCGGCCGCCTGCCGTTCCTGGTGGTCGCCTCGGCCGGCACCGTCGGCACCGGGGCCGTCGACGCGTTCCACCCGATCGCCGACCTGTGCGCCGGGGAGGACCTCTGGCTGCACGTCGACGGCGCGTACGGGGCGTTCGGCGTGCTGGACCCGGCCATCGCACACCGCTACGCGGGCATGGACCGCGCCGACTCGCTCGCCCTCGACCCGCACAAGTGGCTCGGCGTACCGGTCGACTGCGGCTGCGCCCTGGTCCGCGACACCGAGGCGCTGCGCTCCACCTTCAGCCTGGTGCCGTCCTACCTGCGCGACGACGCGGCGGGCGAGCTCGGCTGGTTCTCCGAGTACGGCATGGAGCAGACCCGCCCGTTCCGCTCGCTGAAGGTGTGGGCCACCATCGCGCACCGCGGCCGGGCCGGCATCAGCGCCGACATCGCCCGCTGCACCGCGCTGGCCAGGCACCTCGGCGCCCTGGTCGAGGCCGACCCGGAGCTGGAGCTGCTGGCCCCGGTGGAGACGTCCATCGTGGCGTTCCGCCACCGGCCCGCCGGACTCACCGAGCAGGAGCTCGACACGCTGAACGCGCGCCTACCCGCCGCCGTCCAGCAGCGCGGGCGGGTCTTCGTCACGGGGGCCCTGCTGGCGGGGCGGGAGATGCTCCGGGCGTGCCTCCTCAACGCCGCCACCACCGAGGACGATCTGCGGCTGCTGCTCGCCGAAGTGCGGTCCGCCGGAGCCGAACTGACGGACCGTCCGGTGACCGGCTGACCACTCTCGGCCATCGGGCAGCCATTCGAGGACATTAACCAACAGGTCACGGGGGATTCGTGATCGTGAAACACCGGCGCGACACCATGACGACATGGACGTTTCCTCGCACACCCAGCGCTCCGCCCCCTCCCGCGCGCAGCGCCGCGGCGCCCGCCGGCACGGCTGGCGCAGAGACACCGTCGAGCTGGCGGCGGTGTTCGTCGCCGTCGCCGCGGCCGACCTGGTGGCCAACGTCGTGGTGCACGGCCACGACGGGCCGGTGCTGCTCGCCGTCTCGGCCGCCGCACTGCTCGCCACGGCGCTGTTCCACAGCTGGTGGGCGCACCGGCACCCGCACGGGCCGCCCGCGCCCGACACCCCGGCACCGCCCGGCGAGGCCGAGGCGACCGGCCCGCTGGACGCGTACCGGGCAAGCACCCTGTGGCGGATCCGCGCCACCGTCGAGGACTCCCCCGGCAGCCTGGCGCGGATCTGCACCGCCCTGGCCGGGCACGGGGTCAACATCGTCTCCATGCAGGCGCACCCGCTGCCCACCGGCACCGTCGACGAGTTCTTCGTCCGGGCCCCGCAGAGCCTCGGCCGGGCCGAACTCACCGCCGCCGTGGCCGCGGCCGGCGGGCACGACATCTGGACCGACCGGGCCGACGCCCACGACCTGGTGGACGGGCCGACCCACGTCCTCGCGCTCGCCACCCGCACCGCCCTGGACGCGGCAGAGCTGCCGGTCGCGCTGCGTCAGCTGTTCGGCCGGTGCACGATCCGGCAGTACCCGGCGCTCGGCGCGGCGACCCCCGCCGGGGTGGCCGGCCACGTGATGCGGCTGCCGGTGCCCGGCGGCGACCTGATCGAACTCACCCGGCCGCACCTGCCCTTCACCCCGACCGAGTTCGCCCGCGCCCAGGCCCTGGTCGAGCTGGACAGCCTGCTCGGCCCCCGGGTGCCCAAGGTCGAGGCCAGGCTCACCATGCCCGCCGGGGCCGACCTCACCGTCCGCCGGGCCGAACCGGCCGACAAGGCCGCGGCGCTCGAGATGCACCACCGCTGCTCCCCGGACACCCTGCGCAAGCGCTACCACGGGCCGGTCCGGGACGCCGACCGCTACCTCGACCACCTGCTCGACCCGCGCCACGGGCAGACCCTCGCGGTCGAGACCCAGGACGGCCGGATCGTCGCGCTCGCACACCTGCTCTGGGACGACGAGGGGGCGGAGGTCGCCCTGCTGGTCGAGGACGACTGGCAGCGACGGGGGCTCGGCGTCGACCTGCTCCGCCGGATGGCCGCCCTTGCACTGGAGGCGGGCGTCCCCACCGTGTACGCCGTCACCCACGCCTCCAACGGCGGCCTGATCGCCACCATGCGGCGCCTGTCCGCCCCCCTCGACTACCAGGTCGAGGACGGCACCCTGGTCATCACGGCCCACCTCGCCGAGGCCACCGAACAGCTCCCCACCCCCTGGCCCA
>NZ_JAIZ01000070.1 GCF_000710465.2 Kitasatospora sp. MBT63 | reverse complement strand
ATCCCCGGCCGCCCCGGCCCCGAGCACCCCGCCCGCCTCCGCGCCCACCTCCCCGGCGGCCTCACCCCCGCCCGCGGGCGGCGCCGCCGACCTGGGCGGCTGCCCGGTCGCGCCCGCCGACTCGATCTGGCGCACCCGGGTCGACACCCTCCCGGCCTCGCCGCGCACCGCCGCGTACGTGACGGCGATCGGCGCGGACAAGCACCTCAAGGCCGACTTCGGCTCCGGCACCTGGGAGGGCGCGCCGTTCGGCATCCCGGTCACCTCGGTAACGGCCGGCACCGCGACCGCCAAGGTCACCTTCGAGTACGCCGACGAGAGCGACCCGGGCCCGTACCCGATCCCGGCCGGAGCGCTGGTGGAAGGCGGTCCGAACGCCGACGGCGACCGCCACGTCATCGCCCTGGACAAGGCCGCGTGCAAGGTATACGAGCTGTACGACGCCCACCCGCAGGGCGGCGGCGGCTGGAAGGCCGGCTCCGGGGCCGTCTTCGACCTGCGCTCGAACGCGCTGCGCCCGGCCGGCCGGACCTCCGCCGACGCGGCCGGGCTGCCGATCCTGCCGGGACTGGCCCGCTACGACGAGGCGGCCACCGGCGTGATCGACCACGCGCTGCGGATCACCGTCCCCCGCAGCCAGGCCGCCTACCTCTGGCCGGCCCGCCACCAGGCGTCCAGCAGCACCGACACCGGTCTGCCGCCGATGGGCCTGCGCCTGCGGCTCAAGGCCGGCGTGGACATCTCCAAGCTCCCGCCGCAGGCCAAGGCGGTCGCCCAGGCCCTGAAGACGTACGGGGCGATCGTCGCCGACAACGGCTCCGCCTGGTACGTCAGCGGCACCCAGGACGACCGCTGGGACAACACCGCACTGGCCCGCCTCGGCGCCTTCAGCGGCAAGGACTTCGAGGCGGTGGACGTCTCCGGCCTCCAGCTCTCCCCCACCTCCGGCGCGGCCCGCCACCCCTGAACCCGGGACGGCACCTCCCGGCCCGGCTACGCTCCTGGCATGAGCACCGATCCGGCTGTCTATGCCCGGTTGCGCGAGATCGCTGATCAGCTGCCGCAGGTCCCGGGGATCAGCAAGATAGAGATCGCCAACGGCGAGATCGTCATGATGATGTCACCCGTGAAGCAGCACGAACTCGCGGTCATCCGGATCGCCCGGCAGCTCAACGAGCAGCTCCCCCGGACCCATCCGGGTCACCTCGCCCACGGCGGCGCGGACCTGGAGGACGCCGGGCTCGGGCGGCTGCGGAACCCGGACCTGATGGTCTTCCCGGAGGCCGCGATGGAGGAGGCAGGCCGGGCCCTGCAACCCCACCAGGTCGTCCTGGTGATGGAGGTGGTCTCCCGGTCGAACCCGGAGAACGACTACGAGGACAAGGTCCGCGACTACGCCGCCATGGGCATCCCCCTCTACCTGCTGGTCGACCCCCGGGACGGCACCGGCATCGTGCACTCCCGGCCCGGCTACACCTCGCGCGAGAAGTTCACGTTCGGCGACACCGTGCCGGTCGGCCCGTGGACGATCGACACCACCGGCCTGCGCACGTACGGCTGACCCCGCTCGGGGCCCGCGGGAACCGGGCCGCCAGGCCGCCGACGAGTGGAACCGGACCTCGGCGGCGGCCCCCGGGACCACGTGGCTGTCGAGCTCCGACTCCGGTGCCCCCGCCGGCCGTTCGAGCAGCGGCAGCGTGGGCACCGTCCCCGGTTGGCCCCCCCGCACAGCACCGTGCCCGGGCCGCACGGCGAGGGCGGCCCGGGCACGGTGTGCTCACGGCATCAGGCGATGCGGTCCAGCACGATCGGCTTCGGGGTGAAGGCGGTGCCCTCCGGCGAGATGGTGATGCCGCCGGCCAGCGCCTCCATCGCGTAGTCGTAGCGCTCGGGGGTGTCGGTGTGCAGGGTCAGCAGCGGCTGACCGGCCGTGACGGTCTCGCCCGGCTTGGCGTGGATCTCCACACCGGCGCCGGCCTGCACCGGGTCCTCCTTGCGGGCGCGGCCGGCGCCCAGGCGCCAGGCGCAGACGCCCACCGCGTACGCGTCCAGGCCGGTGAGCACACCGGAGGAGGACGCGGTGACCACGTGCTGCTCGCGGGCGACCGGGAGCGGCGCGTCCACGTCGCCGCCCTGGGCGGAGATCATGCGGCGCCAGTGGTCCATCGCGGAGCCGTCGCGCAGCGCGTCGGCCGGGTCCTTGCCGTGCACACCGGCGGCGGCGAGCATCTCGCGGGCCAGCGCCAGGGTCAGCTCGACCACGTCGGCGGGGCCGCCGCCGGCCAGCACCTCGACCGACTCGCGGACCTCGAGCGCGTTGCCCGCGGTGAGGCCGAGCGGGGTGGACATGTCGGTGAGCAGGGCGACGGTGTTGACACCGGCCGCCTTGCCGAGGCCGACCATGGTGCGGGCCAGCTCCTGGGCGTCGGGCAGGTTCTTCATGAAGGCGCCGGAGCCGACCTTGACGTCCAGGACGAGCGCGCCGGTGCCCTCGGCGATCTTCTTGGACATGATCGAGGAGGCGATCAGCGGGATCGCCTCGACGGTGCCGGTGACGTCGCGCAGCGCGTACAGCTTCTTGTCGGCGGGGGCCAGGCCGTCGCCGGCGGCGCAGATGACCGCGCCGGAGCCGCGCAGCACGTCCATCATCTCGTCGTTCGAGAGCAGGGCCCGCCAGCCGGGGATGGACTCCAGCTTGTCCAGGGTGCCGCCGGTGTGGCCGAGGCCGCGGCCGGACAGCTGCGGGACGGCCGCGCCGCAGGCGGCGACCAGCGGGGCGAGCGGGAGGGTGATCTTGTCGCCGACGCCGCCGGTGGAGTGCTTGTCGGAGGTGGGCACGCCGAGGGCGGAGAAGTCCATCCGGACGCCCGAGCGGATCATCGCGTCGGTCCAGCGGCTGATCTCGCGGAGGTTCATGCCGTTCAGCAGGATCGCCATGGCGAGCGCGGACATCTGCTCGTCGGCGACCTCGCCGCGGGTGTAGGCGTCGATCACCCAGTCGATCTGGGCGTCGGTCAGCTCGCCGCGGTCACGCTTGGTCCGGATGACGGAGGGGGCGTCCATTGGTTCTCCAAGAGGGTGGGGCACGTACTCAGGTGCGGGAGAAAAGCGAAGAGTGTCGCGGGAGGGCCCGGTCAGGGCCGCTCACGCGACACTCTACGCGCGTAACAAACGGAGCTGCTAGAGCCGCTCCGGCCCGAACGCGTCGGGCAGGAGCTCGGCCATGGTCTTCACCCCGGAGGGCAGCTCGACCAGCAGTTCGGGACCGCCGTGCTCGAACAGCAGCTGGCGGCAGCGCCCGCACGGCATCAGCAGCTCACCCGCGCCGTCGACGCAGGTGAAGGCGGTCAGCCGGCCGCCGCCGCCGGCGTACAGCGCGGAGACCAGGCCGCACTCGGCGCACAGGCCCAGTCCGTACGAGGCGTTCTCCACGTTGCAGCCGGTCACGGTCCGGCCGTCGTCCACCAGCGCCGCCGCGCCGACCGGGAACTTGCTGTACGGGGCGTAGGCGCGCGACATCGCGTCGCGGGCCGCCGCGCGCAGCGCCTCCCAGTCGGGAGCGGCCGGGGCCGTCACTTGCCCTGGCCCTTGCGGTAGATCTGGCCGTCGGCCTTCGGCGGACGCAGCCGCTGCGAGGCCGCCGCGAGCACCACCAGGGTGATCACGTACGGGGTGGCCACGATCAGCGGGCGCTGCACCGAGTCGGTGGTGGCGTACCAGACCGACAGCGCGCCGGCCACCACGATGCTGATCAGCGCCGGGGTGTACTTGCGGCGGTAGGACTGCCACAGCGCCGCCACGGCCATCGCCACGGCGACGATGATCAGCAGCACGTGCACGTTGTCCGCGTCGCGCAGCTGGAGGCTGTCGGTGAAGCCGAACAGGCCGGCGCCCATGGCGAGACCGCCCGGCATCCAGTTACCGAAGATCATCGCGGCGAGACCGATGAAGCCTCGGCCCTGGGTCTGGCCGTCCTTGTAGAAGTGGGAGGCGACCAGCGAGAGGTACGCACCGGCGAGACCGGCGAACGCGCCCGAGGCGATGACCGCGATGTACTTGTACTTGTAGACGTTGACGCCCAGCGACTCGGCCGCGGTCGGGTTCTCACCGCAGGAGCGCAGCCGCAGGCCGAAGACCGTGCGCCAGAGCAGGAAGTAGCTCAGCACCAGCAGCGCGGCGGCGATCACGATCACCACGGACAGGTTGGTGACCAGGCCGCCCGCGATGCCCGCGATGTCGGAGACCAGGAACCAGTGGTGCGCCTCGATCGTGTCCAGCCACGGCGACAGGCCGGGGATGGTGATGTTCGGCAGCGAATCGGCCGGCGGCGACTGGTTCGCACCGGCGCCGAAGGCCACGTAGTCCTTGTAGTAGATCTTGTTGACGTAGGCGCAGATGCCGGGGATCAGCAGGTTGATGCCGACACCGGAGACGATGTGGTCGACGCCGAAGGTGACGGTGACGATCGCGTGCAGCAGACCGCCGAGCGCACCGCCGGCCATTCCGGCCAGCAGGCCGACCCACGGGTTGACCAGGTAACCGGCCCAGGCGCCGCAGAACGTACCGGCGACCATCATGCCTTCGAGGCCGATGTTGACCACGCCGGCCCGCTCGGACCACAGACCGCCGAGACCGGCCATCGCGATCGGCACGGCCGCGCCGAGGGCGGCGGTGATCTGGCCGGAGGCGGTCAGACCGTGGTTGCCGGTCATGGTGGCGACGATCGAGACCAGCAGCAGCGCGCCGGCGATCAGCAGCAGCACCACCGGCCAGGTGATCTTGTACTTCTTGGCGGGGGCACTGCCCGGCGACTTCGGCCGGGTCGAGGTTGCGGTGCTCATGCGGCCACCTCCTTGTTGGCGGCCGCGGCGGCCTGCGCGGCGAGTTCGGCGCCGACCTTCTGCTGCTGGCGCTTGAGGCCGTAACGACGCACCAGCTCGTAGGCGACGACGACACAGATGACGATGGTGCCCTGCATGACGGCGACGATCTCCTGCGGGAAGTCACCCTGCAGCGGCAGCTGCACCGCGGTGACGTCCATGAAGGCGAAGAGCAGTGCCGAGAAGACGATGCCGATCGGGCTGTTGCGGCCGAGCAGCGCGATCGCGATGCCGGTGAAGCCCAGGCCCTGCTGGAAGCTGGTGCCGTAGGTGTACGAGCTCTGCAGCAGGGTCGGCATGCCGATCAGACCGGCCAGCGCGCCGGAGACGGCCATGCTGGTCAGGACCATCCGCTTGACGTTGACGCCGGAGGCCTGGGCGGCGCTCTCGGAGCGGCCGGTGGCGCGCAGGTCGAAGCCGAAGCGGGTGCGGTTCAGGGTGAGCTGGAAGCCCACGCCGACCAGGATCGCGATGATGAAGAAGCCCCAGAGCGTGCCGCCGGCCGTCTCGATCGAGAAGAAGTGGCTGGACTGGGAGATCGGCGCGGTCTGGATGGAGTTGCTGGAGCTGCCGGTCTTCGGCGCGAAGATGCCGGGCACCAGCAGCAGGCCGACCACGGCCAGCGAGATCGCGTTCAGCATGATGGTCGAGATGACCTCGCTGACACCGCGGTAGACCTTCAGCACACCGGCGATCGAGGCCCAGATGCCACCGGCCAGCATGGCGGTGACCAGCAGCAGCGGGATCTGGATGAACGCGGGCAGGTCGATCTGGCTGCCGATGTACGCCGTGAACAGCGCGGCGATCCGGTACTGGCCCTCGACGCCGATGTTGAACAGGTTCATCCGGAAGCCGAAGGCGGCGGCCACGGCGGCCAGGTAGTACGTGACGCCCTTGTTGATGATCTGGACCTGGCCGTCCGAGGCGGTGCCGTACGTGAACATCACGTCGAACGCCTTGAACGGGTCGCGGCCCGAGCTCAGCAGCAGCAGCGAGCAGATCACCAGTGACAGCAGGACTGCGAGCACCGGCGCGGCCAGCCCGAGCACGATGCGCTCCAGGTCGAACCGCTGGCCAAGCGGGCGCTTGGCGGGGGTGGGACTGGTCATGTGGGTTACTCCCCCGCCTGCGGGTCGTCGGCGGTCTCGGTGGGCTCGGCCGGGGTGTCCGTGGCGGACTCGACCGCGGTGCCTTCGGCGGCCTCGGTGCCTTCGGCGGCCAGGGCCTGCGCCTCGGCCAGCGCCTCGGCGTCCGACTCGATGTGGCCCTTGGCCGCACCGGTCATCGCGGTGCCCAGGTCCTCGGCGGTGACGGTGGCCGGGTCGGCGTCGGCGACCAGGCGGCCGCGGTAGATCACCCGGATGTGGTCGGACAGGCCGATCAGCTCGTCCAGGTCGGCGGAGATCAGCAGCACCGCCAGGCCCGCGCGCTGGGCGACCCGGATCTGCTCCCAGATCTGGGCCTGCGCGCCGACGTCCACACCACGGGTGGGGTGGGCCGCGATCAGCAGCTTGGGGTCGTGGCTCATCTCGCGGCCGATGATCAGCTTCTGCTGGTTGCCGCCGGAGAGCGAGGCCGCGGTGACCTCGATGCCGGGGGTGCGGACGTCGTACTCCTCGACGATCCGCAGGGTGTCCTTGCGGGCCCCGGCCGGGTCCAGCAGGAAGCCCTTGGAGTTAGGGGTCTCGGTCACGTGGCCGAGCATCCGGTTCTCCCAGAGCGGGGCCTCCAGCAGCAGACCGTGCTTGTGGCGGTCCTCGGGGATGTAGCCGATGCCGGCCTCGCGGCGGGCCCGGGTGAGGGTGCGGGTGAGGTCCTGGCCGTCCAGGGTCACGGTGCCCGCGTCCAGCGCCAGCATGCCCATGATGGCCTCGACCAGCTCGGCCTGGCCGTTGCCCTCGACACCGGCGATGCCGAGCACCTCGCCCTTGCGGATGCGCAGCGAGACGTCGTCCAGGACCACGCGCTCGACGCCCTCGGCGTCGGCCTTGGCGATCCGCAGGCCGTCGACGCGGAGCATCTCGACGTCGGTGACGGTGGACTCGCGGCTCTCCGGGGAGGGCAGCTCGGCGCCGACCATCAGCTCGGCGAGCTGGCGGGCGGTGACGGTCTTCGGGTCGGCGTCGCCGACCGTGGTGCCGCGGCGGATGACGCTGATCGCGTCGGCGACCGCGAGCACCTCGTGCAGCTTGTGCGAGATGAAGATGACGGTGACGCCCTCGGCCTTGAGCTCGCGCAGGTTGCCGAAGAGCGCGTCGACCTCCTGGGGCACCAGGACGGCGGTCGGCTCGTCGAGGATCAGGATGCGGGCGCCGCGGTAGAGAACCTTGAGGATCTCGACGCGCTGGCGGTCGGCCACGCCGAGGTCCTCGACCAGGACGTCCGGGCGCACGCCCAGGCCGTACTGGTCGGAGATCTCCTTGATCTTCGCCTTGGCCTTGGCTCCTATCCCGTGCAGCTTCTCGCCGCCCAGGACCACGTTCTCCCAGACCGTCAGGTTGTCGGCCAGCATGAAGTGCTGGTGCACCATGCCGATCCCGCGGTCGATGGCGTCGCCGGGAGTGCTGAACTCGACCAGCTCGCCGTTGATCTTGATCGTGCCCTCGTCCGGCTTCTGCATGCCGTAGAGGATCTTCATCAGGGTGGACTTGCCGGCGCCGTTCTCACCCATCAGCGCGTGCACGGTGCCGCGCCGGACGGTGATGTCGATGTCGTGGTTGGCCACCACACCGGGGAAGCGCTTGGTGATGCCGCGCAGTTCGACGGCCGGTGTCGCCGTCCCCGCGCTGGGGCTGCCGCCCGTGCTGGGGGTGGGGTCGGAAGCGGTGATGGCGATCTCCTGGGTGGTCGTCGGGCGCGTCGTTGCGCAGGAGAGATCTGGAGAGATCAGGGGCGGGGACGGGAGGGGGCCCGGTCGGTACGCGGTTTCGCGTACCTGCCGGGCCCCTCCCCTGCTGCGAGTCGGGCGTCAGCCCGCCGCCGGGCAGGCGGCGGCGGGAGACGGGACCGGGATCAGCTCTGCGGGGCGGTCGGCACCTTGGTGGCGCCGGAGGTGATCGCCTTCTGGGCGTCCGCGAGCTTGCTCTGGATGTCGTCGATGTGACCGCCGGTGGTGGCCAGCGAGACACCCTGGGCGCTCAGGTCGAAGTTCTTGACACCGGTGAGCGGGCTGCCGTCCTTGACCGACTTGATGTAGGTGTACACGGCGGTGTCCACGTTCTTCACCATCGAGGTGAGGATGTGGTCCTTGTACTTCGCCAGCGCGGGCTGGGCGGCCTGGTCGGAGTCGACACCGATGGCCCACTTGCCGGCGGTGGAGACGGCCTCGATCGCACCGGCGCCGGAGGAACCGGCCGCGGCGTAGATGACGTCCGCGCCCTTGTCCAGCTGGCCCTGGGCGGCTTCCTTGCCCTTGCCCGGGTCGTTGAAGCCGCTGAAGTCCGGCGGGGTGGTGAGGTAGGTGACGTCGACGACGATGTTCGGGTCGACGGACTTGGCACCCGCGGTGTAACCGGCCTCGAACTTCTTGATCAGCTCGGACTGGACACCACCGATGAAGCCGATCTGGTGGGACTTGCTCTTCGACGCGGCGGCGACGCCGGCGAGGTACGAGCCCTCCTGCTCCGAGAAGGTCAGCGAGGTGACGTTCGCCGGCTGGTCGGCCGAGGCGGAGTCGATGATCGCGAACTTGACGTTCGGGTTGTCCTTGGCGACCTTGTTGACCGCGTCCTGGTAGACGAAGCCGACCGCGATGACCGGGTTGTAGCCCGCGGTCACCAGGCTCTTGAGGCGAGCCTCCTTGTCGGACTCGGCCTCACCGGTCTTGGCCTCGGCCTCGTTGACCTGGACACCGAGCTCGGCCTTGGCCTTGTCGAGACCACGGGCGGCGGAGTCGTTGAACGACTGGTCGCCACGGCCGCCGATGTCGTAGGCCATACCGACCTTGATGCCGGACGAGCCGGAGGCGCCGGCGGAAGCGGAAGTGCTGTCGGTGCTCTTTGCGCCGCAGGCGGCGAGCGAAGCGATGCCCAGGGAACCCGAGAGCATCACCGCGGCGAGCTTGAGTGAACGGCGCAAGGGATTATCTCCTTCTCACACACCCGTTTGGCGTGGTCGAGCGCCACCGTAACGCGCGTAGAACACGGTTGGGTTACGGCCTGCCAGGGCATTCGGGTTGTTATCAAAATGTGGTCCGACTTCAGGATGAATCCGGACATAGCGCCACAGTTGTTCAACCGAATGTCACTACCGAGTGATACCGGACAACCACCCTATGCCCAACCGGCCCCGGCCGTCACAAGCCGCGCCGCCCAAGGGCCGAGGCCCTCACCACGGGCCTCGGCCACTCGAACACCGCCGGTCCGGGCACCTACAGCGGGTGACCGGCCGGCGGGTGCACCCGTTGGCCGTCTCAGACCCGGCCGTGCCCCAGCGCCAGCGCGGCGAACAGCTCCACGCCGACCCCGATCGCCCGCTCGTCCACGTCGAAGTCGCCCTGGTGCAGGTCCCGGACGCCCTTCTCGTGCGGACCGCGCACCCCGAGCCTGGCCAGCGCCCCCGGTGCGTGCTCCAGGTACCAGGAGAAGTCCTCGCCGCCGAGGCTCTGCTCGGTGTCCTCCACCACCGGGCCGCGGCCGGCGAACCGGGCCGTCATCGCGGCGTCCAGCTGGGCGATCGACTCCTGCTCGTTGACCACCGGCGGGACGCCCCGGTGGTAGTCCAGCTCCCACTTGGCCCGGTGCGTCTCGGCGATCCGGCCGATCAGCTCGTGCAGCACCTCGGGCGCCTCCCGCCAGCCCGCCAGCTCCAGGCAGCGCACGGTGCCCTCCAGCTCGGCCTGCTGCGGGATCACGTTCGGCGCGGAGCCGGCCGCGATCCGGCCGAAGACCAGGCTCACCCCCCAGCGCGGGTCCATCCGGCGGGCCAGCGCGGCCGGCAGCTCCGCGGCCATCCGGGCCACCGCGGTGACCAGGTCGGTGGTCAGGTGCGGCCGGGCGGTGTGGCCGCCGGGGCCGCTCAGCCCCAGCAGCAGCCGGTCACAGGCCGAGGTGATCGCGCCGACCCGCAGCCCGATCCGGCCGACCTGCACCTTCGGGTCGCAGTGCACCGCGAAGATCCGGCCGACCCCGGCCATCCCGTCCGCCTTGATCACGTCCAGCGCGCCGCCCGGCATGACCTCCTCGGCGGGCTGGAAGAGCAGCCGGACCGGCTGCTCCAGCTCGCCGGTCCTGGCCGCGCCCGCCAGCACCAGCGCGGTGCCCAGCACCACCGCGGTGTGCACGTCGTGGCCGCAGGCGTGGGCCCGCCCGGGCAGGGTGGAACGGTAGGGCGCCTCGGTCTTGGCGTCCTCGATCGGCAGCGCGTCGATGTCGGCGCGGAAGGCGAGGAAGGGGGTGCCCGACGGGGTGCCGTCCGGGACGATGTCCACGATCATGCCGGTGCCACCGGGCAGCACCCGGGGCTCCAGACCCGCTCTGACCAGCCGCTCCCGCAGCAGCCTGGTGGTACGGAACTCCTGGCGCCCGAGCTCCGGGTGGCGGTGCAGATCCCGCCGGAAGGCGATCAGCTCGGCCTCGTAGACCCGTACCCGTGCGCGGAGGTCCGGACCCGGACCGGCCGGGGCGCGGTCGTCGGCGGTGGCGAGGGCGGCCCGGCGGGCGGGCTGAGGATCGTTCACCTCAACAAGACTAGGCCGGTGGAGGGTTTTTGGCCCGACTTCCCCGGAAGTCGTCCCCGGATGGGTGCATACCGAACGCGCTACTGGGTATGACATCTCGTTTCAGCCGCCTTCCCCGACAGATCCCCGCCCTGTGCAACGACCGCCCGGACGGACGGACACGGTGACGGGTGTGACCGGGGCGACTGGTGCGGCGCCCCGCTCGGCAACGGCTTCCCCTCCCCGCGGTCATGTCCGGGCAAAGCTTTCGGATGCGCTCTTGAGCTGCGCACAACAGTCCGAATAAACAGCTAGCGCACAGTCAACTTCCGCGCCGGCGACGGATCATCCGTCGTCGGCCCGGTCCGTCATGCCCTCACAAGGGTCACCTGACGGTCCATCGATCCGAGAAGTGGGGACCCGACGTGCCAGCAGCACGCAACCGGCTCTCCCGGGCCTACGCCGCGGCACCCGCCGCCGCGCTGATCCTGGGAACCCTCGCGGTGGCCGCCCCGGCCACCGCCGCCACCCCGGCCGACGGCGGCGCGGCGC
>NZ_JAIZ01000069.1 GCF_000710465.2 Kitasatospora sp. MBT63 | reverse complement strand
CAGGGACCCTACGTACGGCACGGCGGGCCCCGACAGGTACCGGCTGTGAGGCTTTCGCGGAGATCCCATGCACGGCTGCGGGCCGCCCACCGGCCCCGGGCACGCCGCCGGGCCGGCCACCGCGACGGTGGCCGGCCCGGGTGCGCCCGTGCGGGCGAGCGGGGCGCTCAGGCCAGGGCCTGCGCCTGCGAAACCTCCTGGACCTGCGCGTACGGCGCCAGCTTGCGGAGCGACTCGATGCTCTTCATGCACTTCTCGAGCGACTCCTCCGGGTCGCCGGTCACCACGACGGACCCGTTGCTCGCCTTGAGCCGGAACCTGTGGTTGCCCGCGGAATCCTGGTAGATCTCGAACTTCCCTGCCATGGACGTCTCCACCTCTTGTAGGACCGCCCCCCAGCGGCAACCTAGGCGGACCCCGGTACCCGCGCACCCCGGGCGCCGTCGGACGGGTCACCCCCGCAGCGGGTACTCCCGCACCACCTCCGCGGCCGGCCGGTCGGGGCGCAGCCCGAGGAAGCGGGGCTGGCGCAGCCGCCCGTCCCTGGTCCACTCGGTGAAGCCGACCTGCACCACCAGGCGCGGTGCCACCCAGTGCACCCGGCGCTCCGGCACCGGCCCGCCGAACGGGCTGTCCGGCTGCGCCAGCGCGTCCAGTGCGCCCCGCAGGGCCAGCAGCGTGCGGGTGTCGAAGCCGGTGCCGACCTTCCCGGCGTACCGCAGCCGCCCGCCCTCGTGGTAGCCGAGCAGCAGGGCGCCGAACCCGGCGCGGCTGCCGGCCGGGTCGGTGAAGCCGCCGACCACCAGCTCCTGACCCGCCTCGCACTTGAGCTTCAGCCAGTCGGCGGAGCGCCGCGGCAGGTAGCGGCTGTCGGCCCGTTTGGCGATCAGCCCCTCCCAGCCCTGCGCGCACGCCTCGGCGAGCGGGACCGGGCCGTCGGCCCGCCGGTGCTCGGTGAAGCGCAGCCGCTCGCCGTAGACCAGCGACTCCCGCAGCAGTTCCTTGCGATCGGTCAGGGCCAGCGCGGTGGTGTCGTGGCCGAACAGGTCCAGCAGGTCGAACAGGAAGTAGGTGACCTGCACGCCCGCGGCCGCCGCCGCCCGCGGGTCGCGCAGCTGCATCCGCTGCTGCAGCCGGGCGAAGCTGGTGGCCCCGCCGGCCAGCGCGACGATCTCGCCGTCGACGGTGTACTCGGGGACCGGCTGGGCGGCCAGCGCCTCGACCAGCTCCGGGTAGCGCTCGCCGAGCGGCTTGCCGGTGCGCGACAGCAGCCGCACCCCGCCGGCGTCCCGCCGGGCGAGCGCCCGGATGCCGTCGAGCTTGCGTTCCAGCAGCCAGCCGCCGTCGAAGTCGCGCCGGTCGCTCGCGGTGGCCAGCATCGGATGGATCTCCACGGGGGAGCGGTACCCGCCCGGCCCCCGGCTCGGCACGCCGCATCACCCGGGCGGCCCTATCGTGGTCACCAGGGGGACGGCGCACGGACCAGGTGCGGCAGACCCAGGAGGTGGGCGCCATGGTTACGACCTACGACCTCGGACAGCTCCACGGCCCGACACACCGCAAGCCCGCTCCGCTGCACAGGCGGTTGACCACGGCGCTGCGGCACACCCCGGCGCTGGCGCTGGCGTTCTGGTGGGGCCTGGCGATCGGGGCGACCCTGATCGTGGTGCAGCTGAACGACCCGGTGGCGCTGGCCGTGATGAGCGCGATCTGGCTGACCACGGTGGTGCTGACGGCCGGCTGGGCGGTCGGCCACCCCAGGCTGGGGCAGCCGCCGCATCCGTACCCGGTGGCGTGATCGGGGTGCTCAGCGCCCCAGCCAGACGGTGGTGATGTTGCAGAACTCCCGGATGCCGTGGGCCGACAGCTCCCGGCCGTAGCCGGAACGCTTGACACCGCCGAACGGGAAGGCGGGGTGCGAGGCGGTCATGCCGTTGAAGAACACCCCGCCGGCCCGCAGGTCGCGCACGCAGCGGTCACGCTCGGCGGCGTCGGCGGTCCACACGTTGGAACTCAGCCCGAACGGGGTGTCGTTGGCCAGCGTCAGCGCCTCGTCGAGGCTCCCGGCCCGGTACAGCGTCGCGACCGGACCGAAGGCCTCCTCGTGGTGGATCCGCATCGCGGACGTCACCCCGCTCAGCACTGTCGGCCGGTAGTACCAGCCCTCGTCCAGACCGGCCGGCCGCTCGCCGCCGCACTCCGCCACCGCGCCGAGCGCGAGCGCGTCCTGCACCAGCTCCTCCAGGTCGGCGCGGCCCTGGCGGGTCGCCAGCGGTCCGACCTCGATGTCCTCCACCTGCGGGTCGCCGACCTTCAGCGCACCCATCCGCTCGATGAACGCGGCGGCGAACGCGTCGTACACCTCGGTGTGCACGATGAAGCGCTTGGCCGCGATGCAGGACTGGCCGTTGTTCTGCACCCGGGCGGTCACCGCCCACCTGACGGCCTGCTCGAGGTCGGCGGAGGGCAGCACCACGAACGGGTCGCTGCCGCCGAGCTCCAGCACCGTCTTCTTCACCTCGTCCCCGGCGGCGGCCGCGACCGCCCGGCCGGCGCCCTCGCTGCCGGTCAGCGTCACCGCCGCCACCCGCGGGTCGCGGACCACGCCCTCCACCGCGCCGGACTCGATCAGCAGGGTCTGGAAGCAGCCCGCCGGGAACCCGGCCCGGGCGAACAGTTCCTCCAGGAACAGCGCGGTGCGGGGCACGTTCGAGGCGTGCTTGAGCAGCCCGACGTTGCCCGCCATCAGGGCGGGGGCCGCGAACCTGACCACCTGCCAGAGCGGGAAGTTCCACGGCATCACCGCCAGCACCACACCCAGTGGCCGGTAGCGCACGTACACCGAGGACGCCCCGGAGTCGGCCACGTCGGCCTGCGCCGGGTGCTCGTCCGCCAGCAGCAGGGGCGCCCGGTCGGCGTACCAGCGCATCGCCTTGGCGCACTTGGCGGCCTCCGCGCGGGCCGAGCCGATCGGCTTGCCCATCTCGGTGGTCATGGTCCGGGCGATCCGCTCCTGCTCCTCGTCCAGCAGGTCGGCGGCCCGGTGCAGCATCGCCGCCCGGTCGGCGAAGCCGGTCGTGCGGTACCCCTCGAAGGTGGCCGCGGCGCGGGCCAGGCGCAGCTCCAGCTCCTGGTGGTCGAGCGGGGTGAAGGCCTCCAACAGCTCGCCGGTGGCGGGGTTGACGGTGGCGATGGGCATCTGGGTCACTCCTGTCTGCCGGCGCGGTCCGCCGACCGGCGCCGGTTGCGGGGCCGGCGACCGGCCGGCTGGGTGGGGGCGGGCCGCCCGGGCAGCGCCGGTACGGGCCGGTGCGCGGGCGTGTCCCGGGTGATGGTCAGCGGTTCGCCGTGGTGCCACAGCTGGATCTCGGCGCCCTCCAGCAGGGTGTACCCGGCCCGGTCGGCGGTCACCTCCACGCGCAGTGTGCGGCGCTGGAACTGGACGGTGAACGCCAGCCGGGCCAGGCCCGGCGGCAGCCGCGGCGCGAACGACAGCACGTCGCCCTGGTGCCGCAGCCCGCCGAACCCGGCCACCAGCGCCAGCCAGGTCCCGGCCAGCGCCGCCAGCCGCAGCCCGTCGCGCAGGTCGTGCGCGGTGGAGCCGAGGTCCAGCAGCGCGGTCTCGGCCAGGTAGTCGTACGCCAGCTCCGGGAACCCGGTCTCCGCCGCCAGCACCGCCTGCACCCCGGCCGCGATCGGCGAGTCCCGGACGGTCAGCTCCTCGTAGTAGGCGAAGTCCCTGGCCCGCTGCTCCGGCCCGAACGCCTCGCCGCGCCGGAACAGTGCCAGCACCAGGTCCGGCTGCTGCACCACCTGCCGACGCTGCAGCTGGAAGTACGGGTGGTGGCGCAGCAGCGGGTACCCGCCGGGTCCGGTGGCGGCGAAGTCCCAGCGCTGGTGCCGGGTGAAGCCCGCCGACTGCTCGTGCACGCCGAGCCGCTCGTCGAACGGCACCGCCAGGTGCAGCGCGGCGTCCCGCCAGGCGGCGGTCTCCTCGTCGCTGACCCCGAGCGCCACCGCCAGGTCGGCGTTGCGCTCGGCTGCGTCGGCGGCGGCCCGCAGGTTCTGCTGGGCCATCAGGTTGGTGTACAGGTTGTCGTCGGCGGTGCCGCCGTACTCGTCCGGCCCGCTCACGCCGTCCAGGTGGAACACCCCGGCCGGGTCGTGGTGGCCGAGCGAGCGCCACAGCCGGGCGGTGTGGACCAGCAGTTCGAGCCCGGCCTCGCGGTCCAGCACCAGGTCGTCGGTGGCCGCGGTGTAGTGCACCACCGCGTCGGCGATCCCGGCGTTGACGTGGAACGCGGTCGCACCGGCCGGCCGGTGCGGGCCGCACTCCTCGCCGTCGATGGTCCGGCACGGGAAGGCGGCGCCCGCGAGCCCCAGCCGGCGGGCCCGGCGGCGCGCGGCGGGCAGGGTGGCGTGCCGCCAGCGCAGCGCCTGCGCGACCAGCTGCGGCGCGGTGTAGGTGAGCACCGGCAGGACGTGGGTCTCGGTGTCCCAGAAGCAGTGCCCGTCGTGGCCGGGCCCGGTCAGGCCCTTCGCGGCGAGGGCCCGCTGCTCGGCCCGCGCGCCCGCCTGGAACAGCTGGAACAGCGCGAACCGGACGGCCTGCTGGACCTCCGCATCCCCGTCCACCTCGACGTCGGCGCCGCCCCAGAAGCCGGCCAGCACGGCCCGCTGCTCCTCGGCCAGCGCCTGCCGTCCGGTCGCCGCGGCGCGGGCCAGGGCCGCGTCCACCTGGCTGCGCACGGCATGCCGGGAGCGGACCGCGGACCAGCCGTGCGCGACCAGCTTGTCCAGCCGCAGCGCCTGGCCGGGCCGGAGCGAGGCGGTCACGGTCAGGCGGGCCAGCCGGGGACCGTACTCGACGGCGGTGGCGGTGCCGGGCGGCCCGTCCACGGTGTGCTCGGCGGCGACGGCGATCCGCTGGCCGCTGCGCCGGGTGCGGTGCAGCAGGTGCAGCCGGGTGCCGTCGGCGGCGGCGTCCTCGGGCTCCAGGGCGTCGGCGGTGGCGAGCAGTTCGGACTGCAGGACGATCCGGGCGGGTCCGTCGACGGGTTCCACCCGGTAGCCGATCGCGCCGACCGCCCGCTGGCTGAGCGAGACCAGCCGGGAGGTGGTGATCCGGACGGTGCGGCCGGAGGGCGCGGTCCACTCCACGTCCCGCTCCAGGACGCCGTTGCGCAGGTCGAGGGTGCGCCGGTGGCGGTGCAGCCGGCCGTAGCGCAGGTCGAACGGTTCGTCGTCGACCAGCAGCCGCACCAGGCGGCCGTCCGGGACGTCGAGCACCCGCTCGCCGGGCTCGCCGTCGCAGCCGGGCTCCTGCTCGAAGACGCCGTTGAGGTAGCAGCCGGGCAGGCCGAGCGGCTCGCCCTCGTCCAGGGTGCCGCGCCAGCCGAGGTGCCCGTTGGAGAGCGCGAACAGCGACTCGCTCTGCGCCAGCACGTCGAGGTCCAGCGAAGTCTCGCGCAGGCACCAGGGATCGACGGGGTACGCGGGGTGGAGGATCACGCCGCCGCACCTCCCGC
This sequence comes from Kitasatospora sp. MBT63, assembly GCF_000710465.2. GTDB lineage: Bacteria > Actinomycetota > Actinomycetes > Streptomycetales > Streptomycetaceae > Kitasatospora. The sequence goes on along the minus strand of NZ_JAIZ01000069.1, from coordinate 7,558 downwards.
GGTCGTCGGCGGACAGGCCATGCGACCACCCTCCCCCGGATCGGCCCCGGGCGCCTGTACGACGCGCCGCCCGGGGCCGGGGTGGGCCGGGTCAGCCCGCGATCACCGGGTAGTGGTCGGAGAGGTCGCTGTAGGTGTAGCTCTTGCCCCAGCTGCTGACCGTCCACGGGGTGCTGTGGAAGCGGTACACCTGGTTGGTGTACTGCTGCGGGCGGGCGTGGTCGGCCCGGTACAGCACGTAGTCCAGGTCCTCCTTGGGCTCACCGGGGTAGCGGTAGGCCGCGATGGAGTTGTCGACGGTGTCGAAGGAGTTGGTCCAGCCGGTCCGCTGGGAGGCGGGCGCGAGGTTGCCGTTGGCCAGCAGGGCCGGGTACTCGGAGTCGTGCGAGTTGATGTTGAGGTCGCCGGCCAGCACGATCGGCTCGTTCGCCGGGATCTGCTTGGCGTCCAGGAACGCCCGCATCGCGGTGAGCTGCGCGGCCCGGACGGTGGCGGGCTCGCCGCTGGAGCAGCCGGTGTCGGTGGACTGCAGGTGGGTGCCGACCACGTGGGTGCGCAGGCCGTTGACGTTCAGGACGGCGTACACGAAGCCCTTGTTCGACCACCAGTCGGCGCCGCAGGCGTCCTTGAAGATGTACTGCTCCTTGCGCAGGATCGGCCACTTGCTGAGCAGCGTCACGCCGCCGTCCTCGGGCGTGGTCGAGCTGTAGCTGCCGCTGGTGGCGTCCCACCCGCTCTTGGACCGGCCGACCACCGGGGTCTGGTGCGGGTAGGCCGCGGCGGCCTTGGCGGCGAGCGCGTCGGAGGCCGCGTTGTCGAACGCCTCCTGGAGCACCACCACGTCGTGGCCCTGGAAGAAGTCCGCCCCGGCGATGGCCTTGGCCCGGTAGTCCTGGCCCCAGTTCGGGTACAGGCTGGTGCTCATCAGGAAGGTGTTGTACGTCAGCACGTTCAGCGGCGGAGCGGTCAGGGGCGCGCTCTCGGCGGCGGCCGCGGAGGCGGGGGCGGTGGCCAGCGGGGAGAGCAGCGCCGCCGCCGTGCAGACAGCGGCGGCCAGGCGCAGGGTGCGGCGGCTCGTGGACTGGGGCATCAGATGCTCCGCTAAGTCTTGTCGGGGGCTCGTCAGTCGACGAGGTGTTGTGTAGTCAACTCGCGCTGATCCACGCCCTTCAAGACGCCGGTCGAGCATCAGGTGAACTCGGCCGAAACAGCCCTACTCGGCAGTAGCCGAAGGGTGTCCGGGCGCCCCTGCCGGGCATCCGGACACCCTTCGGCCCCGCCTCAGTAGCGCTCGGCCTGCGCCACCGTGGGCACCAGCGTCTGGTCGGGCGACTTGGTGCTGAACGCGGTCTCCTTCGCCGTCGCCCCCGGCGCGACGTTCTCGAAACTGAGGACGCTGGTGTCCACCACGTTGCCGGAGGGGTCCGAGAAGTTGACCCGCACCGCGTACGAGGCCTGGGAGGAGGTGGTGTTCACCACCGTGACCACCGCGGCGTTCAGGCCGCCGGAACTGGCCTTCGGCACCCCGGTGATGGTGACGCCCGAGGTGACGTTGCCGCGCCCGGCGGCGGTGGCCAGCGCCGACTCCGCCGCGGCCCGGCCCCGGCTCGCCTCCGCCGAGGCGGAGGCGGCGAACGAGGATGCGGCCGCCGAGAGCGAGGCGGCCGCGGACGACACCTCGGACTTGGCGGAGGAGGCCAGCGAGGACAGCGCCGACGGCGGTGAGCCGGAGAAGCCGGACGGGTTCGGGGAGAAGGCCGAGCTGCTCGCCGCCGAACCGCCGGAACCGGAGGAGTCGCACGCCACGACCACGCCGAACGCCCCCACCACCAGCGCCACCGCGGCCAGCGCCTGCCGGCGGCCGCCCCGCGTCCCCGCGGCCCTGCCCACGTACCTTCTGTCCACGAATCCACCCGGGTCCACGGCAGAGCCGTCCCCTGCCTCGTCCCCCCACAGTCACACCCCGTCAGGGCCCCGCGCGATCGGGACTCGCCCGACCGGGGGCGGGCCGAGGCCGGTCCGGCGCCCGGGCTCGGGGCCTTCGGCGGGGCCGCCGGGGCGGGTGCCCAGCACCGGCCAGCACCGGCCGGCACCGGCCGGCGCCGGGCGCGCCGGGACGGTCGGGACGGTCGGGACGGTCGGGACCCTCGTCAAGGGGTGGTCCCGGCCGATGTCCGGGCGTCCGGGCGCGGACCGCCGGGGGCCGCCCGAAGGGTCGCCTGCAGAGCCGCCTGCTGGGCCGCCTGCTGGGCCGCCCGCGGGGCCGTTCGCGCGGGTGCTACGCCCGCTCCGCCGAGCCTTCCGGGCCGATCAGGTTCCGGGCCGCGCTGGAGCGGCTGAGCAGCACGATCCCGGCCATGATCAGCATCAGCCCGATCACCTCCGGCACCACCCACCAGCCGCCGCGCAGTTGCTCGTCGTAGAGCAGCACGCCCAGCGCCACGCTCGTGCCGGCGTCGCCGAGGATCAGGGCGGGCTGGGAGAAGGTCAGCGGGCCGGACTGGAGGGCGTGCTGCAGCAGGAACAGCGCCGTGACGCCCACCGCGGCGAAGCCGTAGGTCTGCCAGGCGGTGAAGAAGCCGGCGGCGCCGTCGGTCTCCCAGGTCTGGGCGGCCGACTTCAGCAGCGCCGCCGTCAGGGCGTAGCACAGCGCGGCGGCCAGGGCGAGGGCGGCGGCCCTGGCCGGGCCCGGACGGCGCCGGGCGGCCGAGACGGTTAGGGCGGCGGCGGAGCCCAGACAGCAGGCCAGTGCGACCAGCCAGCGGGTCATCGGTGCCTGGGTGTCGCCCGGGGTGGGGGAGGCCGCCCCGAGCGCGACGCCCAGGCCGACCGTGACGAAACCCGCTGCCCGCCAGGCGTCCGGCGGCAGGCCGCGGCGCAGGATCACGCTGCCCAGCAGCAGCGCGGCCGGGAGTTCGAGCACGAAGATCGGCTGCACCACCGAGAGCGGCCCGTTGCCCAGCGCCAGCGCCTGGAAGCAGGCCGCGGCCAGGACCGCCAGCATGCCCCCGAGCCAGACCCGCTGGCGGACCAGCCCGGCCATCAGCCCCCGGCCGAGCCCCTCGTGCAGCGGTACCCGTTGCGCGGCCTTGCGCTGGAGCACCACGGCGAGTGCGTTGCTGAGCATGGTCAGCAGCGCGAACAGCACGGCGAGGGGGATGTGCACGGGCCTCTCCTGGCGCCTGGTACCGGCCGGTGGGTCGGACGGCCGTCATCCACCATCTTGCGGCGGGCCGCGGCGGGGCCACACCTCGACGGTCTCCGTGCCGGGCGGCGGGGGAGTTCCCGGCGCCGAGGTTAAGTGATATCACTATGATAGTTACGTGCCGTACCGTCCCGAGGAGCAGACCGCCATGTCCGTACCGCAAGCCGAACCCGCCGCCGTCGAGGGCTTCGGCGTCGAGATGCCCGCGCCCCGGGTCACCGAACGCGTGATCACCGGCGCGGCGGGGCTGCCGATGATGGTGCTCAGCCTGCTGCTGATCTTCGGCGGTGCGGGCCTCACGGTCTGGGGCATAGCCACCCAGGCGGGCGACCCCTCGGCGCTCGGCGCCACCCTGGTCTCCGTCGGCCCGCTGCTGTTCGTCGGCGGGGTGCTGGTCTCCCGCGGGCTCACCGCCGTCTCCCCCGGCCAGGCCAGGGTGGTCCAGTTGCTCGGCCGGTACCGCGGCACCGTCCGGGCCGACGGGCTGACCTGGCTCAACCCCTTCACCAGCCGCCGCCTGATCTCCACCCGGATCCGCAACCACGAGACCGAGACCGCCAAGGTCAACGACGCCGACGGCAACCCGATCCAGATCGCCGCCGTGGTCGTCTGGCAGGTGGAGGACACCGCGAAGGCCCTCTACGAGGTCGACGACTTCGTCGAGTTCGTGGCCATCCAGACCGAGACCGCCGTCCGGCACATCGCCAACAGCTACCCCTACGACGCGCACACCGAGGGCCAGATGTCGCTGCGCGACAGCGCCGACGAGATCACCCGCACGCTGTCCGCCGAGATCGACGCCCGGGTCGCCTCCGCCGGTGTGCGGGTCGTCGAGTCCCGGATCACCCGCCTCGCCTACGCTCCCGAGGTGGCGCAGGTCATGCTGCAGCGGCAGCAGGCGGGCGCCGTCGTCGCGGCCCGCCGCCTGATCGTGGAGGGCGCGGTCGGCATGGTGAACCTCGCGCTGGATCGCCTCGCCGAGGACAACGTGGTCGAGCTGGACGAGGAGCGCAAGGCCGCGATGGTCAGCAACCTGCTGGTCGTCCTCTGCGGCGACCGGGGCACCCAGCCGGTGGTCAACACCGGCTCCCTGTACCAGTGACCGAGCAGTGGACCGAGCAGTGGACGAGGTGGTCAGGTGGCGACCGAGCGCAAGAAGATCCTGCTGCGGCTGGACCCGGCCGTCCACGACGCCCTCGCCCGCTGGGCCGCCGACGAACTGCGCAGCACCAACGCGCAGATCGAGTTCCTGCTGCGCCGGGCGCTGACCGACGGCGGCCGGATGCCGGGCGGCGTCGCCCGGATCCCGGCCCGCGGCCGGCCACCGAGGAGCCCCGCTCCCGGCCCGCCGGAGGAACCGTCCGGCGGGAGGACGGACCCGGGAGGGCCGGACGGGCCGGACGGCGGGCAGCCGTAGCGCCGCCGGTGGCTGGGTCGGCGACGCCAAGGGCCGGGTGACGGAGGACCGGTCGGGGCGGCGGGCGAGGTCGGACAGGTGGCCGGCGGGCATGGGCGTCCTCCCGGTGCGGGGCGGTCGGTGCTGCTGCGACGGACCTTCCACCACCGCCCCGCCCGCATGCCCCGGCCGGTCGCGAGCCACCGGAACGTGGGACGGCCGGCGGCCCGGAGTGGACGCGCCGGCCGTGACCCGGTGTCAGCCCACCTCGTGGGAGGCCCAGAAGTCCGCGCGGGCCAGCACGCTGGTGTCGGAGTTGTCGGTGAAGAAGCCGTCCACGCCGAGGTCGTACAGCCGCCGCGCCCAGCCGATCGCGTCGCCGTAGGCCGCCGGGTCGGTGCCGTGGCGGAAGTCGGCGGGCAGGAAGCCGTTCTCGTTGCGGACCGTCCACGGGTGCAGCACCAGCCCGGCCCGGTGGGCGTCCGCGACCAGGGTGGTCGGCGGCTTGAGTCGGCCGGTGGCCGGGTCGGTCGGGGCGATCAGCTCGGTGGTCGGCCCCAGGCCGTGCGAGAAGGTGGCCAGCCAGCGCAGCCCGTCGGGGGTGACCAGGTCGGCGACGGTGCGCTTGTCCCCGGCCAGCACGAAGTCGTACGGCTGGGTGGTGGGGCCGCTCAGCAGCTGGATCCGCGGGTTGCCGACCAGCTCGGCGAGGCGCTGGAGGCTGCTCGGCTCGAAGGACTGCAGGATCGCCCGGCCCTGCCGGCCCGCCAGCCCGGCGCGGCGGAGCTCGTCGGCGAGCCGCTCCTCCAGCGGGAGGCCGATCGAGCGGAAGTAGCTGGGGTGCTTGGTCTCGACGTACAGCCACACGTCGCGGCCGAGGGTGCGCGAGCGGCGGGCGGCGAACTCGGTGACCTCGCGGAAGGTCGGGATCGGCCACCGGCCGTCGTACAGGGTGTTGCGCTGGCGCTGCTGCGGCAGGCGCTCCTTGGCGCGCAGGGTGCGCAGCTCGGCGAGGGTGAAGTCCTCGGTGAACCAGCCGGTCAGCGCCACCCCGTCGACCGTCTTTGTGGTCCGGCGGCCCGCGAACTCGGGGTGGTCGGCGACGTCGGTGGTCTCGGCGATGTTGTTCTCGTGCCGGACCACCAGCTGGCCGTCCCTGGTCGGCACCAGGTCCTGCTCGATGACGTCGGCGCCCAGCTCCAGCGCCAGCTCGTACGAGCCGAGGGTGTGCTCGGGACGGTAGCCGCTGGCGCCGCGGTGGCCGATGACCAGCGGGTGCGGCAGGCGGTCGAGGCCGGTTCCGGTGTGCACCGGCGGCCGGGTGCCGGCGGCCGGCCGCTGAGCGGCGGAGGGCTGCGGACCGGACGCGTCATCGGCGGCGGCCTCGCCCGCACCCGCGGCCCCCAGCGCGGCCACCCCGAGGCCGACGGCCCCGGTGGCGCGCAGGAACGAGCGGCGGGAGGACTGTTCCTCGGTCGGACGGTTCGTCATGTGCTGTGCTCCCTGCTGGAGTTCCGGCGCATTCCGACCCGCACCCTAGGCGCCGCGGCCGGACCGGCCGGTGAACCCGGGACGAACCGGCCGCCAACCGGTGCCGAATGCATGACAACCCGTCGGACCCTACTCCCGAGGCCCGCGCCGAGGTGGTGCGGTGGCGGTGTTCCGGCCACCCGGCGGTGCCGGGTCGGGCGGCCGGGTCCGGGGCGGCCGGGTCAGGCGGCAGGGCCGAGGCGCCGTACCGCCACCGCCGCCAGGGCCGTGCAGCCGGCGAGGACCGCCCACAGGGCGCCCGGGCCGACCGCGAGCAGGGCGGTCAGGGCGGCCGGTGCGGCGGCCCGGCCGAGACCGGTGGACAGCTCCCAGCGGGCCAGCGCCCGGCCCAGCAGGTGCGGCGGCGCCTCGGCCACCACCAGCGCCGTACCGGACCCGGCGTAGAGGATCTCGCCGAAGGTGTACAGCACCGAGACGCCCGCCACCGCGGCCGCACCGGCGGTACCGCCGAGGCCGCCGCCGGCCCAGAACCCCAGGTAGGACAGGGCGAGCAGCCAGCCCGCCGCGCCGAACACGGTCCGGCGCGGGTACCGCGCCAGGCGGGTCACGACCGCCACCTGAGCCGTGATCACCAGCAGCGTGTTGCCGACGAAGATCCCGGACGACCAGGCGGGGGAGGCGTGCAGCCGGGTCACCAGGAGGGCGGGCAGCGCGACCTCCAGGACGTCGAAGCAGAACGCGAACGGCAGGTTGGCCAGGCTCAGCCGTCCCAGCCGTCCCAGCCGTCCCAGCCGTCCCAGCCGTCCCGGCCGGCCGGGACCGGCGGTGCCCGGCACGGCCTTCCCGGGCGCCGCGGTCCCGGGGGCCTGCGCGGGTGCCGCCCGTTCCGCCCGCTCCGCAGTCACCCGCATCGACAGCACCAGCCCGGCCGCCAGCAGGCAGCCCGCGGCGGTGAGTGCCGCCAGCGCCCGCAGGGTGCCCGTGCCGCCGGCCAGCGCCACCGTGGCGATCAGCGCGCCCGCGCCCAGACCGGCGTTGCGCAGCGAACGTCCGGCCGCCAGCGCGGTGTCGCGGACCCGGCCGTCCGCGAGCGTCGCCACCATCGCCGCGTGCGTGGTCGGCCAGGACTGGCTGCCGATGCCCAGCAGCACGGCCGCCGCCGTGAACGCCCCCGTGCCGGGTGCCGTCAGCAGCACCCCCACGCCGGCCGCCCGGACCAGCAGGGTCGCCGCGACCGGCCGGCTCCGGGCACCGCGGTCGATCCAACGGCCGGTCAGCGGCACCACGGCCAGCCCGGCGAGCATGCCCGACGACAGTGCCAGCCCGGCCCGTCCGGCGTTCAGCCCGAGCACGCTCACGCCGTACAGCAGCAGGAACGGCCGCAGCAGGCCGGCCCCCAGCGCGTCCACCACCAGCGCCACCGCGTACCGGGCGCCGCCCGCCGCCGCCAGCGAGCGGACGGCGCC
>NZ_JAIZ01000068.1 GCF_000710465.2 Kitasatospora sp. MBT63 | reverse complement strand
GGCGCGGCGGAGGACGGCGCCGGACCGCCGGCCGGGGCGGTGGGCGCCGCGGGCGCGGGGGTGGCGGCGGAGGTCCCGCCGGAGCTGCCGCACCCCGTGGCGGTCAGCAGCAGGGCCAAGGCCGCCAGGACATACGTCTTCCGCACCGCGCAACTCCCCCGGGCCGTTCAGCTCACTCTCAGGAATGAACGCTACTCGACGTGTTGACTGGTGAACGACCACCGGTGGACGGGTCGGGCGAGCAGTTCTGACGGCGGGTCGGGCACGGCCGCGGGCTCCCCCGCCCACCAGGTGATCAGCAGCACCCGCTCACCGGGCGCACCGAACACCTCGGCCCGCTCCGGTCCGGCCGGGCCGCGCAGCGCGGGCAGCGCCTCGGACCGGACCCAGGCGGCGAGTTCGGCGGCCCGGCCGCCGGCCGCCCGGGCCTCCCACATCAGCGCCGTGGTCACGGCTTCAGCGCGCGGTGGGCGTGGGCGTGCAGGTCCCCGTGCGGCACCGAGACCTCGGTGACCGGCAGCGAGGAGTCCGCCGACAGGTCGAAGGCGGACGGCGCGCGGTCGCGCCGGACCATCTCGGAGCCGAGTGCGGCCACCATCGCGCCGTTGTCGGTGCACAGGCCCGGGCGCGGCACCCGCAGCACGATGCCCGCCTTATCGCAGCGCTGCTGGGCCATCTCGCGCAGCCGCGAGTTAGCCGCCACCCCGCCGCCGATCATCAGGTGGTCGACGCCGTTGTCCTTGCAGGCCCGGACCGCCTTGCGGGTCAGCACGTCCGTGACGGCCTCCTGGAAGGAGGCGGAGACGTCGGCAATCGGCACCTCCTCGCCGGCCCGGCGCTTCGCCTCCACCCAGCGGGCGACCGCGGTCTTCAGGCCGGAGAAGGAGAAGTCGTACGCCGGGTCGTTGGCGTTGCTCAGTCCCCGCGGGAAGGCGATCGCCTTCGGGTCGCCGTCCCGGGCGGTCCGGTCGACCACCGGGCCGCCGGGGAAGCCCAGTCCGAGCACCCGGGCGACCTTGTCGAAGGCCTCGCCGGCCGCGTCGTCGATGGTCGCGCCGAGCGGGCGGACGTCGGTGGTGATGTCCGAGCTGAGCAGCAGCGAGGAGTGCCCGCCGGAGACCAGCAGCGCCATCGTCGGCTCGGGCAGCCGGCCGTGCTCCAGCTGGTCGACGCAGATGTGCGAGGCGAGGTGGTTGACCCCGTACAGCGGCTTGTCCAGCGCCCAGGCGTACGCCTTGGCGGCGCTGACCCCGACCAGCAGCGCGCCGGCCAGGCCGGGGCCTGCGGTCACGGCGATGCCGTCCAGGTCGGTGGCCTTCACCCCGGCGGTGTCCAGCGCCCGCTGGATGGTCGGGATCATCGCCTCCAGGTGCGCCCGGCTGGCGATCTCGGGGACCACCCCGCCGAAGCGGGCGTGGTCGTTGACGCTGGAGGCGACCGCGTCGGCCAGCAGCGTGGTGCCGTGGACGATGCCGACGCCGGTCTCGTCGCAGGAGGTCTCGATGCCGAGGACGAGCGGTTCGTCAGCCATGGTCCGGGTCCTTCGATTCGTGCTCGGGGTGGTACGTGGGGTGGTCGAGGCGCATCACCAGCGCGTCGACGTCGGCGGGCTGGTAGTAGCCGCGGCGGACGCCGACCGGCTGGAAGCCGAAGCGCTCGTACAGCCGCTGGGCGCGCAGGTTGTCGACCCGGACCTCCAGCAGCAGTTCCTCGCAGCCGCGCCGGGCGGACTCCTCGACCAGGCCGGCCAGGAGCGTGGCGCCGAGGCCGGTGCCCTGGTGGCCCGGGGCGACCGCGATGGTCTGGACGTCGCCCTCGGCGCCGACCGCCATCAGGCCCGCGTAGCCGGTGATCGCACCGTCGGGGGTCTCGGCGACGGTGTAGTGCCGGGTGCCGCCGGGGTGGGTCTCGGCCAGCTCGGACCAGTACATCGCGGGCGACCAGGCGTCCTCGGGGAACAGCTCGAGTTCGAGCGCCATCACCGGCTCGATGTCCCACCAGCGCATCCGGCGCAGCGTGACGGCGGGGCTCACGCCGGGAGCACCGCCTTGTAGCCGGCCGGCACCTGGGCGTCCGGGCGGCGCAGGTACAGCGGCACGTTGGGCAGCAGCTCGCGGCCGGCCGCCAGCTCGGCGACGGCGAACGCGGCCAGCGCGCCCGCCGAGACGTGCTGCGGACCGCGGGCGCCCGGGAACGCGTCCGGGTAGAGCAGCGCACCGGCGCCGACGGCCTGCGCCGCCGGGGTCAGCTCGGCCGGGCGGTCCACCGCCGGGCCCTCGACCCGGGTGCCCTCGGCGTCGTAGGAGGCCCAGTAGACCTCCTTGCGGCGGGCGTCGGTGGCCACCGTGAACGGCCCGGTCAGCCCCTCGGCGCGGGCCTGGTGGGCGATGGCGTCCAGGGTGCAGACGCCGTGCACCGGCAGGCCGAGCGCGTGGCCGAGCGCGGCCGCGGTGACCAGGCCGACCCGCAGGCCGGTGTACGGGCCGGGGCCGACGCCCACCGCCAGGCCGGTCAGCTCGCGCTTGTCCACGCCCGCCGTGCGCAGCACGTCCTCGATGGTCGGCAGGAGCAGTTCGCCGTGGCGCCGGGCGTCCACCTGGTACGACTCGGCGAGGACGGCCGTGCCGTCGTGGACGGCGGCCGTGACGGCGGGGGTGGCGGTGTCGAACGCAAGCAGCAGCACGGTTCCAAGGTTAGAGGGTCCGCCGGGGCCGACCGTCCGCCCGCCTGTGCGAGCCGGGGAACACGCGATCGGATCGGTCCGAAAAGCCCGGTCGGACCTGGCACGATGAGCTCAGGTACTGGCCCCGGGCGCGCAGGTCCCGGGCGAGCAGCGGGAGCAGACGTGGCGAAGCTGGGCGCTGGATTGGCGGTCACCGGTCTCACCCTGGGGGCGATGGCCGCGGTCGGCCTGCTCGCCTTCCAGGCGAACGGCGCCCAGGAGCGGGCGCTGGAGGCCGGGTACACGCCGCCGGTGGCACCGCTGACCTCGGCCGCGGCCCGCGCCACCGCGCCGCCCACCCCGCCGCTGCCCGCCAACTCCGGTTCCGGGCTGCGGGTGGTCTACTCGCTGGGCGCCAAGCAGGTCTGGCTGGTCGACCCGCGGAAGAACCCGCAGGTGACGGCGGCGTTCACGGTGGTGCCCGGCTCGGTCTCGCCGCCCGTGGGCAGCTACCCGGTGTACAGCCGGACAGCGGCGGGCACCGGCACCGACGGCAAGAAGATCGAGCACGTGGTGCGCTTCTCCCAGCAGGGCGCGGTGTTCGGCTTCAGCGCGGCGGTCGACGACGCGTCCCCCTCGCCGTCCGCCGGGAAGCCCGTGCCGTCCGCGAG
>NZ_JAIZ01000067.1 GCF_000710465.2 Kitasatospora sp. MBT63 | reverse complement strand
TCCCGGCGGGCCGGGCGGGCCGGGGGCTCCCGGTGGTCCGGGCGGGCCGGGTACGCCGGGGGCGCCCGCCGCCGGCCGGTCCCGCTGGCCGCGCCGCCGCAAGATCAAGGTGGCCGCGCTGGCCGTCGTCACCACGCTGCTGGTGACCGGCATCGGCACCTACTTCTGGGCCGACTCCCAGCTCAACCACGAGAACGTGCTGGCCGGCTACGCCGGGCGGCCCGCCGAGGGCAAGGGCACCAACTGGCTGATCGTGGGGTCCGACAGCCGCGCCGGGCTCTCCGACGCGGAGGAGGACTCGCTGCACACCGGCTCCGCCGAGGGCAAGCGCAGCGACTCGATGATGATCCTGCACATCGGGGACCACGGGAACACCCTGATGTCGATCCCGCGCGACTCCTGGGTGCAGATCCCGGCGCACCCCGACACCAGCGGCAACGGCAAGACCGTGCCCGCCGCCACCTCCAAGATCAATGCGGCCTTCGCCCGCGGCGGCGGCCGGCTGCTGGTGCAGACCGTGGAGTCCAACACCGGCATCCACATCGACCACTACGCCGAGATCGGGTTCGCCGGCTTCGTCGGCATCGTGGACTCGGTCGGCGGTGTCGACATGTGCATCGACCAGGCCGTCTCCGACAAGGACTCCGGGCTGAACCTCAAGGCCGGCTGCCAGACCCTGACCGGCGCCCAGTCGCTGGCCTTCGTCCGGCAGCGCCACCAGATGGCCGACCAGGACCTCGGCCGGATGCGCAACCAGCAGAAGTTCCTGGGCGCGCTGGCCAAGCAGGCCGCCTCCCCGGCCACCCTGCTCAACCCGTTCACCTTCTACCCGATGGTCAGCTCCGGCCTCGGCACGCTGATCGTCGACGACGACGCCGGCCTGACCGACCTCGGGTCGCTGTTCCTCGCCATGAAGGGCGTCTCCAGCGGCGACGGGAAGAGCATCACCGTGCCGATCGGCAACCCCGACTTCCACACCCCGACCGGCGAGTCCGCGGTCAAGTGGGACCCGGCCAAGTCGAAGCTGGTCTTCGACGCCATGAAGAACGACACCGCGATGCCCGACGTCAAGTAGCCGTACGGACGTTGACGCCTTCGCGGCGTGTCGCGGCGGACCGGCCGACGGTCCGCCGCAGCGCCGCCACACTGGTGGCCATGTCGCTGGTGACCTCCCTGATCCGACTCCGCCGCCACCGCCTGCTCGGGCGGCTGGTCCAGGAGGCGCTCGCGCTGTACGGGATGGAGGTCCCGGCGGCGGTGGAGATCGGCCCGGGGCTGACCGTCTTCCACCGCGGCTTCGGCACCGTGCTGCACCCGTACACCACGCTCGGTGCGGACGTCACGCTCTACAACGGCGTCACCATCGGGCGGGCGGATCCGTGGGTGCCGCAGGAGCTCAGCCCGATGCGGCGGGTGGTGCTGGAGGACGGTGTGGTGGTCTGCGCCGGGGCGAAGATCGTCTGCAAGTCGGGCGTCCTCACCGTCGGCGCCGGCACCATCGTCGGCGCCAACGCCGTCCTGACCCGCTCCACCGGCCCGAACGAGATCTGGGCCGGCGCCCCGGCACGCCGCCTGGGCTTCCGCCCGGCGGCGACCGGCAGTGCCAAGAGCCTGGCGTAGATTCGGACCGGGTCCGCCCGGCGCTGCACCCGGCAGGCCCCGCGACCCGGATACTCGGAGGATCCAGGCCGTGCGTGCGTTCCGGAACAGGACCTATCCGGCGAGCGGGGCAGCGCTGGTCGCGGTGGCCGCCGGGCTGGCGGCCGCGGACAGCCCGCTGTCACCGGACTTCCCCCGTCCCGGCCTGGCCCTCTTCCTGCTCCTCTACCTGGGCATGGCCGCGCTGGGGGTACGGATCTCACGGCTTCGGGTGGCCGTCACCGATCGCGGGGTGCAGGTGGTGAACATCCTGGGATCGCGCCAGGTGCCGTGGTCGGACATCCGCGGCTTCGACGTCGGGAACAGTCTGGTGATCGAACTCGCGGACGGCCGGGAGATCGGCTGCTCCGCCGTCCAGCCGTCCGGGCTGGAACGCCTGCTCGGCCGGCCGACCCATGCCGGGCGCGTGGCCGACGAGTTGGAGGCGTTGCGAGCCAGGTACGGCGGGCAGGCGCGCTGAGACCGGACCACGTGGAGCAGCCGTGAGCCGCCGCGCCGGACGGCACGGGGGCTCACGGCTGTCCCCGGTGCGCGTTACGGCAGGTTGCGGGCCATCACGATGCGCTGGACCTGGTTGGTGCCCTCGTAGATCTGGGTGATCTTCGCGTCCCGCATCATCCGCTCCACCGGATAATCCCGCGTGTACCCGTACCCACCCAGCAACTGCACCGCATCCGTCGTGATCTCCATCGCCACATCCGACGCGAAACACTTCGCCGCCGCCCCGAAGAACGTCAGATCACCATCCGTACGCTGCGACTTCGCCGCCGCCGCATACGTCAACTGCCGCGCCGCCTCCAGCTTCATCGCCATGTCCGCCAACATGAACTGCACACCCTGGAACTCCGCGATCGCCTTCCCGAACTGCTTGCGCTCCTTCACGTACCCCGCCGCGAAGTCCAACGCCCCCTGCGCGATCCCGATCGCCTGCGCCGCGATCGTCACCCGCGTGTGGTCCAGCGTCCTCATCGCCGTCGCGAACCCCGTCCCCTCCGCACCGATCATCCGGTCCGCCGGAATCCGCACCCCGTCGAAATACACCTCACGCGTCGGCGACCCCTTGATCCCCAACTTCTTCTCCGGAGCCCCGAACGACACCCCCGCATCGCCCTTCTCCACCACGAACGCCGAAATCCCCTTCGACCGCAACGACGGATCCGTCACCGCCATCACCGTGTAGAACTCCGACACCCCCGCATTCGTGATCCACCGCTTCACCCCGTCCAGGACCCAGAAATCCCCGTCCCGCACCGCCCGCGTCCGCATCCCCGCCGCATCCGAACCCGCCTCCGGCTCCGACAGGCAGTACGAGAACATCCCCTCACCCCGCGCCAACGCCCCCAGGTACTTCGCCTTCAACTCCGGCGAACCCGACAACTGCACCGGCAGCGAACCCAGCTTGTTGACCGCCGGGATCAGCGACGACGAGGCACACACCCGCGCCACCTCCTCGATCACGATCACCGTCGCCAGCGCATCCGCCCCCGCACCACCGAACTCCTCCGGCACGTGCACCGCATGCAGATCACTACCCTGCAACGCGTCCAACGCCTCCTGCGGGAACCGGCCCTGCTCGTCCACCTCCGCCGCGAACGGAGCGATCTTCGCCTCCGACAGCGCACGCACCGTCTCCCGGAGCATCTCGTGCTCCTCACTGAGCCGGAAGAGGTCGAAGTCCGAGCTGCCCGCCATGTGCCACACCCTTCGCGCGAAAGCGTTAATTACCGTTCAGTAGATGCATCCTAGGCTCGCCCGCACCCCGCGCGCAGGTGACCTGCACGACAGCGGGTGAGCGGCCCGGCGACGGGCCGGGCCTCAGCGGACGCTCTCCCCCAGGGTGTCGCTGGTGGTCCGGTGCTGGGCGAAGTAGTCGGCCATCCGGTCGTTGCGGATGGCCTCCCAGAGCGCGGTGGCGGCGGCCGTGTCGAGCTTTACCACGTCCTGGCCGTCGATGCTGTCGAAGCCGCCGAAGGGCGCGTTCATGAAGCGGACGTCGTCCGGGCGCACCGCGCGCAGGCTCCAGCCGAGGTCGTAGAGGTCGGTGTTGCTGAGCCGGTCGTCGACGCTGACCACGTCGCCGACGGCCTGCAGCAGGCCGGTCAGCCGGGCGGGGCTGCCGAGGGTGCCGGCGTTCATGGTCTGGATCATCAGGGCGCGCAGGAAGTTCTGCTGCCGCTTGGTGCGGTCCAGGTCGCCGTTGGGCAGGCCGTGCCGCTCGCGGACGTACAGCAGGGCCTCCTCGCCGCTCATGTGGTGGGTGCCCTTGAGCCACTCGCGGGCGTCGCCCTTGGCCTCGATGGTCTGCGGGATGGTGATGTCGACGCCGCCGACGGCGTCGGTGAGCTTCTTGAAGCCGTTCCAGTCGATCACCGCGACGTGGTCGATCCGGATGCCGGTGAGCTTCTGCACGGTGTCGACCATCAGCGCCGGGCCGCCCCAGGAGTACGCCGCGTTGATCTTCGCCATGCCGTGGCCGGGCACGGGCACCCAAGTGTCCCGGGCGATCGAGACCAGCGAGACGCTCCGGCGGTCCTCGGACAGGTGCAGCAGCATCATGGTGTCGCTGCGGCTCGCCCCCTCCTTCCAGGCCGGGGCCTTGGCCTGGCCGCCGGTGGTGGGCACGTCAGAGCGGGCGTCCAGGCCGACGAGCAGGAACGTCGTCCCCGTGCCCGGCACCGGCTTGGGCTGCGCGGACTCCGGGACGCTCGGGAACGCGCCGGGTATCCGCTCGACCGAGGACGCGTAGTGCTCGGCGGTCCACCAGACGCCGCCGACGCCCGCGCCGATCAGGACCAGCAGGGCGGTCAGGGTCCAGACCAGCACCCGCCTGGTCCGGCGCCGGCGCCGGGAGCTGCGGTCGGGGGCCTCCTGCTCGGGCGGCTCCCCGGTGTCGTCCTGCCGGTCGAAAAAGCTCAGCGGTCCGGGCTGCCCGCCCGCCCCGTCCTCGTGCTCCCGCGCGTCCATGCGCGCATTCTGTCGGTCCGGCCGCGGCCGCGGGATTGAAACAGGAGTTCCGGTCGCCACCGATACCCGCAGGTGGCCGTGGAGTTACCCAGAGCTTTGAAATCCGCCTTGGGGGGAGCGCCCCACGGCCGCCCGTCCGGCGGATACCATCGGTGCCTGCGGCCTCGGGTACCGACCCGGCCGGCCATAGTCCCGGAACACCAAAGGGGAAGCAGTGGCCCTCCGCCTCACCGTGATCGGTACCGGATACCTGGGTGCGACGCACGCCGCCTGCATGGCGGAGCTCGGCTTCGAGGTGCTCGGCCTGGACATCGACCCGGAGAAGATCGCCGCCCTCTCCGCGGGCCGGGTACCGATGTACGAACCCGGGCTGGCCGAGCTGCTGGTCAAGCACGTCCCCGGCCACGAGGGCTCGACCGGCCGGCTGCGCTTCACCGACTCCCCGCAGGAGGTCGCCGAGTTCGGCGACGTCCACTTCATCTGCGTCAACACCCCGCAGAAGAAGGGCGAGTTCGCCGCCGACATGAGCTACGTCGACGCGGCGCTGGACGCCCTCGCCCCGCACCTGACCCGGCCGACCCTGGTGGTCGGCAAGTCGACCGTGCCGGTCGGCAGCGCCAACCGGCTGGCCGAGCGGCTGGCCGCGCTGGCCCCGGCCGGCGAGGCCGCCGAGCTGGCCTGGAACCCGGAGTTCCTGCGCGAGGGCTACGCGGTGGGCGACACCCTGCACCCGGACCGGCTGGTGGTGGGCGTCCGCAGCGAGCGGGCCGAGCAGCTGCTGCGCGAGGTGTACGCGACGCCGATCGCCGAGGGCGTGCCCTTCGTGGTGACCGACTTCCCGACCGCCGAGCTGGTCAAGGCCGCCGCCAACTCCTTCCTGGCCACCAAGATCTCGTTCATCAACGCGATGGCCGAGGTCTGCGAGAGCGCCGGCGCGGACGTGACGCAGCTGGCCAAGGCGCTCTCCTACGACGAGCGGATCGGCGGCAAGTTCCTCAACGCCGGTCTGGGCTTCGGCGGCGGCTGCCTGCCCAAGGACATCCGGGCCTTCATGGCGCGGGCCGGGGAGCTGGGCGCCGACCAGGCGCTGACCTTCCTGCGCGAGGTCGACTCGATCAACATGCGGCGCCGCTCCCGGATGGTGGAGCTGGCCCGCGAGCAGTGCGGCGGCGGCTTCCTGGGCCGCCGGGTCGCGGTGCTGGGCGCCGCGTTCAAGCCCAACTCGGACGACATCCGGGACTCCCCCGCGCTCAACGTGGCCGGCCAGATCCAGCTCCAGGGCGCGCAGGTCACGGTCTACGACCCGAAGGCGATGGACAACGCCCGCAAGATGTTCCCCAGCCTGTCGTACGCCGCCACTCCGCTGGAGGCCGTCGAGGGCGCGCACGTGGTGCTGCACCTGACCGAGTGGCAGGAGTTCCGCGAGCTGGACCCGGCGCAGCTGGGCGGGGTGGTCGCCGAGCGCCGGATACTGGACGGCCGCAACATCCTGGACGTCGAGCGCTGGCGTTCGGCCGGCTGGACCTACCGGGCGATGGGCCGCCCCGGCGCGGAGTAGCGGCCGCCGGGCCACCGCGACCCCGCCGAAGGCGGCGGAATGCGGCGGCCCGGGACGTCGTTGGCCGTGGCATGAGCTACGGAGACCGGGACACGGTGCGCAGGATCCTTCAGGACTCGGGCGACACCTGGGCGGTGGTCGGCCTGTCCACCAACACCCGCCGGGCGGCGTACGGCGTCGCGCAGGTGCTGCAGCGGGCGGGCAAGCGGGTGGTGCCGGTGCACCCGAAGGCCGAGACGGTGCTCGGCGAGCAGGGGTACGCCACCCTCGCCGAGATCCCGTTCCCGGTCGACGTGGTGGACGTGTTCGTCAACAGCGGCCTGGCCGGCGAGGTCGCCGACCAGGCCGTGGCCGTGGGTGCCAAGGCGGTCTGGTTCCAGCTGGACGTGGTCGACGAGGCCGCCTACGCGCGCGCCACGGCCGCCGGGCTGGACATGGTGATGGACCGCTGCCCGGCGATCGAGCTGCCCCGGCTCGGCTAGGCCCAAGGGCGCGTTTGCAAAGTCCCGCCGGGTCCGACGCGACTCTGCAAGCGTGCCCTAGCCGATCGGCACCGCGATGTCGCAGGCCGGGTCGCCCGGGGCGACCTCGTCCCACTTCACGAAGTAGACCTCGCGGGGGCCGGCGCTGACCGTCTCGTCGTGTTCCTTGGCCCACTGGAAGACGGCGTCGTAGGCGGAGAGGATCTGCGGGTAGACCACCTGGGCCTTGGTGACGGTGGTGTACGCCTCCCGGTGGGCCGGCTCGGTCCGGCTCGGCGCGCCGAATCCGCCCGCGCGGGCCGGGTCGACCGGGACGCACAGCTCCACCGGCCCGTCGCTGTCGTCGTTGACCTCGCCGTGGTAGACCACGAACGGCGCCCCGAAGACGCCGCCGTGGGCCTGCGCGACGGCGAACAGCCGGTCGCAGGCCGCCGGGATCCACTCCGGCAGCTCCTCCGGCCGGATGTGCCGCTGCTCGGTCAGCACCAGTTGCTCGGGCACCTCGCGCTGCTGAATGTCGAACATGTCCAGGATCCCTTCGCCACCGGTGAGTTGGATGCGGAGGTAGGCGGCCAGCTCGCGCTGGGCGGCGGTCCGGCGTTCGACCTGCTCCCAGTACTCGGCGACCAGCGCGGCAGCCTGCGGCCCGGGTGCGGCCAGTACCTCGGCCACCGCCGCGAGCGGCATGTCCAGGCCGCGCAGCAGCCTGATCCGCCGGGCGTCGGCCAGCCGGCTCTCGCGGTAGTAGCGGTAGCCGGTGGCCGGGTCCACCCGGTCCGGCCGCAGCACGCCCTGGCCGTCGTACAGCCGGAGCGCCTTCTGCGACAGCCGGGAGCGGCGCGCAAAGGCACCGATGCCCAGGAGCGGGTCCTCCTCCTCCACGCCCTCCACCGTCCCGTCTCCCCCAGGGGGAAGGTCAACCACGGCCGTCGAGCTGCTCGATGGTGGCCCAGGACGGGCCGCGGAAGGTGAGCTGCAGGTCGGTGGCGACGTCCTCGGCGTCCCGCAGCACCCGCACCGCGTTGTGCCAGGTGAGCTTCCCGAGGTCTGCCTCGGACCAACCGCGGCCGAGCAGTTCGGCGATCAGGTTGGGGTAGCCCGCGACGTCCTGCAGCCCCTCGGGGAGGAAGGCGGTGCCGTCGAAGTCGCCGCCGATGCCGATGTGGTCGATCCCGGCCACCTCGCGCATGTGGTCCAGGTGGTCGGCGACGGTGGCCACGGTGGCCGACGGCCGCGGGTGGGCCCGCTCGTACGCGCCCTGCACCGCCATCGCCTCCGGGGTGGTCTCCAGCGGGTGCAGGCCGTGGGCGCGCATGTTGGCGTCGGCGTCGGCGGTCCACTCGATGGCGGCGGGCAGGATGAACTTGGGCACGAAGGTGGCCATCGCCACGCCGCCGTTGCCGGGCAGCTGGGCGAGCACGTCGTCCGGGACGTTGCGCGGGTGGTCGCAGACGGCGCGGGCGGAGGAGTGCGAGAAGATCACCGGCGCCGCGGAGACCCGCAGGGCAGCGCGCATGGTGTCGGCGGAGACGTGCGAGAGGTCGACCAGCATGCCGATCCGGTTCATCTCCCGGACGACCTCCTCGCCGAACGCGGTCAGCCCGCCGGCGACCGGCTCGTCGGTGGCGGAGTCCGCCCACGGCACGTTGTTGTTGTGGGTCAGCGTCAGGTAGCGCACGCCCAGTTCGTGCAGCATCCGCAGGGCGCCGAGCGAGCAGTCGATCGAGTGGCCGCCCTCGGCGCCCATCAGCGAGGCGATCCGGCCCTCGGCCCGGGCCGCCTCCATGTCGTCCGCCGTCAGGGCGAGCCGCAGCTCGGCGGGGTTGCGCTGCACCAGGGTGCGGACGAAGTCGATCTGTTCCAGGGTGGCGCTGACCGCGCGGTCGCCCGCCCAGTCCGAGCGGACGTAGACCGACCAGAACTGCGCGCCGACCCCGCCGGCGCGCAGCCGGGCCAGGTCGGTGTGCAGCCGACCGCTCTGGTCCGCGCCCAGGTCGAGGACGTCCAGGTCGTAACCGGCCTGGGCCCGCATCGCCCAGGGCAGGTCGTTGTGGCCGTCGACCACCGGGGTCTCGCGGAGCAGGGCGCGGGCACGGTCGAGCAGTTCAGGCGTCATGCCCCTGTTCTACCGTGCCCGCACCACCGGCCGGGATACCCGGGCTACTTGCCGAAGCCGAAGGAGGCCGAACCGGCCACCTTGGCCCGCAGCTTCCTGCCCTTGTCGGTCGCCTGGGTGTTCAGCTCGGCCTGGAACTCGACCATCTTCTCGGCCAGTTCGGGGTCGAACGCGGCGAGCATCCGGACCGCCAGCAGGCCGGCGTTGCGCGCCCCGGCCACCGAGACGGTGGCCACCGGCACACCGGCCGGCATCTGGACGATCGACAGCAGGCTGTCCATGCCGTCCAGGTAGCGCAGCGGCACCGGCACGCCGATCACCGGCAGCGGGGTCACCGAGGCCAGCATGCCCGGCAGGTGGGCCGCGCCGCCCGCACCGGCGATGATCGCCTTCAGGCCGCGGGTGTGCGCCCGCTCGCCGTACGCCACCATCTCGCGCGGCATCCGGTGCGCGGAGACCACGTCGACCTCGTACGGGATCTCGAACTCGTCCAGGGCCTGGGCGGCGGCCTCCATCACGGGCCAGTCGGAGTCCGAGCCCATGACGATGCCGATGATCGGGTCAGTCATTCTGTGATGGTCCCTCGCAGGTAGGCGGCCGCGTGGCGGGCGCGCTCGCGGACGTCGTCGAGGTCGTCCCCGAAGACGTTGACGTGGCCGACCTTGCGGCCGGGCTTCACGTCCTTCCCGTACATGTGGATCCGCAGGCCGGGATCGCGGGCCATGCAGTGCAGGAAGGCGTGGTACATGTCGGGGTAGTCCCCGCCGAGGACGTTGACCATCACGGTCCACTTCGCGCGCGGGCGGGGGTCGCCCAGCGGGAGGTCGAGGACGGCCCGCAGGTGGTTCTCGAACTGCGAGGTGACGGCACCGTCCTGGGTCCAGTGGCCGGAGTTGTGCGGGCGCATCGCCAGCTCGTTGACCAGGATCCGGCCGTCCCGGGTCTGGAACAGCTCGACCGCCAGGTGGCCGGTGATGTCCAGCTCGCCGGCGATCCGCAGGGCCAGCGCCTGGGCCTCGCCCGCGAGTTCCGGGTCCAGGTCCGGCGCGGGCGCGGTCACCTCGGCGCAGACGCCGTTCTCCTGGAGGCTCTCCACCACCGGGTAGGCCACCGCCTGGCCGCTGGGCGAGCGGACCACGTTGGCGGCCAGCTCGCGGACGAAGTCGACCTTCTCCTCGGCCAGCACCGGCACCCCGGCCAGGAACGGCGCGGCGGCCTCCTGCTCGTCGTCGACGACCCACACGCCCTTGCCGTCGTAGCCGCCGCGGACGGTCTTCAGGACCACCGGGTAGCCGGCGCCCTCGTGCGCGAAGGCGGTCACGTCGGCCGGGTCGGCGACCAGCCGGTGGCGGGGGCAGGGCACCCCGATCGAGTCCAGCTTGGCCCGCATCACGCCCTTGTCCTGGGCGTTCACCAGCGCGTCGGGGCCGGGCCGGACGGCGACCCCGTCGGCCTGCAGGGCCCGCAGGTGCTCGGTCGGGACGTGCTCGTGGTCGAAGGTGACCACGTCGCAGCCGGCCGCGAACCGGCGCAGCGTCTCCAGGTCCCGGTAGTCACCGAGGACGACGTCCGAGACCACCTGGGCCGCCGAGTCCTGGGGGGTGTCGGCGAGGAGCTTGAAGCGGATCCCGAGCGGGACCCCCGCCTGGTGCGCCATGCGGGCCAGCTGCCCGCCGCCGATCATGCCGACCACTGGAAAATTTGCCTTGCCCGCAAGAGTCACGCCGCCCAGGATATCCGGGCCGGTCACCGCGGGTGTAACGGCGTCCTGCCGGGTAAAGAGCGACCCCCGGGGTGGGGACGGGCCGTCGGGGAGCGAGTAGCCTGGATGGCCGGACCCCGGGAAAAGCACTATCCGATCATGCGTCGATAGGGGTTTCCGCATCGTGCCGCAGCGCCGCGCGCACGGCCCCCAAGGCAGGCGAGCACAGGAGACAGTCGGGTATGACGACCACCACCGCGCCCAAGCCGTCGCTCGCGAACCGCCTGCGCGGGGTCTCGGGCGAGGTCGTCAAGTTCGGCATCGTCGGACTGAGCGGCGTCGTCGTCAACTTCCTGGTCTTCTGGATCTGCATCAACGGCCTCGGCCTGGCCTCCCTGCGGTCCAACATCGCCGCCACCCTGGTCGCCATCGCGACCAACTACCTCGGCTACCGGTACTGGCTGTACCGCGACCGCGACGCGGCCTCGCGCAAGCGCGAGATCACCCTCTTCCTGCTCTTCAGCGGCGCCGGGATGCTGATCGAGACCGGTGTGCTCGGCTTCTCGGTCTACGTCCTCGGCCTCACCTCACACCCCATGCAGCTCGCCGCGAAGTTCGTCGGCCTGGCCGCGGGCACGGTGTTCCGCTTCTTCTCCTACCGCACCTGGGTGTTCAAGGCCCTCCCGGAGCTGGCCGAACCGGCCGAGCCCGCCGTGGTCGCCGAGGCCGAACTCCTCCTCGCCGCCGAGCAGCCGCCCGCGGCAGCGGTCGCCCAGCGTTCCTGAACCGCACCGACGGACGGACCGGACGGTGACCGGACTCGCGCCGGAGGCGGTCGCGCTCCTCGATGCGCTCCTCGCGGGCGACGGGCCCGCGCACCGCGCCCTCCGTGCCCAGATCCCCCACCTGCGGGTGACCGGCCGCTGTCCGTGCCCCTGCGCCAGCATCGACGTCGACCTGGACCGGGCGGCGGTGCCCGCCGCGCCCGCCGCCGCACACCCGGCCGCCGAGGCCACGGTGCTCGCCGCCGACGGGCAGCCCGTCGGCGGCGTCCTGGTCTTCGCCTCCGCGGGCTACCTCTCCGGCCTGGAGGTCTACACCTGGCAGGACGAGCCGATCACCCGGTTCCCGCCCCCGGACCGCCTGGCCCCCTGACCAGCCCGGCCGCCGGTCGTGCGGCTCCGGCTCCGCCCGACACTGAGCTGGTCGGTCGTCCGGCTCCGCCCGACACTGCGCTAGTCGGTCGTCCGGCTCCGCCCTACGAACAGGGCGAACACCGGTGGCCGCAGGGACAGCAGTTCCAGTCGGCCGCCGTCCGCCTCGGCGAGGTCGCGGGCCACGGCGAGGCCGATGCCGGTGGAGTTGCGGCCGCTGACCGCGCGTTCGAAGACCCGGTTGCCGAGCTCCGGCGGGACGCCCGCGCCCTCGTCCTGGACCTCGGTGACGATCGAGCTGCCGGAGCGTCGCACCCGCAGGGTGATGGTGCCGGCGCCGTGCATCAGCGAGTTCTCGATGAGGGTGGCGAGCACCTGGGCGACCGTTCCGGGGGTGCCGGTCACCTCGGCGCCGTGCAGGCCCTCGATGACCAGCCGCCGGCCGCTGTCGCGCAGCGGCGGCCCCCACTCCTCCACCTGCTGCTTGATCACCTCGTCCAGCGGGAAGCCGACCGCCGTCGGGCTGCTGCGGTCGCGCTGGTTGGTGAGCAGCCGCTGCACCACGTCGGTCAGCCGCTCGACCTGCTGGAGGCCGATGGCGGCCTCCTCGCGGACGGTCCGGGGTTCCTCGGCGAGCGCGGTGATCTCCTCCAGCCGCATGGACAGCGCCGTGAGCGGGGTGCGCAGCTGGTGGGAGGCGTCGGCGGCGAGCCTGCGTTCGGCGGTGAGCATCCGGGCGATCCGCTCGGCGCTGGCGTCCAGGACCTCGGCGATCCGGTCGAGTTCGGGCACGCCGTACCGGCGGTCGCGGGGGCGCGGGTCGCCGGAGCCGAGTCGTTCGGCGGTCTCGGCGAGGTCGGTGAGCGGCCGGGCGAGCCGTTTGGCCTGCCAGACCGCGAGTGCGACGGCGGCCTGGACGGCGAGCAGGGCGACCACGCCGAGCAGCAGCAGCATGTTGCCGATCTCGTGGTCGACGTCCTCGCGGGACTGCATCACGGTGACGGTCTCGCCGCTGAGGCCCTGTTCGGTGGCGGTCAGGGCGGCGCCCTGGACCGGGCGGCCGGCCGCGATGAGGGGCTGGCCGGGGATGTCGACGGTGACGAAGGAGCCGTCGGTGACCTGGGCGGCGAACTTCTCGCCGGTGACCGGCTCGCCGGCCGCCAGCCGGCTCTCGACCAGGCCGAGGACCCGGACGGCGGCCGCGTCGACCCGGTCGTTGGCGGCGCCGACGATGCTCTGCTTCTCGATCAGTGCCAGCGGTACGCAGAACACCGCGACCACCACCAGGACCACGCCCAGCAGTGAATTGATCATCCTGCGCTTCACGCCGGGCGGTCCTTCGTCGTCGGTTCTTCGGCGGGTTCGTCCGTCAGTTCTTCTCGAAGCGGAAGCCCACGCCGCGGACGGTCGCGATGTAGCGCGGGTTGGCCGCGTCGTCGCCGAGCTTCTTGCGCAGCCAGGAGATGTGCATGTCGAGGGTCTTGGTCGAGGTCCACCAGGTGGTGTCCCAGACCTGCCGCATGATCTCCTCGCGGGTGACCACCCGGCCGGCGTCCCGGACCAGGACCCGCAGCAGCTCGAACTCCTTGGCGGAGAGGGTGAGCTCCTCCTCGCCGAGCCAGGCGCGGTGCGACTCGATGTCGATCTTGACGCCGTGCGCGCCGGTGGTGAGCTGGTCGACGTTGCCGCGGCGCAGCAGCGCCCGGACCCGGGCGAGCAGCTCTGCCAGCCGGAAGGGCTTGGTGACGTAGTCGTCGGCGCCCGCGTCGAGGCCGACCACGGTGTCCACCTCGTCGGCGCGGGCGGTGAGCACCAGCACCGGGAAGCTCTTGCCGTCGGCGCGCAGCCGCCGGCAGACCTCCAGGCCGTCCATCTCGGGCAGACCCAGGTCGAGGACGATCAGGTCGACCTCCTCGGTGAGCCCCGCCCCCAGCGCGGCCGGTCCGTCCTCGCGGACCAGCACCTCATAGCCTTCCCGGCGCAGCGCGCGGGCCAGCGGTTCGGAGATTGCCGGGTCGTCCTCGGCCAGCAGCACACAGGTCATGGGCTGATGTTAGACCGCCGCGGGCCCCCTGATCAGGGTGCGTCCTGGCCCTTGACCTCCGCATGACCTGGCGAGGGGGCAACCATGGCGGCCCCGGCGCCCACTGTGAACTAGTTCACAGAGCGTGATCATCGGGCGGGTGCCGCCATCCGGCCGTCCGAGGGGTCGAATGGGGGCCTTTGCCAAAGAATCGGACGTGCTACCTTCACTTCAAAGGACAATTTCCGCTCGCGCCATCGATTGGGCGCCACGAGGTCGCCAGGACTTTGCCTGCGTGTTACCTGATTTGCGATGTTTGTCCGGCCATGTCATGGAAAACCGCCACGTACAGTGGTTTGGTCCCCGTCCGCCTCCACCCCCCTTGGCGGACGAAGTCAGGCAAGGAACCCCTACACATGGCGTCTACCACCCTGGATGCCGGCACTCAGTCGGCCCCTCCCAGCGGCAAGACCTTCCTCGGGCACCCCCGGGGCCTCGCCACTCTCTTCATGAGCGAGATGTGGGAGCGCTTCAGCTACTACGGCATGCGCGCCCTGCTCGTCCTCTACATGACGGCCGCCACCACCGACGGCGGCCTCGGCATGAAGGTGGCCGTCGCCGCCGCGGTCTACAGCGTGTACACCGCCATGGTCTACCTGCTGGCCCTGCCCGGTGGCTGGATCGCCGACCGCTTCCTCGGCGCCCGCAAGACCGTCGCCGTCGGCGGCACGATCATCATGGCCGGACACTTCATGCTGGCCGTGCCGGCCACCGTGTCCTTCTTCGCGGGCCTCGGCCTGATCGCCATCGGTTCCGGTCTGCTCAAGGCCAACATCTCGACGATGGTCGGCCACCTCTACGACGGGCCGAACGACCCGCGCCGTGACGGTGGCTTCACGATCTTCTACATGGGCATCAACCTCGGCGCCTTCGCCGCGCCGCTGGTCATCGGCACCGTGGGCCAGAGCGTCAACTGGCACCTCGGCTTCGCCCTCGCCGGTGTCGGCATGGCCCTGGGCCTCGGCCAGTTCCTGCTCGGCACCCGCCACCTGAGCGCCCGCAGCGACGTGGTGTCCTCGCCGATCTCGGCCGCCGAGAAGCGCGACGTGTTCCGCAAGGCCGGCCTGTGGCTGGCGCTGGCCGTGGTGTTCTACGCCGTCGTGGCACTGACCGGCAGCTTCACCATCGACTGGGTGATCTGGCCGCTGTCGATCGCGGGCATCGCGCTCCCGGTCTTCGTCTTCGGCAAGGTGAAGCGGGACAAGGACCTCAGCTCGGACGAGCAGTCCAAGATGAGCGGCTACATCTGGTTCTTCATCGCCGCCGCCGTGTTCTGGATGATCTACGACCAGTCCGGCTCGACGCTGAGCGTCTTCGCGGACGACAACACCGCCTCCACGCTGCTCGGCTTCGACTTCCCGTCCAGCTGGTTCCAGTCGCTCAACCCGCTCTACATCATGGCGCTGGCCCCGGTCTTCGCCTGGCTGTGGGTGGCCCTCGCCCGCCGTGGGAAGAACCCCAGCACCACCATGAAGTTCGCGATCGGCCTGCTGATGATCGGCGCGTCCTTCCTGGTGATGATGCTGGCGATGGCGGCGGCGTCCGGCGGCACCAAGGTCACGCCGCTCTGGCTGGCCATGGTCTACCTGGTCCAGACCGTCGGTGAGCTCACGCTCTCCCCGGTCGGCCTGTCCGTCACCACCAAGCTGGCCCCGGCCAAGTACGCCAGCCAGATGATGGGTGTCTGGTTCCTCGCCGTCACCGCGGGCGACTGCGTGGCCGCGATCTTCCAGCTGGTCCTGGGCGACGCCACCGGCTCCACCTGGTACTTCGCGGTCCAGGGCGTGCTGGCGATCATCGCCGGCATCGGACTGGCGATGTACCGCAAGAAGGTCGTCAAGCTCATGGGCGACGTCCACTGACGCCACCTCCTTCACGACGAAGGGCCGGTACCCGCCTCGGCGGGTACCGGCCCTTCGTCGTACGCGGTGTCGTACGGCGGAGTCCTTCGGCGGTGTCCTGCGCCGGTCAGAACTCGCGCGCGCCCGCCCGCCAGACCGCGGCGGTGAGCGGCACGCCCGGCCGGTAGGCCAGGTGGACGTGCGAGGGTGCCTCCAGCAGCAGCAGGTCGGCCCGGGCGCCCGGGGTGATGACGCCGACGTCGGTGCGGCGCAGCGCGCGGGCGCCGCCGGCGGTGGCGGCGTGCACCGCCTCGTCCGGGGTCATGCCCATCTCGCGGACGGCGACCGCGATGCAGAACGCCATCGAGCTGGTGAAGCTGGAGCCCGGGTTGCAGTCGGTGGACAGCGCGACGGTGGCGCCCGCGTCCAGCAGCCGGCGGGCGTTCGGGTACTCGGCGCGGGTGGAGAACTCGGCGCCCGGCAGCAGGGTGGCGACCGTCGCGGAGCCGGCCAGCGCGGCCACGTCCTCGTCGGTCAGGTGGGTGCAGTGGTCGGCGGAGGCGGCGCCCAGCTCGACCGCCAGCTGCACGCCGGGGCCGTACGAGAGCTGGTTGGCGTGCACCCGCGGGATCAGGCCGCGCTCGGCGCCCGCGGTGAGGATCGCGCGGGCCTGGTCGCCGTCGAAGGCGCCGCGCTCGCAGAAGACGTCCACCCAGCGGGCGTGCGGGGCGCAGGCGTCCAGCATCTCGCCGGTGACCAGGTCGACGTAGCCGGCCGGGTCGTCGGCGAACTCGGGGGCGACCACGTGCGCGCCCAGGTAGGTGGTCTCGGGGGTGTGCGAGGCGGCGATCCGCAGCGCCCGCGCCTCGTCCGCGACGGTCAGCCCGTAGCCGGACTTGCACTCGACGGTGGTGGTGCCCTGGTGCAGGGCCTCGCGCAGGAAGCGGACCAGGTTGGCGTCCAGCTCGGCGTCGGTGGCGGCCCGGGTGGCGGCGACCGTGGTGCGGATGCCGCCGGCGGTGTAGGCCTGGCCGGACATCCGGGCGTTGAACTCGGCGGTCCGGTCGCCCGCGAAGACCAGGTGGGCGTGCGAGTCGACGAAGCCGGGCAGCATCGCGCGGTGCTTGGCGTCGAACCGTTCGTCCGCGGCGGGCGCGGCGGCGGCCGGGCCGACCCAGGCGATCCGGCTGCCCTCCACGACCACGGCCGCGTCCGGGACCACACCCAGCGGGCCGCTGCCGAGCGCGGGGTCGTTGGTCACCAGCGTGCCGATGTCGGTGATGAGGAGGCTCAAGGGGCCCTTCCCTTCGAGGGGTAGGGGCGCGGGCCCCACCAGATCAGCCCTGGTGGGGCCCGCACCCCGGATTCTATGGCCGGCCGCGGCCGGGTCCGACAGGACCCGCGGATCCGGCGAGGCCTAGGACTGCAGCGCGGCGATCGACGCGCGCAGGGCGGCCGGGACGTCGGTGACCAGCTGGTGCACGCCGTCCTTGACGATGTGCCGGCCGCCGACCACGACGTGCCGGACGTCGGCGGCCGAGGCCGCGAAGACCGCGGTCTCGGCGCCCAGCGCGGGCGCCGGGCCGGCGGTCCGGACGGAGTCCAGCGCGACGGCGGTGAGGTCGGCGAGCGAGCCGGCCTCGATCCGGCCGGCCTCCGGCCAGCCGAGCGAGGCGTGGCCGTCCTCGGCACCGGCGCGCAGCAGCGCGTTGGCGGTCCAGTGGCCGCGGGTGCGGGTGCGCAGCCGCTCGTCCAGCTCCAGCGCGCGGGCCTCCTCGAACGGGTCGATGACCGCGTGGCTGTCGCTGCCGAGGCTGATCGGACAGCCCGCGCTCGCCAGCCGGCGGGCCGGGCCGATGCCGTCGGCCAGGTCCCGTTCGGTGGTGGGGCACATGCAGATGGTGGTGGAGGAGTCGGCGAGCAGCCGGATGTCCTCGTCGCTGAGGTGGGTCGCGTGCACGGCCGAGGTCCGCGGGCCGAGCACCCCGTGGTCGGCGAGCAGCCGGGTCGGGGTGACGCCGTGCGCGGTCAGGCAGGCGTCGTTCTCGGCGGTCTGTTCGGAGAGGTGGACGTGCAGCGGGGCCTTGCGCATCGCCGCCCAGTGGGCGACGGTGCTCAGCTGCTCGGCCGGGACGGCGCGCACCGAGTGGACGGCAGCGCCGATCCGGGCGTGCTCGCTGCCCTTGAGCTCCGAGGCGCGCTCCGCCCAGGCGTCCGCGTCACCGTCGCTGAACCGCAGCTGCGGCTTGGTCGGCTCGGCGCCGAACCCGGCCGAGACGTAGCAGGTGTCCAGCAGGGTGATCCGGATGCCGGCCCGCAGGGCGGCCTCGATCAGCGCCTCGCCCATCGCGTTGGGGTCGTCGTAGCGGCCGCCGCCGGGGCCGTGGTGGAGGTAGTGGAACTCGCCCACCGCGGTGATCCCGGCGAGCGCCATCTCCGCGTACACGGCGGTGGCCAGCTCAAGGTAGCTGTCCGGGTCGAGCGCACCGGCGAACCGGTACATGGTGTCCCGCCAGGTCCAGAAGGTGCCGGAGCCGACCTGCACGGTGCCGCGCAGCGCGCGGTGGAAGGCGTGCGAGTGGGCGTTGGCCTGGCCGGGCAGCACCAGTCCGCCGAGCCGGACCGCCCCGGGCGGGCAGGGCCCGCTGTCCGGGGTGACCTTGGCGATCCGGCCGCCCGGGCCGACCGCGATCAGCACCTGCTGCTCGACCACCGGTCCGTTGGCGTGCGGCAGCCAGGCGTACTCGGCCCAGTACGTCACCGCTGCAGACATGCGAGGTCCTCCAGTACGTCGGCGAGGGCGGCCACCCCGGCGAGGCAGTCGCGCTCCTCGGCGTGCTCGGCCGGCGAGTGCGAGACCCCGCTCGGGTTCCGCACGAACAGCATGGCGGTCGGGATCGCCGATGCGAGGATTCCGGCGTCGTGTCCCGCGCCGGTCGGCAGCACCGGCACCCCGCCGAGGCGCCCGGCCAGCCGGTCGCGCAGCGGACCGTCGAAGTCCACCACCGGGGTGTAGGACTCGCGGGTCAGCTCGACCTTGATGCCGGTCCGCTCGCCGCTCTCGTACGCGGCCTGCCGGATCTCCTCGACCAGGGCGGTCAGGGTCGGCTCGTCCGCGGCCCGGGAGTCCAGCCAGCCGCGGATCAGCGAGGCGATGGCGTTGGTGCCGTTCGGCTCGACCGCGACCTTGCCGAAGGTGGCCAGCGCACCGGCCAGCTGGGCGCGGGTGCGGGCGGCCAGGACCGTCTCGGCGAAGGTCAGCATCGGGTCGCGGCGGTCCTCGATCCGGGTGGTGCCGGCGTGGTTGGCCTCGCCGTGGAAGTCGAACCGCCAGCGGCCGTGCGGCCAGATCGCGCTGGCCACCCCGACCGGGTGCTCCTCGGTCAGGTAGCGGCCCTGCTCGACGTGGAGTTCGACGTAGGCGCCGACCCTGGCCAGCCGCTCCTGGTCGGCACCGATCGCGGCCGGGTCGTAGCCGGCCCGCTCCATGGCGTCGGGCAGCCGGACGCCGTCGGCGTCGCGCAGCGCGTACGCCTGCTCCTTGGAGAGCACGCCGGCGGTGAGGCGGGAGCCGATGCAGGCCACGCCGAACCGGGCGCCCTCCTCGTCGCCGAAGTTGACGATCGCCAGCGGACGGTCGAACTCGGCGCCGCGCTCGCGCAGTTCGTCGAGCGCGGCGAAGGCGGAGACCACCCCGAGCGGGCCGTCGTAGGCGCCGCCGTCCGGGACGGAGTCCAGGTGCGAGCCGGTGACGACCGCACCGCCGGCCTGCGGGTCGCCGAGCCAGGCCCACTGGTTGCCGTTGCGGTCCAGCTCGTACGCCAGGCCGCGGGCGCGGGCCTGCTCCTCGAACCAGGACCGGCACTCGGCGTCGGCGGAGTTCCAGGCGAAGCGGCGGTAGCCGCCGGAGGAGGCGGAGCGGCCCACGGGGAGCAGCTCCGCCCACATCCGGCCGAAGGTGTCGGTCACAGCTCGTTCATGGGGACGCGGACCCCGCGCTCGGCCGCGACCTCGCTCGCCAGGTCGTAGCCGGCGTCGACGTGCCGGATGACGCCCATGCCCGGGTCGTTGGTGAGCACCCGGCGGATCTTCTCGCCCGCCAGCGCGGTGCCGTCGGCGACGGTGACCTGGCCGGCGTGGATCGAGCGGCCGATGCCGACGCCGCCGCCGTGGTGGATGGAGACCCAGGACGCGCCGGAGGCGACGTTGACCATGGCGTTCAGCAGCGGCCAGTCGGCGATCGCGTCCGAGCCGTCCAGCATGGCCTCGGTCTCGCGGTACGGGGAGGCGACCGAGCCGCAGTCCAGGTGGTCGCGGCCGATCACGATCGGGGCGGACAGCTCACCGGAGGCGACCATGTCGTTGAAGCGCTCGCCCGCCTTGTCGCGCTCGCCGTAGCCGAGCCAGCAGATCCGCGCCGGCAGGCCCTGGAAGTGCACCTTCTCCTGGGCCATCTTGATCCAGCGGTGCAGCGACTCGTTCTCCGGGAAGAGGTCGAGCACGGCCTTGTCGGTCTTGTAGATGTCCTGCGCGTCGCCGGACAGCGCGGCCCAGCGGAACGGGCCCTTGCCCTCGCAGAACAGCGGCCGGATGTACGCCGGGACGAAGCCGGGGAACTCGAACGCCCGGGTGTAGCCCGCGAGCTGGGCCTCGCCGCGGATCGAGTTGCCGTAGTCGAAGACCTCGGCGCCGCGGTCCTGGAAGCCGACCATCGCCTCGACGTGCTTGGCCATCGACTCGCGCGAGCGCTGGGTGAACTCGGCCGGCTTGGCGGCCGCGTAGTCCGCCATGTCCTCGAAGGCGACGCCGATCGGCAGGTAGCTCAGCGGGTCGTGGGCGCTGGTCTGGTCGGTGACGATGTCGATCGGCGCGTCCATCGCGAGCAGCTGCGGGAACAGCTCGGCGGCGTTGCCCAGCAGGCCGATCGAGAGCGGCTGCTTCTTGTCACGGGCCTCCACGGCGAGCTGCAGCGCGTGGTCCAGGTTCTTGGCCTCGACGTCCAGGTAGCGGTGCTCGATCCGGCGGGAGATCCGGGACGGGTCGCAGTCGATGCAGATCGCCACGCCGCCGTTCATGGTGACGGCGAGCGGCTGGGCGCCGCCCATGCCGCCGAGACCGGCGGTCAGGGTGATGGTGCCCTCGAGGGTGTTGTCGAACTTCTTGGCCGCGACGGCGCCGAAGGTCTCGTAGGTGCCCTGGAGGATGCCCTGGGTGCCGATGTAGATCCACGAACCGGCGGTCATCTGGCCGTACATGGTGAGCCCGAGGCTCTCCAGCCGGCGGAACTCCTCCCAGTTGGCCCAGTCGCCGACCAGGTTGGAGTTGGCGATCAGGACACGCGGCGCCCACTCGTGGGTCTGCATCACACCGACCGGACGGCCGGACTGGACCAGCATGGTCTCGTCCTGCTTGAGGGTCTGCAGGGTGCGGACCATGGCGTCGTACGAGCGCCAGTCGCGGGCCGCCTTGCCGGTGCCTCCGTAGACCACCAGCTTGGACGGGTGCTCCGCGACCTCGGGGTCGAGGTTGTTCATGAGCATCCGCAGGGCGGCCTCCTGCTGCCACCCCTGCGTGGTCAGGTTCGTCCCGCGCGCCGCGCGGACCTCACGCGGACCACTGCCCGTCTGCTGCTGCACCATGCTGCCGGCCTCCCTGCGGATGGATTCATTCATGATTTGGTTCTCTGAATATATCCAATCAATCGGCCATCGGCCAGAGCCCCGGCCCACCAATCCGCCCGGCCCGGCAGACTCCGGGAGGCGGACGCAGGCATCGAGCAGCGCACAGGGGCGTGCTCGACGGGCGCTACGGCATGGCGGTGCCGCTGCCCGTGCCGCTGCCCGTGCTGGGGGCGGACGGGCCTCCGCGGTACGCGGGACGCGGCTGAGGGCGCGTCCCGGGGTCAGGCCGCGGCGTCGCCGTCCCAGTCGATGCCGATCTCGGCAAGCCAGCGGCGGTCCTCGGCACCCACCGGGTCGGGGCGGGCCGGGGGCGCCGCCGGGTCGGCCGGGCGTGGGGCGCGCGGGATCTCGCGGATCGGGCCGATGCCGTACTTCTCCGCCGCTCCGGCCGCCGCGTCCGGATCGATCACCCCGACGTGGACGGCGCTCTCGTCGCCCGGCTCCAGGACGACCAGGTCGGGTTCGGGCGGCTGCCGCAGCGAGATCCGCCGGCCGCAGGTCGGGCAGGACCATTCGTCGGCCCCCGAGGCGAGTCGGCCGGTCAGTCTCATCTGGTGGATCGGGCCCATGGCTGACTCCCCCGTCCGGCCCTGGCGCCAGGGCCTGTGGAGGGTCTGCCCGCTGACGGCCGGTGGGCAACCGGCCGAGGCCAAGCTGTGCCCTCGGGGCTGCCCCCGGCCGCTCGGGGCCCGGCCACTCCAGGCCCCGGCTACTCCAAGAACAGGCCGCGGGCCGCGGCGGACTGCTCGATCGCCTCCAGCCGGGCCTCCGCGCCGGGCATCTCGTCGCACATGGTCTGCAGCAGCACCCGGCCGAGCATCATCGGCGCACAGGCGGTGTCGAAGACCAGGCCGGTGCCGACCGCGGCCGGGAGCATCAGGTCGGAGAGCTTGGCGACCGGGGCGAAGGCGCTGTCGGCGACGGTCAGCACGGTCAGCCCGCAGGCCCGGGCCACCGCCAGGGCGTCCATCAGTTCCCGCGGGTAGCGCGGCAGCGCGAAGCAGAGCAGCGCCGAGGCCCCGGCGAAGGCGGCCTGTTCGATCCGGTCGGCGAGCATCGAGCCGCCCTCGTCCAGCAGCCGGACGTCGGGGTGGACCTTGGCGGCGAAGTACGCGAAGCCGCGGGCCTGGGCGGAGGCCGCCCGCAGGCCGAGCACCGGCAGCGGCCGGGAGGCGGCGAGCAGCCGGGCGGCCCGGACGATCGGCTCGGGGTCGGCGAGCAGTGCGGCCAGGTGCCGCAGGTGCTCGATCTCGGCCAGGACGGCCTGCTGGTGTTCGTTGCGCACCGCGTCGGCGGGGGTCTCGGGGGCGGCCGGCTCGCCGCCGCCGAGTTCGCGCAGCTGCTTGCGCAGCGCCGGGTAGCCGTCGTAGCCGAGGGCGACCGCGAACCGGGTGACGGAGGGCTGGCTGACTCCGGCCAGCTCGGCGACCTCGACGCTGGACAGGAACGGCGCCTCGGTGGCGTGCCGGACCAGCGAGTGGGCGATCCGGCGCTGCGTCGGCGTCAGCCGGTGGCCCTCGAAGAGCTGCAGCAGGCGGGCGGACGGGCCCACGGCGCCGTTCTCCTCCGGGGCGGTCATCTGCGGTACCTCCGAGCTCGGGTTCGGCTGACGCCGCTGGCTGCGGCGGCTGGGACGACTGTGGCGCAGTCCCGCCAGGTGGGCAATGGTGTTTCGGGATCCGGGACGGGCCGATTCTCGGGGGTGACCCTGATTTCTCCCTGAAGATCCCCGAATTCCCGGTACCGCGGTGGCTGACCGCCCGTCCGGGCCGTCACCATGGCCCTCATGGACTCTCGCCAGGACGACCTGCGCCGCGACCTCGACGCCGCCGTGCAGACCCGCAAGGAACTGGGCAAGGAGTACGAGTCGGAGATCGTCGACTCCTTCCTCGCCCGGCTCGACGCCCGCCTCGACGCCCGGGTCGAGCAGCGGGCCGCCGAGCAGCTCGACGCCCGGGCCCCGGCCCGGGGCCGGGACCGCGGGCGCGGCGGCCGGTTCACGCTGGGCGGCGCCTCGCTGGTGCTGGGCATCCCGCTGACCGCCATCGCCACCGAGAACGCCGGGGTCACCGGTCTGATCGTCTGCTGGGCCGGGATCGTCGGGGTCAACCTCTCCGCCGCCCTCGGGGACCGCCGCCGGGAGCGCGAGCTGTCCCGCGGCACCCGGAGCGAGTGGGCCTGACGGCCGCCCGCCCCGGGCACCGGCGGCAGGTCAGGCCAGCGGACCGGTGACCCGCTCGACCGCCTCGACCAGGCCGCCGGAGGCGACCAGGGCGTGCGCGGCCTCCAGGTCCGGCGACAGGAAGCGGTCCCGGCCGGGACCCTGCACGCCGGCCTCGCGGGCCGCGGCGATGGCCGCGGCGGTGGCGGGCGCGATCGGGCCGCTGCCGCCGTCCGCGCGGATCTCCAGGGCGCGGGCCGAGGCGAGCAGCTCGACGGCGAGCACCCGGGCGAGGTTCTCCACCGCAAGGCGCAGCTTGCGCGCGGCCGACCAGCCCATCGAGACGTGGTCCTCCTGCATGGCGGAGGACGGGATCGAGTCCACCGAGGCCGGGACGGCGAGCCGCTTGTTCTCGCTGACCAGGGCGGCCTGGGTGTACTGGGCGATCATCAGACCGGAGTCCACGCCCGGGTCGTCGGCGAGGAACGCGGGCAGGCCGTGCGAGCGGGCCTTGTCGAGCAGCCGGTCGGTGCGGCGCTCGGAGATCGAGGCCAGGTCGGCGGTGGCGATGGCGAGGAAGTCCAGCACGTACGCGACCGGGGCGCCGTGGAAGTTGCCGTTGGACTCGACCCGGCCGTCGGGCAGCACCACCGGGTTGTCGACCGAGGCCGCCAGCTCGCGGGAGGCGACCAGCGCGGCGTGCGCGAGGGTGTCCCGGCCGGCGCCGGCCACCTGCGGGGCGCAGCGGATCGAGTAGGCGTCCTGGACCCGCGGGGCGTCGTCCTGGTGGTGGCCGGTCAGGCCGGAGCCGCTGAGCACGGCGAGCATGTTGGCGGCGCTGAGCGCCTGGCCCGGGTGCGGGCGGATGGAGGAGTGCAGCTCGGGGGCGAGCACCTTGTCGGTGCCGAGCAGCGCCTCCAGGCTCATCGCGGCGGTGATGTCGGCGGTGGTGAACAGCCGGGAGAGGTCGGCGATCGCCATCACCAGCATGCCGAGCATGCCGTCGGTGCCGTTGATGAGGGCCAGGCCCTCCTTCTCCAGCAGCTCGACCGGCTCGATGCCGGCCTCGGCGAGCAGCTCGCCGGCCGGGCGCTCGACGCCGTCGGGGCCGTACGCGACGCCCTCGCCCATCAGCACCAGCGCGCAGTGCGAGAGCGGCGCGAGGTCGCCGGAGCAGCCCAGCGAGCCGAACTCGCGGACCACGGGGGTGATGCCGGCGTTCAGGATGGCGGCCATCGTCTCCGCGACCAGCGGGCGCACCCCGGTACGGCCGGAGGCGAGGGTCTTCATCCGCAGGAACATCAGCGCGCGGACCACCTCGCGCTCGACGGCCGGGCCCATGCCGGCGGCGTGCGAGCGGACCAGCGAGCGCTGCAGCTGGGCGCGCAGCTCGGGGCTGATGTGGCGGACGGCGAGCGCGCCGAAACCGGTCGAGACGCCGTAGACCGGGCGCGGTTCGGCGGCGAGGGCCTCGATCGTGGCGCGGGCGGCGGCCATCTCGGCCTGCGCGTCCGGGCCGATCTCGACCCGGGCGTTGCCGCGCGCGACGGCGAGCACGTCCTCGGCGCTGACGTCGGCCTTGCCGACCTGGATCACGGGGGCATCGACGGCCACAGCACTGTGCATATCCATATGCACAATGACATCAGGTGAATGAGGATATGACAACCGCTGACGCGCAGCCGGTTCGCCGACCGGGGTGACCCGCGTCACCGCCGCGCTCCCGGCCCCACCGCCGGGCGGCGGCCCGCGGAGGATTTCCGTGCGGGCCCGGCGTGCCGCAAGCTGGGGCGAGGCAGCGAGCGGAGGCAGGATCGATGGCGCGGGCGACGGTACGGCGGCGGGTGGTACGGCTGCGCGGCTCGGAGAGATCCGCGCGGCCGGACGCGCTGGCGGCGGAGGAGCCGCTGGAGATCCGGCTGGGCGGCGAGCCGCTCACGGTGACCATGCGCACCCCCGGCCACGACTTCGACCTGGTCGCGGGCTTCCTGGTCGGCGAGGGCCTGGTGCACGGCGGCGAGCAGCTGGCGGCACTGCGCTACTGCGCCGGGACGGACGCGGACGGCGCCAACACCTACAACGTGGTCGACGCGACGCTGCGCGGCGCGGGCCGGCTGCCACTGTCCGCGCACCGCAACCTGCTCACCACCAGCGCCTGCGGCCTGTGCGGCCGGGACACCGTGGAGGCGGTCCGCACCCACAGCCACTGGCCGGTGGAGAAGGACCCGCTGACGGTGCCCGCGCAGCTGCTGTACGAGCTGCCGGACCGGCTGCGCGCGGCCCAGCGGACCTTCGAGTCGACCGGCGGCCTGCACGCCGCCGGGCTGTTCGACGCCGAGGGCGGGCTGCTGTGCGCGCGGGAGGACGTCGGCCGGCACAACGCGGTCGACAAGGTGATCGGCTGGGCGCTGCGCGAGGGGAGGCTGCCGCTGACCGGGCATCTGCTGCTGGTCAGCGGCCGGGCCTCGTTCGAACTGACCCAGAAGGCGGCGCTGGCGGGGATCCCGCTGCTGGCCGCCGTCTCGGCACCGTCCTCGCTGGCGGTGGACCTGGCCGAGGAACTCGGCCTGACCCTGGTCGGCTTCCTGCGCGGACAGGGCGGCAACGTCTACACCCGCGCGGACCGGATCGGCTAGGCCGGATCACCCGGGTCCGGACCGCGGGGGCGCGACCGCGCGGGGCCGGTTCAGGAGCGGCGGATCCGGCGGCGGATCAGCCAGACCACCACGCAGACCACCAGGATCACGAAGGCCACCGCGACCAGCAGGCCGATCAGGCCGCCCTTGCTCTTCTTCTTCTTGCTCTTGCTCTTGGTCTTCGAGCCGGCCAGCTCGGTCTGCGCCTGCGCCTGCGCTCCGGCCTGGCCGGACGCCCGGTCCTGCGACGACGACGGCGACTGCGCGCCGGCCGCCGCCGGTGCCTGCTGGGCGGCCGAGACCGCCGCGGTACGGGGCGCGGCCTGCGCCGCGCCGGCGGTCAGCGCGCTGCCGCCGACGGCGAGGGCCAGGGCGAGCAGCGCCCCTGCCAGACGTGTCCTCATCAGCCCGAACCTCATTTCCCGCCCGCCCCGGTGGCCTGCGACGGCCCACTGTGGCACGCCCGGCCCGGGCCGCGACAGGGGTCAGGGCCCGGCCGTACCCCAGCTGTGACGCTGGCCGTGACGCTGTAACAGCGTGCTGTCACCCCGCCAGTTCGGCGTCGGCGCGGGCGGTCAGGGCGGTCAGGACCCGGGCCGCGGCGGCCAGGTCCTCGGGCGGCAGGCCGCCGTACAGCCGGGCGGTGAGATCGGCGACGTCGGCGCGGATGCCGGCCTGGCGCCCGCGGCCCGCCGGGGTGAGTGCGACGCCGTCGGCCGCGTCGGGGGAAGGCGCCAGCAGACCGGCGTCGGTGAGCTCGGCGAGGACGGACAGCGCCGCCGCCCGGTCGGTCTTCAGGCCGGCGGTCAGCCGCGCCAGCACCTGCTCGCGGTCGGCGGTGCCGCCTTCGTCGGCCACGGCGTTCAGGGCCAGCGACTGCTGGAAGGTGGTGCCGCTGGGGGCCAGCAGGCGCTCCAGCAGGGCGCGGGTGGCGTAGTGCGCACGGCCGATGACCTGGCCGTTCAGGGTGGGCACGGACATGGTTACTCCTCGATCGGTGGATCGGGTGGTGCGTCGAGTGGTGCGTCGAGCAGCGTGGTCAGCTCGCCGACCAGCGCCGCGGTGCGGGCGCTGTCGCGGCCGCCGAGCGGTGCCAGCAGCCGGTCCAGCAGCCGGTGGACCTCGGTGATCGCCCGAGCGGCCGCCTCCCGGCCGGGCCCGGTCAGCGACAGCCGCACGGCGCGGCTGTCGTCCGGATCCGCGGCGCGCTCGATCAGCCCCGAGGACTCCAGGGCGCGGGCCAGCTTGGAGACGTACAGCGGTTCGAGCCCGGTGTGGTCGGCCAGCCGGCGCTGGCTGGGGCGCTCGCCGGAGCGCTCCATGCCGTACAGCGAGGACAGCAGCGAGTACTGCGCGTGCGTCAGCCCCAGCGGGGCGACGGTCCGGTCGACCGCCACCCGCCACTTCGTCGACAGCCGCCAGACCAGGAAGCCGGGGGTCGGACCCTCGAGTGTCTCACTCATGAGAGATACAGTAGATGGCTATTAAGTACATGGCTACTATCTGGCGGCGGCCCGAGGCGGGACGGCAGGACGGCCGGACGCCGGGCCGGTCAGGCCGGGGGCGGGGAGGCGGGGCCGGAGAGGGCGACCGCGACCAGGGCGCGCAGCGCCGAGGCGATCTGGCCGAGCGGCAGGGTGGAGTCGTCCGCGAACAGCTCGACCAGCCAGCCCCCCGCCGGGTTGGCGCCGCCGGCCGCGACCATCCCCCGGTAGCCGCTGACCACCAGCACCGCCTCCTCGGCCGGGTCGTTGCCCGCCGCGCCGACCCGCAGCGCGAACGAGCCGCCGCGCACCGCCTGCCGGGTGGTCGGGTAGTGCCCGAGGTCGAAGACGGCGTCCGGGGCCTCGATCTGGGCCCGCTGGGTCTGCGCCTTGTTGCCGCTCGGGCCGCTGGTCATCCGGTAGACGGCGTGCTGCGCGGTGCGCATCAGCTGGGAGCCGGGCGGCACGTACGAGATCCACCAGCCGACCGCGTTCAGCAGCCGGGCGGCGGTCTCGGCGACGGTGGTCAGCCGGGCCAGGGTGTCGGCGGGGTGACTGGTACGGCGGTTGCCGCCCTGGTCGAGAGCGGCGAGCACGGCGGCGAGCAGCTGGCCGGGGTCGGCGCTGTGCGCGGCGCCGCGGAAGCGGCGGCGGTCGTGGTTGCCGAACCGGGCGGACGGGCCGGTGCGCCGGCCGTCCGCGCGGTGGTGGGGGTCGGCGGCGTCGGCCAGCAGCACGGTGGGGTCGGGGGCGAGACCGGGACCGTGGCTGCGGCCGGCCACCACCGGGTGGGCGGCGCGGGCGGCCTTGGCGCGGTACTGGGCGGCGTCGGCGAGCCGGAACAGCCGGTCGGGGGTGGTCACCGGGCCGATCGAGTCGCCGGTGGAGGCGACCCCGCAGGCCACCCCCTCACCCTCGGTCAGCTCCAGCGCCCTGGTGCACAGATCCTCGGCGACGGCCACCACGTCGTCGGCCTTCTGCCCCTCGGCGAGCAGGCAGAACTCGTCGCCGCCGAGCCGGGCCGCCAGGCTGCCCGGCAGCCGGGCGGCGGACATCGACAGCTGCTGGGCGAACCGTTCCAGCAGCCGGTCGCCCATCTCGTGGCCGAGCTCGTCGTTGACCCGCTTGAGGCCGTTGACGTCGCAGACCACCAGGCTGACCACGGTGTTGTCCCGGTTGTGCGCCTTCAGCGCGCTCTCCAGCCGGGCGTCCACCGCGCGGCGGTTGGCGAGGCCGGTGAGGGCGTCGGTGAAGGCGAGCCGGCGCAGGTCCGCGACCCGCTCGGTCTGCGCCAGCCCGGCCGAGATCTGGGCCGCCAGCAGGGTGGCGTAGTCGGTGTCGGCCTCGGTGAACACCGGCAGTCCGACCGTCCGGGCCAGGTACAGCTCCCCCCAGGCCCGGCCGTGCAGCACGATCGGCGCGACCAGGCAGCAGGCCCGGCCCCGGCGGCGCAGTCCGGCGGCGCGCTGCTGGCAGAACGCGCCGACCCCGGCGCTCGCGTACGCGGTGTCCGGGGCCTCGTCCTCGGAGGTCTGCACCCAGGCGCGCGGCAACCGCCCGGTGGTCCAGTGCTCCTCCAGGTAGCTGACGATCTCCGGGAAGTCGGCGACCGGGTACGACTCGTCCGCGGGCAGTTCCTCCTCGCCGGCGGCCAGCTCGCCGTGGTTGACCAGCACCCGCAGCCGGCCCGACTCGCGGTCCCAGACCGAGACGGCGGCCATCGTGGCGGACAGTGCGTCGGTGGCCCGGACGGCGGCGGCCCGGACGGCCTCCAGCGGGGTCAGCGCGCCAGCCATGTCCTGCGCCAGTGCCACCACCGCCTGCAACCGGAGGTCGGTGGGGGCCGCGGCGCCGCAGCCATCGGTCATCGTCGCCTCACCACTCACGGATCGCCTCATCCCTCGCCGCGGACCCGTCCGGCCACACCCGGGCCGGGATCCTGGACCAAGACTATGGCGGCCGAGGGGCGCTATGCCCGATTTGTCAAGGTCGACGCGGGTACGGCGAGTACGGCGGGCAAGGCGGCGTACCGGCGGGGTGCGGCGCGGGTCAGCCGAGCCGGCCGGGCCGGGACAGCACCCACGGCTCGACCAGGCCGAGCCCGCGGACCGGGCGCCGCCACATCGGCTGCAGGTGGAAGCGGTGCTCACCGGCCGGCGCCTGCGCGGGGCCGTCGTCGGAGGACGGCGGGGCGGACGCCGCACCGGTCAGTTCCAGCGCGGCCGCCAGCTCGCCGTCGACCAGCACCGCGTCGCGGGGGGCGATCGAGGTGAGCCGGCTGGCCAGGTTGACGGTGGTGCCGAAGACGTCGCCCATCCGGGAGGTGACGGTGCCGAAGGCCATCCCGACCCGCAGCGCGGGCATGGTGTCCTCCTTGGCCAGCGTCTCGACCAGGCCGAGCGCGATCTCGGCGGCGGTGGCCGGGTCCTCGGAGACGTACAGGATCTCGTCTCCGAGGGTCTTGATGACGCGTCCGCCCTGACCGGCGATCAGGTCCGAGCAGGTGTTCTCGAAGGTCTCGACCAGCTCGCCGAGCTCCTCCTCCTCCAGCCGGCGCGACAGCCGGGTGAAGCCGACCAGGTCGGCGAAGCCCACGGCCAGCCGGCCGCTGGTGATCTCGGTGTCCTCGGCGGCCTGCACCACCCGGCCGGTGACGGCGGCCAGCTGCCGGCGCCAGACGTACACCAGGAACTGCTCCAGCTCCGGGAGCAGCAGTTCGACCAGCGGGTAGGCGACGTCGGCGCGGGTCATCCCGGGTTCGACGGCCTGGGTGAGGTTCTCCAGGAAGGTGTCCATCTGCCAGCCGGCCAGCCGGGCCGTGGTCTGGCCGGTGGAGCGGGCCACCTGGATCGCCATCGGCTCGCTCAGCAGCCCGGACTCGACCAGGCCGGCCAGCCGGCGCAGCGCGATCACGTCGTTGTCGGTGAGCGCCCGGGACTGCCCGATGTCGGGGAAGCCCATCGCCCGCCAGAAGCGGGTGGCCAGCTCCATCGGCACGTCGGCGGCGCGGGCCGCCTGGTACGGGGTGTACCGGCGGGGCGCGTCCAGGATCAGCCGCTCCAGGTCGAGTGCGACCGTCTGGTCGTCGTCGTCCCGCCCGTCGCCGCCGCTCTCGTCTGCCACCGATCCGTCCCCGTGCGGTCGCCGCACTTGCCTCATGTCCTGCCTGTCCCGTGGCGCACGACCCCCGCGCGGGTAGTGGCGCGCCTCACACCGCTGCCAGGTGGAATGTTCGCACGGAAATGCAGGACATGTCTCCTGAGCTGTGCGGGGGTGCCCCGGCGCGGGCCCGGACCGGGCCCGCGCCGGACGGCGGGAGCGCCGGTCAGGACGGTTCCGGGCGGACGTGCACCACGTCGCCGGCCGCCACCGGGTGGCGTTCGCCGCCGGCGGTGCGGACCACCAGGCGGCCGTCGGCGTCCACCGCGACCGCCTCGCCGTGCAGTTCGCGCCCGCCCGGCAGCTGGACCCGGACCGGGCGGCCCAGGCTGGTGCAGCGGGCGGTGT
Source organism: Kitasatospora sp. MBT63 (assembly GCF_000710465.2). Classification (GTDB taxonomy): domain Bacteria; phylum Actinomycetota; class Actinomycetes; order Streptomycetales; family Streptomycetaceae; genus Kitasatospora. Next base: position 2,694 of record NZ_JAIZ01000067.1, on the reverse strand, counting down.
AGGCGGGCAGCAGGCCGCTGGCGTGCGGGTCACCGGCCGCCCGGGTCCACTCCCCGTACAGGTCGGCGAACTCGCGCAGCAGGGCGCGCAGCAGGGTCTGCCGGTCGGTGACGGCGGCGCCGGCCAGCGCCAGCGAGGTCGCGGCGGGCACCGGCAGTTCGTCGGCGCGCAGCGAGACGTTGATCCCGAGGCCGACCACCACGGCGCCGTCGGCGAGCTCGGTGAGGATGCCGCCGACCTTGCGCTCGGCGCCGTCCACGGTCACCAGCAGGTCGTTGGGCCACTTCAGGCCGGTCTCGACCTCGGCGACCCGCTCCAGCACCGAGGCGGCGGCCACCCCGGTCAGGATCGGCAGCCAGCCGTAGCGCTCGACGGGGACGCCGGCGGGGCGCAGCAGCAGCGACAGGAAGAGGCCGGAGCGGGCCGGGGCGCTCCACCGGCGGTCCAGGCGGCCGCGGCCGGCGGTCTGCTCCTCGGCGAGCAGGACGGCCCCCTCGGGTGCACCCTCCTTGGCCCGGGCGGCCAGGTCGGTGTTGGTCGACCCGGTGTCGGCGACGACGTCCAGGGCGGTCCACAGCGCGCCCGGCAGGACCAGGTCCCGGCGCAGCACGGTGGCGTCCAGCGGCGGCCGGTCGAGGTCGGTCCAGGGGGAGGGGCCGTCGTGGCCGAAGCCACGCAGACCGCTGCGGCGGGGAGGGGTGGGCTCGGTGGGCTCGGTCACCGAGCCAGCGTACCGACGGAGCGTCAGCCGGCCGGCCGCGACGCGAGCGGCTTCACCGTGACGGCCCCGGGCCTCCCGGCACCGGCCGTAAGCCGCCCCATCATCGCGCAGAACGCGCCCGGACACACTGTGTCGCCTGCCATAACCGGAACGGCCCGGCGCTGGCTACGCTACTAGGCGGTAGTTCGCAGCGCCGCCCTGCCCGGAATCCCACCCCTGCGTCAGGCCGCGGCCCATGGACCAGGGAGAGCCACCGGATGACCGAGGCCCCGTACGACCCGCACACCACCGCCGGAAAGCTGGCCGACCTGCGGCGCCGGCTCGACGAGGCGGTGCACTCAGGTTCCGCCGCCGCCGTCGAGAAGCAGCACGCCAAGGGCAAGCTGACGGCCCGTGAGCGGGTGACCGAGCTGCTCGACGAGGACTCCTTCGTGGAGTTCGACGAGTTCGCCCGGCACCGCTCGACCAATTTCGGGCAGGAGAAGACCCGCCCGTACGGCGACGGCGTGGTGACCGGTTACGGCACCGTCGACGGCCGCCAGGTGGCCGTGTTCGCCCAGGACTTCACGGTCTTCGGCGGTTCGCTCGGCGAGGTGTTCGGCGAGAAGATCGTCAAGGTGATGGACTTCGCGCTGAAGACCGGCTGCCCGATGATCGGCATCAACGACTCCGGCGGCGCCCGGATCCAGGAGGGCGTGGTCTCGCTCGGCCTGTACGGCGAGATCTTCCGCCGCAACGTGCACGCCTCCGGGGTGATCCCGCAGATCTCGCTGATCATGGGCCCCTGCGCGGGCGGCGCGGTCTACTCCCCCGCCGTCACCGACTTCGTGGTGATGGCCGACCAGACCTCGCACATGTTCATCACCGGCCCCGACGTGATCAAGACGGTCACCGGCGAGGACGTCGGCATGGAGGAGCTGGGCGGCGCCCGCACCCACAACACCAAGTCCGGCAACGCCCACTACCTGGCCGCGGACGAGAAGGAGGCGATCGAGTACGTCAAGAACCTGCTGTCGTACCTGCCCTCCAACAACCTCTCCGACCCGCCGGTCGTCCCCGAGCAGGCCGACCTCTCGCTCACCGACGAGGACCTGGCGCTCGACACCCTGGTTCCGGACTCGGCCAACCAGCCGTACGACATGCACACCGTGATCGAGCACATCCTCGACGACGGCGAGTTCCTGGAGGTCCAGGGGCTGTACGCGGGCAACATCCTGACCGGCTTCGGCCGGGTCGAGGGCCACCCGGTCGGCATCGTCGGCAACCAGCCGATGAACCTGGCCGGCTGCCTGGACATCGCGGCCAGCGAGAAGGCCGCCCGCTTCGTGCGCACCTGTGACGCCTTCAACATCCCGGTGCTGACCTTCGTCGACGTGCCCGGCTTCCTGCCCGGCACCGGCCAGGAGTGGGACGGCATCATCCGCCGCGGCGCCAAGCTGATCTACGCCTACGCCGAGGCCACCGTGCCGCTGATCACCGTGATCACCCGCAAGGCCTTCGGCGGCGCCTACGACGTGATGGGCTCCAAGCACCTGGGCGCCGACCTCAACCTGGCCTGGCCGACCGCGCAGATCGCGGTGATGGGCGCCCAGGGCGCGGTCAACATCCTGCACCGGCGCGAGATCGCCGCCGCCGAGGACGCCGAGGCCAAGCGGGCCGAGCTGCTGGCCTCGTACGAGGACACCCTGCTCAACCCGTACCTGGCCGCCGAGCGCGGCTACGTGGACGCGGTGATCGCGCCCAGCGAGACCCGCCGGCACATCGTCCGCGGCCTGCGGGCGCTGCGCGGCAAGCGCGAGACCCTGCCGCCCAAGAAGCACGGCAACATTCCGCTGTAGGCCCCGAAGGGAGAGGATGGATCCATGCCCCCGATCCAAGTGCTGCACGGGCAGCCGACCCCCGAGGAGCTGGCCACCGTCCTGGCGGTGGTCTCAGCCCGGGCCGCCGCCGCGCAGGCCGCCGCCGAGGCGGCC
>NZ_JAIZ01000066.1 GCF_000710465.2 Kitasatospora sp. MBT63 | reverse complement strand
GGGGGCCGCCGGTGCCGCCGCCGGTGTTGGGGGCGTTGGTGGGGGTGTTCTTGCTACCGGCTATGGGGAAGGTCTGGGTGGTGGTGGTGTCCTTGGTGGTGTCGCCGCCGGTGTCGTGCTGGACGAGGGACGTGCGGTTGCCGGTGAGATCGTAGGTGTAGGTCTGCCAGTAGGGGGCGGGGCCGCCGACGGTGGTCTTCTTCGGGGCCTGGGCGCCGCTGGTGGGGCTGGTGTTGGTGCAGGCGCCGCGGTTGCTGACGGTGGGTTGGGCGGCGAGGGTCAGGGTGCCGGTGTCGCTCCAGGTGTCGGTGAGGCGGCCGAGGTAGTCGTAGCCGAAGCACTGGAGGTCGGTGTTGGCGGGAGTGTTGTCGGGGATGTCGCGGATTGCGGTTATGTGTCCGGATGGGTCGTAGACGTAGGTGGTCTGCTGGACGGTGCCGGTTGAGGCGGTCTGCTTGTCGACGTACTGGGAGAGCTGGAGGCCGGTGGAGTCGTCGTAGGTGTTGGTGACGACGATCTGGGTGCCCCACGGGTTGACGGTGGAGCGGATCGGACGGCCGAAGGCGTCGTAGTCGTTCGACAGGGAGTAGGTCGAGCCTCCGAGGGCACTGAAGCCCTGGAGGGTTCCGTACTTCTCGTAGCTATAGGTGACGATCTCGGAGGCGATGTCGCCGAGGGCAGAGCGGCTGTCCTTGGTGAGTAGGCCGGTGTTCTGGTCGTAGACGGCCTGGTAGGTGTAGGTGAACGGTGATGAGGCGCCGATCTCCGAGCCGGGGATTGTGACGGTGGTCTTGGTCGGGTGGTAGGAGGCGTCGTAGGCGAGGACCGCGTCGGTGTAAGCGGAACCGGCCGACCCGCCGACGTAACGCGTTGAGCTGGAAGGCTGGCCCTTGACGACGGTGTCGTAGGTTGCTGCGGTCAGCTGCTTGGCCGGGTCGACCGCAGTTCCGGTGTAGGTGGCGGCGATGCGGCCGAGCAGGTCGTAGGTGCGGGTGATGCTCTGTCCGCGGGCGTCGGTGGTGGTGACCGGCCGTCCGGCGGTGTCGTAGCTGGTAGTGCTGGTTCCGGTGTCGGGGTCGGTGGCTGTGGTCTGGCGGCCGCGCAGGTCGTAGCCGTAGGTCCAGGTGTTGCCAGCCGCGTCGGTCCGCGAGGCAGCCTGCCCTGACGGGGTGTAGGCGTAGCTGGTGATGTCGGCGTCGGCAGACCTGCCCGTGGCGGTGGCCGTCTTGTACTGCCACAGCTGCGTGGTGCGGCCGCGGGCGTCAGTGACGGTGCTGGCCGGCGTGGACCCTGCAGGCGGGGATATGTCGGTTCGGTCCGCGCCGGGGTAGGCCGTGGTCATAGTGGTTTGCACCACACCGTAGGCGACGAACTCGGTGGCCACCGAGCGGCCGAGGCCGTCATAGACGATGTGCGTCTGGGCAGGAACCTGATTGGTCGTGGTCTGGAAGAGAGTAGTGCCGGGGCCTGCGGCGTTGTTGAACCACGAGTCGTTGCTCCTGGTGACGCGGCCCTGGGAGTCGTAGGCGGTATCAGTGATGATCCGGCCGGGCTGGTAGGCCGAGGTCGCGGGTGCGGACTGGGTCTGGATGGTCCGGCCGAGGCCGTCCATGATCTGGACCGCCTGCAGGGTGGCATAGTTGCCACCTGCATCGGGGACGCCGACGAGGGACGTGGTGGTGGTGGTGGGCGGGACAGCGGCGTTGTTGACGATGCCGGGGATGGAGTAGGCGAACGCCTTGTTGGCGGGTTTTCCAGTGTCGCGTCCCGGGAGCCATACGCCGGTCATACGGCCGAGAGCGTCGTGGGTCTCGGTGGTGGTCCGTCCGTTGGCGTCAGTGACGGACTTGGGCAGCTCTCGGGCGTTGTCCAGGAGAGTTGTCACGGTACGGCCCGTGGCCACGTCGCTCGCGCCGACGGGTGCCGGAGAGGTGACAGTGACCTGGTTGGGAAGCTCTCCGGCACCAGCCGCGGAGTAGCTGGAGGTGACCGTGGCGCCGCTCGAGTGGGCGTTGTCGGTGGTGTTGGGGCTGGTCGCCGTCAGCAGGCGTCCGTATGCGTCGTACGTCTGGCGGACCTCAGGGGCGAACTTCGCCGTGGTGCCTTCGAAGTGGTCGATGCTTTCGCTGCTGGTCGGTTCGGCCTTGGTGCCGGCCTGGCCAAGCGCGAGGTTGTCGTAGTACTGCCTTGACCAGGAGACGAGGTTGTCCGTGGTGGGGGTGGCGGTACAGGCACCCGGTCCGCTGACGCTGACAGTCTCGGAGGACAGCGAACTGAGCTGCGGATCTGTGGCGGTGGCGTAGCTTGTGCGAACGCAGACGTCCGGGAGGCCGTCGGCGGCGTCCAGCTCGGTCACGGCACGGTTGCCATGCAAGGCGTCACGGGTGGTTGTCTTCGTGTTGGTCTGCCAGCTGGTGCCGTCGGCCTTGAGAGCCTTGCTGACCGCAGTCGTGCTGGAGGCGCCGTAGCGCGCGACCAGGGCCGGCAGGCCCGGCCGGTTGTGGGTGGCGGTGACAGTCGCGCCTGTGCCGGTTGTAACGCTATAGGCGGTGATGGAGCCGCCGGCCTGGGTGTAGGTGTCGGTTTCCAGGGTCTGGCCAGAGAGCCAGTCGGAGTCCGTGACCGTGCCGCTGTTGGGGCCGGAGATCTGGACGCTGCGGGTGCCGGACGCGGTGGCGTCGCCGTCCATGCCCTGGTGGAACGTTGATGTGGTCTGGGCCTTGGGGCCGTCCTGTCCGCTTCCGGCCACCGCGGTGACGGCCGCGTAACCGCGGAACACGTCCCAGGTACGGTCCTTGATGTCCGTGAAGGGAGAGTCGTTACGGTGCCAGGCAGCCTTACCGTAGGTGTAGGCGGTGGTCACAGGCACCGCGCCCGGCGTGTTCGGGTTGACCGTGACGGTGGCTACGGGGTAGCGCTGAAACCAGTCGTCGATCGGGTCGGCGTTCGGCTGCTCCGTGGTGGGGTGCCACTTGACGTTGTAGCAGGACCGGGTGTCGGTGTCGGCGGAGGCCGGCATGTCGGCTCGGTCGCGGGAGCAGTCGGCGCTCTTGTAGTCGACGCCGATGGTGGCGCCGGTCTCGGTGGTGATGAGCTGGATGCGCGGCCGGTTGTAGGCGGGGCGGGAGGGCACGAGGTTGGTGCCGTCGACGCGGTTCGGCAGGAGCATCTCGGTGAACGTCATCGGCGGCAGGGCGACTGGGGTGGCCGAGGCCTGGGTGTCCTTGCCGGTGTGCGTGATCGAGCCGAGCCAGGGGACCTGGGAGTTCTCGGTGGTGTTCTGCACGTTGACGAACCGGTGGCCGAGCTCGTACAGGTCGACGTCCTGCCACACGCCGCCCGAGCGGACGCGGGTGGTGACGGCGGTCAGCCACTTGGTGGTCCAGAAGGTGGGCCCGTAGTTGGTGCAGGTGCCGCTCTGGGCGCAGTTCTGGTCGAGGGGGACGTCGGGCCAGTCGCCGGCGTGGGCGGCGGTGCGCTGGGCGGGGTCGCAGGCGGCGGTGGAGGTGACGCAGCGCTCGCCGGAGGTGAAGTCGATCAGGGCCGCGCTGTTCCAGGTGCCGTTCGCGGTGATCTGGTCGGACAGGAGCTGGCCGTAGGCGATGGTCTTGAGGACGCCGCCGCGGGTGTAGGAGTGCTGCTCGCCGGTGCCGTGGTTCTGGCCGCCGCCCATGGCGTACCAGTTGGCCTCGGGGGTGTAGCTGTAGGTGGTGAGGTTGCCGTGCGGGTCGACGACGTAGTCGAGGTTCCACCGCCACGCGCTCTGGCACCAGGACGCCTGGCCCTTGGCGGCGTCGTAGCAGGGGTCGCCGGCGTTCGGCGAGTATACCGGGACGGTCCACGCGGAGCCGCTGTCCGGGCCGACCGTGCTCGGGCTGCCGTCGGCCTTCGGCAGGTGGTTCAGGCCGAAGTAGTAGACCGTGCCGTCGGTGTCGGTGACCTTGATGTAGGAGCCGTTCCAGGTGCCGTTCGTGGCACCGGTCAGGAACTGGATTTTCGTGCCGTCGTCGCCCTTCAGCCGCCAGGTGCAGTTCGACTGCTCGGTGCTGCCGGGAGCGTTTGCCTGGCAGGACGCGTCGTCGGGGACCAGCTCGCCGGAATGGCCGCCCAGCGAGATCGCGGCGTTCGCGCCACCCCAGCACAGGTCGCCTGAACCGGCGATACCCGCCTTCGAGCACGGCTTGTAGGAGCGCTCGACGAAGCCCGCGCTGTAGTCCCAGCCGTCGCCGATCCACGACGCCTGCGCGTTGGTCGAGGACGTCTTGCCGTCGACCGACGACGAGTCATAGGAGAGCGCGACCTGCGGTGCCGCCCCGCCGAGAGCAGGTGGCGCCTGAATGGGGTAGGAGTAGTCGAACGCCCCTGAAGGGCTTCCGGCCTCCCACGCCTGGGACGGATTGAGTGGCGTTGCGGCGTAGGTGCCGCCGCCGCCGGAGGACCCGGTAACCGCAGCAAGGACCATGGCCCCACCTGAGGCGCCTGCCGCAGCAGGTACTGCGGCCGACAGGGACTGGATACTCGTCCGGGGAGTTGAATCCGAGCCGGGCAGGGTGACGTCGGCTTCCAGCTTCTTGGTCGCCGGGTCGTAGTGTGAGACGACCGGGGTGCGGTCCAGACAGCCCTTCACCTCAGGACTCGTCAAGGAGCAGGCCGGCAGCGCGACCATCTGTGCGCGCTCGGCCCAGCCCGCACCGAACCGGGAGCCGAGCTTGCTGGTGTCGATCGCGACCCGCACCGACCGTTCGTCGGCCTGGCCGTCCCTCGACAGTCCGACAGCCAGACCCGGGATGCCTGCGGCTGAGGCTGTTCTGCCGTCGGCGACATCGACCTGGACGGTCTGACCGGCTACGTCGCCAGGGCCGGGGAGCGGCGCCAGTGCGACGGGCAGCGCGCCGGCCGGCGTCTCCACGCCGCTGGTCCCAGCTCCTGCAGCCGACGCCTGGGGCCCCTTCGCGTCACTCTTGGACGTCCGACCTGTCAGTGCTGTGCCGAGTACGACGCCTGCGTGGCCGTGCGGGACCGCGTTGCCGTCCTTCGGCGGTGTCCAGGTCGGCGGCACCTCGTGCGCGGGTTTCACCGCTGGTGTGGCCGGTGCGTTCTTGCCCTTGATCGAGGCGGTCTTCTTCAGGCCGGTGTTCGGCGGCGTCCAAATCCGCGAGTAGTCCGGGCCAGTGGCAGCCGCGGCAGCGGTCGGTACGAGTAGTGAGCCGGCGAGCGCTGCGGCGCTCACCACCGCGAGTCTGCGGCGGAGCCATGACACCCCGCGGCTTCCTGGCTGATGGTCGGCACTCCCTGGGAGTGGCACAAGGACCTCCAAAATTGGACCGGCGCGCCAACCCGGAGAAATTCTGGGCGCAAAGTCCTGAACCTATCGGCGGACAAAGACCCTGAGTCAACGCCTGACCGACCGTCATTTACCGTGATGCATATCACCATCGGCGACATACATGCCCGATTCGGTCAAATCAGGTCAACGCGCTTTCGAATTGGTTTGCTGCCACCCGTGTTCAGGCGGAAGGGTGGGTCTGACCTGCGTCTTGATGGGCTGTCAGGCAGCCTCTCACTCCCCGAGGAAGTGCACTGTGAAAAGATCGCGCCGATTCCTGGGTGCATCGCCCGGGGTCGTGGCGGCAGCGACCGCCCTGGCCATATCCGCCACTCTCGCATCAGGCCCGATCGCAGCAGCCGACAGTATGTCAGGATCGCTGTCCCGGAGTCAGGTCGATGCAATCGACGCACAGCATGCGAAGCACCCTTCGACGGACGCGGACAGGGCGCTCGCCCAGGCGAAGGCGACGGGGAAACCTGTTGCCATCGCGTCGTTGACGACGGAGTTCAGTGAGACGTCGGCGACCCCGGAGGGGCACCTGAGGCTCACCCAGCATCCGGATCAGCAGCGGGTCAAGCGGTCCGGTGCGTGGGTGGCGTTGGATGCGACGCTGGCGGCGAACGCGGACGGGTCGTTCTCCCCGAAGGCGTCGGCGACCGGTGTGGTGCTGTCCAAGGGCGGCAACGGCCCGCTGGCGACCCTGACGAGCGCGGACGGCAAGAAGCTCGCGCTGACGGCGCCGTTCGCGCTGCCTGCCCCGCAGGTCGAGGGAGACAGCCTCACCTACCCGTCGGTGGCACCCGACACGGACCTGAAGGTCACGGCGACCAAGGCCGGCGGTATGACCACCGTCCTGGTCCTCAGGTCCCAGGCCGCCGCCGACAACCCGGCGATCCGCAACCTGCACTTCGCCACCACCGTGGACGGCGTCACCGTGAGCGCGGACGCCACCGGCAATCTGACGGCGAAGACCGCGGACGGCTCGGTGCGCTGGTTCGCGCCCACCCCGCAGATGTGGGACAGCACCACCACTACCCAGGCGCAGCAGCAGGCCTCTGCGGCCAAGACGGTCCAGGGCCGGGCCGTGTCGGCCGCGCTGATGTCCGGCGAGGCCACGCCTTCGGTGCCTGCGGCCGATGGCGCCGTCGGTGAGAAGGCCGGGCCGGTCAGCACGCCGGCCGGCCCGGGTGAGGGCGCGAGGGTCGTGGCGATGCCGGTGACCGCGGACGCCAAGGGGGTGGACCTGAAGCCGGATCAGGACCTGCTGGCGCACGGTACGGCTCCGTACTACATCGACCCGGCGTGGATCCCGTGGGCGCCGTCCGCGAGCTCCTGGACCTGGGTGCAGTCCGCGTACCCGACGCTGTCCAACTGGAACCGCAGCGGCAGTGACGACAGCAACTTCCCCGGTGTCGGCAAGTGCGGCTACTACGCCGCGGGTGGAAGCTGCTCACCCGTCTCCACGTACCGCACGTTCTACCAGTTCGACCTCAGTGGCCTGCGCGGTGCGGTCGTCAACCGGGCCTACATGGACCTGCAGGAGTACGTCTCCGCCGACTGGTCCTGCACCAAGACCTACCCGGTCGACCTCTACCTGACCGGCGCCATCAACTCGGGCACCACCTGGAACAACCAGCCCAGCCCGATCGGCGGAAGCCTCGGCCAGAGCCAGGTCCCCGGCTCCGGCCACGGCTCCTGCCACGACAACGTCGGCTTCAACTACAACATCACCGGCGCCATCCAGCAGTACGGCACCAACACCGACACCCTGACCTTCGGTGTGTACGGCGACGAGAGCAACGTCAACGCCTTCAAGCGCCTGACCCGCCAGCCCTCGCTGTGGATCGAGTACGACCGCGTCCCCAACACCCCCACGAACCCGCGAGTGCTTCCGGAGCCGGTGACCGTCGCGAACGGCCCCAACCAGGCCTGCGGCGTCGACGACTCCACCACCTGGGCCTGGCTCGGCGCGGGCACCGACCAGAACGGCGCCACCACCCTCAACGCCACCGTCTCCAGCCCCGCCCAGGCCCAGCTCTGGTCCTGGTCCCACCTGTGGGACTACCAGCTGCCCGGCGCCCCCGACGTCGCCGGCGGATACTCACCCCTGGTCGCCAGCGGCGGCAACGCCCCCTTCTCCGTCCCGGCAGGTGTCATCAAGGACGGCCACTCCTACGGCTTCGGCATCATGGCCACCGACCAGATCGTCTCCTGGTCCGCCTCCACCCCCACCTGCCACTTCAAGGCCGACCTCACCCCGCCCACCGTCACCTTCCCGGACACGGTGAGCGACCTGAACACCCAGTTCCCGAAGTCCGGGAACGGCCAGACCCCGAAGATCTTCGCGGGCAAGCCCGGGAACATCCCCTTCACCGCCACCGACCCCAATCCGAGCGGTCTGAACACCTCCGGGCTCGCGTGCCTGCGCTGGTCGTGGGATCCCCAGCTCGCCGGTGCCGCCTGGCAATGCGGCGGCGCGCTGCCCTCCGGTCAGATCCCCGTGACCGCGGGTCACTGGGGCACCAACATCCTCTACGTCCAGGCCGCCGACATGGCCGGGAACCGGTCCCCCGTCGCCCAGTACGCCTTCTACGCGCCCTGGGACCCCAACGGGCCTGCCCCGCGCTTCGGTGACGTCACCGGTGACAGCGTGCCCGACATCCTGACCTACGACGGGTCCGGCAACCTCCGCGCCTACACCGTGCCCGGCAACCCCAACGCCGCCGCCCCGATCACGACCATCGCCGCCGACCCCCACCACTCCCCGGACGCCACCCTCACACAGACTGACCCGTGGGACGCCCGCTACCAGATCACCCACCGCGGCGGCCTGCGCGACGGCAGCAACGTCGACGACGTCATCGTCCACAAGACGAACGCGCCCGGCCTGCAGGCCTACAAGAACCCCGGCAGCCTGGCCGTCGCCGGCGCCTTGGACGTCTTCACCACCCTCACCAAGCCGGTCTGCGCAGTCTCCACCGCCAACCCCGACTGCGCTGGCTACGCGGCCGACTGGTCCGCCACCACGAGCATCGCCGCCCTGGGCGACCCGGTCAGCACCACCAAGCAGTCGCCCAACCGCACCGGCCTGCTCACCGTCGAGAAGACCCCTGCGGGCGACGGCGCCCTCTGGTACTACCCGGCCATGGGAGACAACACCTTCGGGGCCCCGATCAGGCTCGCCGCCACCGGGTGGAAGGACAACGACCTCATCCCGGTCGGGGACTGGGCCGGCCAGGGCCACCCCGGCCTGTGGGCGCGCGACCGCGGCACCGGCACCGTCAAGGCCGTCACCTTCACCACCGGCACCGCATCGACCGACATCGTCGACCCCGACTTCGGTGACACCACGACCGTGACCTACCCGGCCATCACCGCCATCGCCACCACCGCCACGATCAAGACCGGCATCGCCGCCGCTTCCTGGGACCGCGTCGGCTCCGACGGCGACCTCACCGGCAGCGGCAACCCCACCCTGTGGGGCATCACCTCCGGTGGTGACATCCAGATCTGGAACGGCCACCGCACCGGCACCACCGACGCCCCCGGCTACACCCTCGACACCAACCCCACCCCCGTCCTGAACACCGGCGCGGCTGCGGACCGCTGGCCCTTGGACAAGACCACCTTCGACGGCACCAAGGCAACGGACACGCTCGGGACCAACGGCGCCACCGCCACCGGCACCGTCTCCTGGACCACCGACCACCACAAGAACACCACCGACGCCGCCACCACGCTGAACGGCACCTCCTTCAAGACCGCTGCCCCCTCCGTGAACACCGCCGGCAGCTACACCGTCGCCGCCTGGGTCAAGCCCGACAACCTCATCGGCTACCAGACCTACGTCACCCAGAACGGCAACGAACGCGGCGCCTACTACCTCCAGTACTCCCTCGCGTACGGAACCTGGGCCTTCGTCGCCCCCGGCGACGACCACGCCAACACTGGCGTCTACAACCACGCCTCCGCCGCCGGACCCGCCCGGACCGACGTCTGGACGCACCTGGTCGGCACCTTCGACGCCACCACCCACACTATGACCCTGTACGTCAACGGCCAGTACTCCGGCACCGGCACCAACACCACCCCCTGGAACGCCACCGGCCCCACCAGCATCGGCATCGCCGACACCGCCAACTACGTTCCCGACAGCACCGCCAGCGGAGCCGTCAGCGACGTACGCACCTACCCCTACGCCCTCAGCGCACAACAGGTGAACACCCTCTACACCAGCTGACACACCCCACACCCCAAGAGGCCGGAAGCGAGAAGGTTTCTCGCTGCCGGCCTCTCGGCGAGGCGCCAGACACGCCCCCCAACAGTGGCCAACAATCGTCACGGCGCCCTCACCCGGGCGGCTGGCTCCGCGCCTGCGGCCCCTCGCCTTCGCCGCCACCGGCCCCGTCAGCGCCAAGGCGCGGCGCAGCCTGAGGTACCGACCCGCACACGCACCGAGGTTGCCAGCCCCGGTTTCCACTGCCGCGCTCGCCGGGATCAGCCGCACCACCAGCGTCATCGGCCAGGCCATTGCCGCTGCCATCGGACGCGAGGAGCTGGAAGGGTCAGCCGGTGAGGTCCTGGTTGGACCGTTCCTCGTGCCCACCCAGAAGTGGGGGAACACCCACGGTCGGGCCGCCAGCGGCGATCCGGGGCGCCGAACGAGTGAAGCCGAACGGAAAGGCCGGGCACGCTGACACGGCCCGGGACCACGATGTAGCCATGTCCCACGACCTGCCGGGTGCCCCCCAGCTGTGCGTCCTTGTTCTTGACTCCTTCCCCGGTCACCCCGGCCAGGTCTATCTGGACACCGCAGTGGACGAGAGTGCCGCTTCGGCGGCGGAGCCGCCCTGCGACATGGGCGGGCGTATGTACCGGGAGAAGACCCGAAGCTCCGGCCGGTCAGGAGTGCTCGGGAAGGAACCGAACGGCGAGGAGCTCTTGGAAACGGTCACCGGGTGGGTCATCCGACTCGATGGCCAAGGCGGCGCCATGGTGTTGGACGCGGACCACCTTGAGACGGACATCTTCGGCATCTTCCTCGTCAGGCGATGACGTCCCATCTGCCAGACCGGTAGCGGGGCCTCTGGACCGCAATCTCGCTGACCGCGTTTGTGCAGCTCAGCGGGTGGTGCGGGGCAGGCTACGCTGAATGGCGGACAGCAAAGCAGGGAGGGGCCTGGGACGATGGTGGATATGAGCGAGATGGACGACCTGAGGGCGCGGCTGGCCGCGCTGGAGGCGGAGGTCGACCGGCTCCGGGAGGAGTCCGCGGCCACGCGCACGATGGCGGCGATGGCCGACCGGGACAGCGCCGAGGTCCGTACGTCCCTGCGCGGGCACACCCAGGTGCTGAACGCGATCCGGGAGGACCAGATCGAGCAGCGCCAGGCGGTGGCCGGCCTCGCGGAGGCCGTCGGCGTCCTCGTCGCCGGACAGGTGGAGCACGCCCGGATGCTGGAGACCCTGGTGACGGGGCAGACGGCGGTTCTGGAAGAACTGCGCCGTCTGAGCGGCAAGCAGTAGACAGTCGGCGTGAAGTGGCGGCCCCCGGTCCGGCGGCCGCCTCACCCTTTTCAGCGTGCGGCGCGAAGGCGTTCCTGGCGCTCGGTGACGAGGGAGTGCCAGCGGAGCCGGACGGTCTCCGCAGTGTCGAGCCACCGTGTGGTGGACGGCGATGGAAGCGGCTGGCCGGCCATGAAGTGCGCGATGTCCAGGTAGTGGGCGTAGTCGCCGGGGCGGGCGAGGTCGCGCAGGCGGGCCCGGACGGCGGCGCCGGCCGCGTCATTGCCGCGGACGGCGTGGTGGAAGGCGGCGGCGAGCTCGAGGGCGGCCTGGGCGGCGATGATTCCGGAGGCCGCGGTCTCTGCGCGCAGGACTTGGATGCGGTCGTCGACGCTGTTGTGGCCGGCGTCGCGGATGAGGGCCGCGGTGTGGACGGTCAGGGTGGTGGCGCGCAGGTCCAGCCCGGTGAGGAGCTGTTCGGCGAGGTCGATCTCGTCGCCGGCCGTGCGGGGGTCGGTGAAGGCGAGCACGAACGCCCGCTGCGCTTGGGAGGTGGCGCGTTCGCCGGCGACGCCGTGCTGTTCGGCCTGGGTGCGGGCGGCGAGGTAGGCGTCGGCCGCGGCGGGCATGTCGGCGTGGGGCCACAGGATGTCGCCCTCGACTCGGTGCTGCCGGCCCTTCCATCCGAGGCCCTGCGCGGCCGCGTGGGCGGTGGGGAAGTCTCCGGCGAGGCGGGCGAGGTGGATCAGGCCGCGGCGGGCGGCCGGGGCGAGCCGGCCGCCGCCGTCGGCGACCAGCTGCATGCCGCGGCGGGACTCCAGGCGGTGGCCGAGGTCGCGCTGGGCCTTGGCGAGGTAGTAGGCGGCCAGGTGGTGCAGGTCGTCGGGCAGCAGGCCGGTGGTGGTGACGGCGGTCAGGCGTTGGACGGTGCGGGCGCGGTGTTCGTGCTGGCGGCGGGCGAGTGCGCTGAGGGTTTCGACCAGCGCGTCGGCCGCGGTCGCCGGCGGCTGCAGGTGGTTGCCTCCGTCGGGCCCGGGCCCGGGCCCGGGCCCAGGCCTGGTGCTGGTGCCGGTGGGTGGTGCGAGGGGTTCCCACACGGAGTCGGACACGTACGCCCACGCGGCCTCGGTGAGCCAGCCGAGGTCGAGCCGGTGATCGCGGGCCAGCGCGAGGCCCTGGCGCAAGCAGGCGACCAGCATGCGGCGGCCGCCGGGGGCGCTGGTCCACTGGTCGCCGAGCGCGGTGAAGGCGCGGGTGGCGGCGCTGTTCCAGTCCTGGTCGGACCAGCGGTCGTCGGTGTGGTCGTCGGCCCGGCGGATGGTGGAGCGCACCACGCCGTGCAGGTGGTAGGGCCACAGGGCGAGCTGGTCCTCGCGGACGAAGGGCCGTTCGACCAGGCGCAGGGCTGCGGCCTGGTGGGTGGTGCCGGCTGCGGCGGTGGCGAGCGGGAGGTCGAAGGCGTCCAGTAGCGATACGGCGCGCAGGACGTGCCGTTCGTCGGGGGTGAGGTCCTGGAGGGTGCGGGCGATCAGGGCGGGGAAGTCGTGGTCGAAGTCCGCGGCTACGGGGGTGCGGGTGCGGCGGATCTCCAGGAAGCGCATGACGGCGAGGTCGAGGAACAGTGGCAGGCCGTGGGAGCGGGCGGTGATGACCTGGCGCAGGTCGTCGCCTATGAGGGGCCGGTCGCCGGTGGTGAGGCGGCGGGCGAGGTAGTCGTCGCAGTCCTCGGGGCTGAAGTCGCCGATCAGGACCTGCCGGCTGGCGGCCGCCCCGCCGGTGCCGGTGGCGGTGGGGGCCGCTTCGCGGGCGGTGGGGATGTGGGCGGCCAGCTGCGGCCACGCAGCGGGGCCGGTGTAGTCGAGCTGTCCCTGCAGCGCGTCGTCGGCCCACTGCAGGCGGCTGCGGCCGGTGACGACGAACAGGGCGTTCGGCATCAGCCACACCACGCGCTGGATGAGGCGCTCCAGGTCGCGGTTGGTGCGGTCGCCGGTGTCCTCGAAGGTGTCCAGCAGCACCACCGGCACGACGGCCATCTTCGCGGGCAGCCGGTCGATCTCGTAGGCGAGCAGGTGCGGGTAGAAGGAGAGCGCGTCCAGGTCCGGCTCCGCCTCCAGCAGGTCCGCGAGCCGCGGGCAGCCGGCCAGCGCGCGGGCGGCGGTGCGGCGCTCGCGCACCGCCCGCACGACGGCGGTGGTGATCTGTCCGACCGCGGAGCCGACCACGCCCGGCAGGGCGAGCTCCTCGGCGGCCTTCGACAGCGCGTCCTGCACCTGGCCGGGCAGCACCTTGGCGAGGCGGCTGACCAGACCTGCGCGCCGCAGGTACTCCTCCAGGCTCTCGCCGGGGTGGTTGCGCTCCCAGTACCGGCCGAGCGCGAGATCGAACGCGGGCAGGGCGCGGTCCAGGCCGGCGAACGCCATACGCAGGGTCAGGATCAGGCGCTCGAAGTCCGTCCCGGTGGAACGGGCGAGGTCGATGCGTACCGGCAGCAGCCGCGGCGCGGTGGGCCAGGTGGGCTCGCCCCACTGCGCGGGCCGGTGCTCGGCCGCGGTGAGCGCGGCCTCCAGCTTCCGCGACAGCGTCGTCTTGCCGACGCCGCCGACACCGTGGAAGACCAGCACATTGCGCCGCGCCGCTTCCAGGTCCTGGACGTCGAAGCCGGGCGCGGCGATGTGGGTGAGGTGCTCGGCGAGGGCGGCCGCGACCTGCGCCCACTGGCCTTCCCGGTTGGTGAACGCCTCCTCGGTTCCCAGACTCCGGTCGTTCGAGCCGAACAGTGCCCGCAGATCCCGCCCTGCCATCGACGCGCTCCCCCTGAAGATGTGACTGGGCATCAACCTACGCTCTCACGGGCCGGGGCGGCGTGGGGCGGGCAGAGCCGGGAGGGGACCATAGGCTCCGACCTGTCAGGACAACCCTGGCCTGCGTATTTTCGAGGTTTGAGGAGCGATCCCGTGCACGACCCTGAACGTCCCGACCACACCTCTGCCGACACTGGTGACGGTGCACCGGACAGTGCCGGGTACGACGGCGCGCTCGACCGGATCGGGGAGAAGATCGAGGGGGTCACGGCCTGGTACAGCGAGCAGATCCACGCCGAACGCCAGCGCCCCGCCCTCGACGCCGACCGTGTCGAGCGCCTGTTGGCCGAGCGTGCCGCCTGCACCAGGGCGCTGCGCGGCCTGCCGGAAATGACCGGGGCGGAATTGGAGAGGATCGAAGCCGACTACGACGCCAGGCTGAGGGAGATCACCGGGTCGTAGGAGCGCCGTGCCGGGAGCGCCGCGGGCGGGGCGAGGACGAGCTGCCCGGGCTGGAGCGCTGTCGGCAGCAGCGGCCAGGCGAGCCGGGTGATCGCGTCGATCTCCCGCCGGTGCTGCGGCAGGCCCGTGCGCAGTTCGCGCTGGCCTGCGAGGAACCGGAGTGCCTCTTGCTCGCTGTAGGGTCGCGTCTGTCCGGCCCGGACAGCGAGCGCCGCGCCGGCCGGGCCGGTCCACCGGCCGCCGGGGCCGAGCATGTTGCGGAAGATGGCGGTGCCGTCACGCCGGATGACGCTGATGTGCTCGACCAGGTGCTGGTCTTCGACGGCCTGGACGCAGTCCAGTACCGCCGCCAGGCACCGGTCGTGCCCGGCGGCGGTGGTGAACCGGCCCGGCCGGGTGCCGCCCCGGGTGGCCTCGGCGTAGCGCAGGGCGGTGCCCTGGCGGCTGTCGGCCGCGCGCACGTCCAGGACCAGCAGCTCGACGCGGTACCCGGCCCGCCGCCAGGCGGCGGCACCGGCGGTGAACTCGGCCACGCTGCCCGGGGCGATCTCGATCACGGCGTCCGCACGCCGATCGCGCACCAGCGCCTCGGCCCGGGCCTGCCAGGCCTTGTAGTCGGCGCGGATCCGGGCGGAGGTGGTGCGCGGGTGCTCGCGCAGCAGCCGGAGGTAGTCGGGGTGGGCCGCCTTGAACATCCCACCGGAGATCCACACCGGGTGCCGCTCGCGCAGGGCCCGGCGCACCATCGTGGTCGCCTGGGTCTTGCCCGCCCCGGGTGCTCCCATCACGTACACGACGACGGGCCGCTCCTGCGGCACGATCGGCCCGAGGTCGGGGACGACCAGGTTGTGGAAGGTCCACTCGTGTTCGCCGGCGGACAGCCGGTGGTAGTCGACGCCGGGCGGGACGGCGATCGGCTGGGCGGTGCGCCGTACCGGCTCGGCCAGTGCCGCGCACCGTTCCGCGTCCCGTGCGACGGCCAGCACCTGGTCGGACGGCAGTCGGGTTTCCGCCCGGACCAGCGCGCGTCCGGCGTCGGCCAGGGACCGGCGAAAGGATGCGGTCTCGACCGCGTCCCACCACCTGGCGTGCTCGATCTCCACCGCCCGTGCCGCGCCGGGCGGCCGCGCCCACGCGCCGTCGACGAGCTCGTTGCCGTACAAGGGTTCCAGGCCGCGCCGCACCACCGTGATCCGGTCGACCAGGTGCTCCTTCTCCAGCACGTCCAGGGTGCGGGCCAGCCGGCGGGTGCACTCGTCGTGGTTGGCCCACGACACCCACCGCCCGGCCCCTTCCCCGTCGCCGAGATAGCGCTCCAGTACGCCGAGTTGACTCAAGGACGGCGCGCACGCCACCGCGACCACCTCGAGCCGGTGACCGGCCGCGCGGTAGGCCTGCGCCTGGGCCCGGGCCTCGTCCGGGTCCGCGAACGCGGTCTCCACCACGGTGTCCAGCCGGTGGGTGCGCACGTGGTCCTCCACGGCGGCCTGCCAGCGGCGGGTGTCCGGCCGCACCGCGGTGCCGGCGGTGCGAACGTTCTCGTCCAGCAACGCCCCGTAGTGCCGGTGGGTGGCCTTGTAGAGGTCGGAGGCGATTCGTACGGCGCCCCCGCGTACGCCGAGGACGCAGTGGAGAAGGTTGCCGAGGGTGGTCTTGCCGCTGCCGGGCGGTCCGGCGACGAGGATGGCGACCGGCCGGTCCTGACGCGGGGCGCCGGCGGTGGCCGTCGGGATGATCGCCGACTCCAACGCTGTCCGGCTCTCGGCCGCGGACAGTACCACCGGGTCCACGTCACCCACTCACGCCTCCAGTGCATCGTTTGTTTTAGATATAGCCAAAGCAAATGAGTACACTGTGGAGATCGCCTGCGCAAACCAGGAGGTGAGAGCGTGCCGGCTCCGATCGACCCCGCCGTGGCGGCCGCCCAGATGATCAGCCACGGCGTCGAACCTCTCGCCCCGTACCCCGGTAGCGCCCAGCCGTGGCCATGCCGATGCCTCACCTGCGGAAGCACTGTCACCCCCCGCCTGGCGTCCATCCGCAAAGGCCAGGGAGCCTGCCGCGTCTGCGCTGCCCGCAAGGCCGGGGACGCCCTGCGCGTACCGGCGGCACAAGCCGCGGCCGACATGAGAGCGGCAGGATACGAACCACTCGACCCGTACCCGGGGAACGTCGGGGCGCCGTGGCGCAGCTCCCACCAGGTCTGCGGACGCGTCGTCACCCCCCGTCTGGCCGACATCCGACGTGGCGTCGCAGGCTGCCCGGCCTGCGCGAGGCGGGGCTTCGGCGCGACCCGGCGCCTCACCGCCGAGACCGCCGTCGAACTCATGCGGGCCGCCGACTTCGAACCCCTCGAGGACTACCCCGGCAGCACCCGGCCGTGGCCATCCGTCCACACACCCTGCGGGTGCGAAGGTGAACCCAGCGTCACCGAGGTGCGGGCCGGCGACGCTTGCTGGTACTGCGCAACCCACGGAGCCCTGGCTCTGGCGGAGCCGGCGTCCGTATTTGTGGCCGCGAACACGGCCCTGGGCGCCGTGAAGGTCGGCATCACCGGTGACGGAAGCCGGATCGGGCGGCTGCTCACCCAAGGCTGGACCCTGACCGCCCGGTTCGAACTTCCTACCGGCCGACAAGCGCTCGAGGTCGAGTGCCAGGTTCTGAGACACCTGCGAGAGAACCTGGCCCTGCCCTGTGCGAACACGATGGCCGGCATGATCGGTCGCACCGAGAGCGTCAATTCCGACGATCTACCCGCCGACCGGCTCGCCGACCTCGTTGCCGAGCTGGTTGCCGCACGCGGATCCCGTTCCGGGACCTGAGCGCGACCGTGTGGGACGTCCGCCCGGTCGGGCCGGCCACCTGCCGGAGCCTGGCAGGACGGTCTGGTCCGTGCTCGTCCGCTCTGACCGGCGCCAGGAACGCAGAAACCCCCGGACGGACCGGGGGCCTACGAGGTGCAAGATCCCCTGGGTGCTCTCGATCGAGCACATAGGACCTTGCACCATCCATGTTCAGGGCCGGGAAGCCGGCCCGGCCCAGCACATCACTGCCAGCCACGAGCTCCTGGAAGCTCTGGGTCAGTGGGTGGCCTGGGTGAGGGAGGCGACGAGGTTGAGGATGGCCTGGCCCGGTGGGGTGGCGGCGATCAGCACGCCGAAGACGACGCAGCTGAGGGCACTCATCTTCTCGTCGATGCGGGTACGGGGTTCCGTCTTCCGCATGAGGCGGACAACGATGATGACGCCGAGGACCGCGATCGCGCTCAAGGTGTACTGCATGTCCCCATCCCTGGTCGTCTTCGGCAACTCTCGGTGAGCATGCCAGAGCGCCGCGTGGGCGGGGGTGGAGATCGGTGAACTGGGCCGGTGGGGATCGGTGGTTCGGCCGCGGACCAGCGTGATCCGGTCAACTCCCTGCAGTTCGCCGGGCAGTCCGGCGGGTTCCTCGGTGGCCGTGGGTCGTCCGCTTCTACGATCGCGGGCACACCGTGGTCCGAGGGGGAGGACGCCGTGGCCCGCAGGCCTGCACGACGACGCCGCAGCGCCGCCCGCCGGGCCCGGCAGGCCCGCGACAACGCAATCCTGCTCGGGGCGGGCGCCCTCGCCGTCCTCGCCCTGGTGGTGGCCGTGGTGACCTGGCTCGCTCACCACCTGCTCGTGCTGGCCGGCGCGCTCACTGTCCTGCTGGCTGCCGCCGTGATGGTCGTTCGGGGCCGGGTTGCCTCCGACCGCCGCGCGTTCGAGGCCCGCGCGGCGCAGCTGCGGCACATCGGGGCGTTCCTCGGGATGAGTCCGAAGGCGTTCGAGCAGGCGCTGGCGGACCTGTGCCGGCGGGACGGCTGCACGAAGGTGACCGTGGTCGGCGGGGCCGGCGACCTGGCCGCGGACGTGCTCGCCACCACGCCGGGCGGCCAGCGGATCTTGATCCAGGCCAAGCGGTACGGGCCCAGGACCTTCGTCGGCTCCCAGGACGTGCAGAAGGTCAACGGCACCTACCGCGACGTCCACCGCTGCGAGGTGGCCGTCGTGGTGACGACCAGTGCCTTCACCAAGGCCGCGGCGGCGTTCTGCGCCCAGGTCGGCATCCGCATGGTCGACCGGCGCGCGCTCGCCCTGTGGGCCGAGGGCACCGGCCGGCCACCGTGGCACTGACGCCCCGTGAAGCAGGTGCGGTCGCCCAGCAGGGTGGCGCTGCCAGCGGTGTCGGAGCGCCGCCGGTGTTGCGGCGTGATGGGCGCTCTACGGTGGCGGATGCAGGCCGTGCTGTCGCCTGCCCCTGTCGGCCCGGCCCGGTCCGCCCACCCCCCTGGCGGCCGGGCCGTCCCCCTCCCCGGAGCAAGGGCGCCCTCCTCCTTGTCACAGGCGCACGGTAGCGTCGCGGTCACCCGGCGCGACGCTGCGCCGGGGCCGCCAGGGGAGGGCAGCATGACCGACACCGACCGGTCCGACGACCAGGCCGCAGCCGGGGAAGTAGTCCGGAAGCCGCCGTTCACCTGGCACGGCGCCCGCTCCGCGGCGTTCAGCATCCAGCGGGAGCTGGCCGGGGCCGCCAAGGCCGAACCCGGCAGCGACGAGTGGACCGACGGCCTGCTCAACGCCTCGATGTACCACGTCGTGCCCGCCCGCGCCGCCGAGGAACTGCGTCGTGTTGCCGCACTTGCCGAGGATCTCGCCAGGCGCTTGGAGAAGCTGTCCGCCGACTCGGACCGTGACGACTGGGACAGCTTCGCCCTCGAGGCCGTCGACGTGCCCGCCATGGCCGATGCCACCCTGCAGTTCGCCCTCTTCACCGACGCCCTGCTCGTCGGCGCGGCCGACCAGGAACGCGAACGGCTCTCCGACCTGGTCCACGCCGCCTGCGACAGCGCCTTCGGCGCCTGGAACGCCGACAAGCACCCTCTCGCCGAGACCCTCCTCGGCCAGCTGCTGGTGCTGCTCGGCGGCAAGGCGCACACCGCTTGGGACTACCTGCACCGCTGGCTGCTGCTGGCCGAGTTCACCGCCCGGGCCATCGCCGGGGAACACGCCGCGGGCGACGTCCTCAACGCCGTCGGCCTCGGCGCGGACCTGGTCCATCGCACTCAAGTCCTGGGCGTGAGCGACCAGACCGATGATGCCCGGCGACACGTCATAGCCGCCGCCGAGCACGAGCAGGCCGCCCGCCGGCGCGAGTTCGTCGCATGGGCCGGCGAAGCCCTCCTTCGCAAAGGCTGAGAATCGAAGAACGGGCTGATGCCGGCTGGTCCCACCCGCCCGCTGGCGGGGGCGGGCAGCCCGCCTGATGTTGTTGCGAACGGGGAGTCAGACGGCTGCGGTGGGTGTTCACCGCATGCTGAGCTGGGAGGACACCAACGGTGGGACGCAAGAAAGCCGGGCAAGCCGCGCCGGGAGCGGGCCGCCGCCGGATACACGTTGCAGCAGCTTCAGCCGCCCGGCTACGACCAGTGGATGACTCTCGCCCCCGACGCCGCCGAGAAGGCCGTCGCCGACCCGCGCCTCAGCCCCGCGACCACCGACATGACCCGCCGCATGGTCCGCCTCCAGCCCGCCTACGGGCCGAAGATCCCCGTCCAGGCCCTGTGGCTCGACCTCGCCATCGACGGTGGCGTCCTGCGGCTGCGCCACCCGGACGGCACGACCGGCCTGCTGCCGGTCGCCGAACTCGCCGGGATGCTCGCCCCTGCCCCAGCCCGCCGTCCGCTCGCCCGCGGCGGCCTCACCTTCTCCGACCCGGACCGCCAGATCTGAGCGCCGCCAACACGGGCAACGCGACCATCCCGCGGTGGGTACAAATCCCGGGCCCGTCGACTGCGTCCCGGTAGCCTGCGGACGGGCGCCCGCCGGACCCGGGACGCACACGCACGGGCCATCACCGGCGGTTCTACCAGCCGTCCATCGCGCGGACGCTGCCGCTGATCGCGTAGCGGCGGCAGGCGAGGATCTCGTCGGTGCTGATGCCGATGTCGTTGGCGACGCGGGCCAGGAGGTCCTCGGCCTGGCGGTCGGAGACGTAGGCCGGGACGACCTCGAGGGCGAGGACGCCGATCCGGTGCTGGGCCGCGCGCTCCTGGGCGGCCAGGTCGCGGCCGATCGCGACATGGCGGCGCCAGGCCTCGGTGGTGACGCCGTCCGGGGCCGGCCCGGTCTCCAGCTCGGCGACCGGGACGTCGGGGCGGGCCCTGACCTCGGCGATGGCGGCGGCGACGATCCCGCCGATCGTCTCGGCCGGGAGCACCCCGCCGCCGGGGTCCTGGTGGGCGTCGGCCAGACGCTCGGCGATCAGGTCGGTGAGTTCCGCGGTGCGGCCCTTGAGGTCGACGACCGCGCGCACCGGCAGGACCAGGTCGGTGCTGTCCCACGCGTGGGACACCCCGAGCTCGGCCTGCACGGTGTCCTCGATCGCCTCGGCGACGGCGGCCAGGTCGAGCAGCCGGTACGCGGTCGAGCGGCCGATCCCGAACTCGCTGAGCGCGTACGCCGACCAGCTGTCCATTCCGAGGGCGGTCCACACCCGGGCCTGGTGAGCGGCACGGACCCGGCGGGCGAGAACCAGGACGGCGGCCCGGACGTCCTCGATCGCAGCGCGCAGCTGCTCGGTCAGCTCCCGGGCTCGCGCCGCGTCGACCGGTCCGGCCTGCTCCTGGTCCTCGTCCATGTCCGGCTCATTCCCGCGGGCCGCCGGGGGAACCGTTGGTCAGCCGGTTTACAGGAACGGCCGGGCGAGGATGCGCAGCTGCTGCTCGGCGATGGCGCCCATGGGTCCGGCGGTGCCGAGGTGCGCCACGATGGTGTGCTCGAACAGCTCCAACATCGACTCGGCCTCGCGCAGGGACTGGTGGGCGAGGCGGGTGTGGGCCTCGCGGGAACCACCGATCTCCACGCCGATCCGGCCGTTGGCGACGGCGCTGAAGATGCTCTCGTGGCTGTCGATGCTGCTGCGGTACCTCTTGCGCAGGAAGTCGACCATCGCCTGGGTGCTGTCGTTCATCGCGTTATCGTGGCGCACTGCCGGCCGAAGCACATCCCCTTTGACGGACCTGGTCCGGTGTGCGGAGCGGTGCCCTGCGGGTGGCATGTTCGCGGCCGAAAAATCCCAGGTCAGGGCACTATTCACCACGGCTTTCGAGGTCTAGCATTCCCGGCACGGCGGCCCCACCACAGCACCACCGGGCCGCCGAGCAGAACAGCCGCGCCCATGACCCGGGCGCCGCTGGCCTCCCACCCGCCGGTCCCGCGGAACACCCCCCTGCTTCCCCGGGACCGGCCGGGCTACGTCCCGGCCCCGGGTTGCAGGTGGCCGTGGCCCTCGGTGGCGGCGTCGCGGGTGGCCGGGGTCGGGTCGTCCAGGTGGCGGGCGACAGCGCGGCGGCCGCAGCGAGCACCGGGACCGGCTCGGTGCCAGGGCTGACCCGGCAGACGCTGCGACAGGTGGTGGTGCCCGGCACGGTTCGGGAGTTCACCGGCGTCGGCGTAGCCTACGGTCAACGGCATACCAACGATCTTGGGGGAGTCATGGCCGAGACGGCCTCGCCGACGGACTGGTCGGACGAGATGCGGGAGGAACACCTGCGCCGGACCGCGCGGGGAGGCTGGTCCAGGATCCGCCCCCAGGTGACGATGATGCTGCTCATCGGCGCCATCATGGAGGGCGCGCCCCTCACCCGCGAAGAGCTGGGCCCGTTCGTCGCCACGCACGACAACCCGGACGGCGCCCTCACCCACTCCTGCTGGGACACCGGCGACGAGTTCGACGAGGAAGAAGCCGCCGAAGCCGCCGAAGCCCTGCCCGGCCAGGTCACCGACGCCACCCGCTACGCCGCGCAGTACGGCCTGCCGCCGCTGGAGACCATCGACGACGTCATCACCCTGCTCGTGGCGGCCAAGGTCCTCCACGAGATCCCGGACAGCACCGGCCGGCTGCGCCTGCACCCCACGCACCCCCTGCCGTTCCCCAGCGACGTCCTGCCGCTGAGCGACGAGGAGGAGCAGGTGCAGCGCGAGCTGCGGATGAGCCTCATCTACTCCGACGACTCGTTCGAGATCATCGGCATGTTCGAACCCGAAGGGCGCCGCCTCGAGGAAATCACCACCAGCCTGCAGCGTCTGGCCCGCGCCATCGACGGTGACCCGCACGACGCCCGCCAGGCGGTCCTGCTGCTGCTCGGCGAGGGCGACTTCACCGCCACCGAGGACGTCGCCGCGATCCCCCTGCACAAGGTCTTCCGGCTGCGGTGCGACTGGCAGAAGTTCGACCAGAGCCGCATCGCCCTCCGCGGCGTCAACGACGACGGCCAGATCGCCGTGACGCTCCCGGAGGACTGACACCCCCAACTGGTCGGCGGCGGCCGGTCAGGTTGGGGCATCCGTGGCGGGCAGCGCGTCGGCGACCGGAACCAGGGTGTGGGAGCCGACGTGCACCCACACCACCTCCCGCTCCAGACCGGACCGCACCTGCGGTTCGCGAGACTAGTGATCTTGGCGTTCGTGGGATTCAGCCACTCGATCCTGACTTGGGTGGAAGTACCGTCCCTGTGCCCGGCCATCTGGTTGGCTGCGGCGAGGACGGGATGCTCCCGTCCGGCACCTCCCGAGAGGTAGTGGCATGGCGACAGGCATCGTGAAGTGGTTCAACTCCG
>NZ_JAIZ01000065.1 GCF_000710465.2 Kitasatospora sp. MBT63 | reverse complement strand
AGGAGCTCTACGTCAGTGCCAAGACCGTCGAGTACCACCTGGGCCACGTCTACACCAAACTCGGCCTCAAGTCCCGCCGGGAACTGCGCGGCCTCAAACTGCCTTCCGGTCGGTGACCGGCGGCCGATTCGGGCTAGGACGACGGAGGCGGAGCGGCGTCGACGCCGCTCAGGTGGGCGTGGTCGAAGCTCAGCGCCCACGCGCTCAGAAGATCGAGGCCGATGACGTAGAAGCCGTGCGCGTCGGACATCGGGCTGTCGGAGACGGCATCCGGAGGTGCGCCGGAGGGGCGGGTGAGCCCGGGGGCCGGACGCAGTCCGCAGGCGGCAAGTGCCGCTGTGACCCGGTGGGCGTACGGGGCGGCGCCGAGCGCGGTGAAGTGCAGGTGGGCGTTGCAGAGCAGCGGGGCGGCGGTCTGCAGGTCGCCCTCCTCCAGGACGAGGTGCCCGAGGTCGCTTTCGATGCGGGCCCGGTAGAAGGGCTGTTCGTCGATGGTGACCGGCCGGGTGAGGGCACGACGGTAGACGGCGATGGCGGTGTCGAGCCGGCCGTGGGCCTGGGCGAGGCGCCCGGTCCCCCAATCGGCGATCAGGCCCAGGGCGGGGGCGCTGCCGCTGAGGGCGCGGAGTTCGTCCAAGGTGTGTTCGGCCTCGGCGAGGCGGCCCGTGGCAGTGAGGGCCTCGAGGTACAGCGGGAGCTCGAACTGCCGGTTCAGGCGGTGCCAGCCCGTGTCGGGGAGACGGGTCAGGGAGTCGAGGTGGTCCATCATCCGAGGATGGTCGGCGTGGGCCTGGGCCAGGACGGCACCCGCGACGGCGGGCAGGGCCGCGTACATCGCGGGGGAGATCCGCTCGCTCCAGTACCGGCAGGAATCGAGGTGACTGCGGGCGGCCACCGGCCGGCCCTGCCCGGCGGCGGCCATCGCCGCCCAGGCGTGTGCCTCCGGGAGGCCGGAGAGCAGCCCTTCCAGGTCGGCCTGGGCGAGGGCGTGGCCGGCCACCTCGGCGCTCTGCTGCCAGCGGCCGGCCTGGTAGTGGCACAGGGCGAGCGTCGAGCGGGCGGTGAGGGTGGCGAGGCCGGTCTCGACGCGGGTGGGGGCGAGCACCATCTCGGCGTCCCGCTGGGCTGCGGCCCGCTCGCCGACGGCGAGGCGGAGCATGGCACGCACGGCGAGGGCCGTGTGGTCCTCCCGGGTGACCCTGGCGGGGTCGTCGGGCAGGGCGAGGATGTCCTTGGACATCGCGAGCGCCGTGCGCGGTCCGTGGTGGAGGCCGGTGGCGAAGATCAGCGTGAAGCGGGCCTCGGCCCGGGCCGGCGGATCGAGCAGCCGGTGGTCGAGAACGTCGCCGACGAGGGCGAGACTGGCGGAGGGACGTTCGGCCTGCCAGCTGTAGAGCGAGGCGAGCCAGATCCGGGCCCGCGATTCGGTCCGCCGGTCGCCGGTGGCGCGGGCCGTGGCGATGGCGTCGAGATAGTGACGTTCACCTGGGGCGAAGTCCCCGTGGGCGGTGGCTGCACGGCCGAGGACGCAGGAGCGCAGCGGGGACGGAGCGCACCGCTCCACCGCTTCCTGAAGAGTGAACCGGCGGGTGCCCGAGTGGTAGGGGAGGGAGTGCAGGCGCATGGCCGCCAGGAGGAGCCGGCGCTCGTATTCGGTACGGCTGGTGGACAGATCCGCGGCCCAGAGCAGCAGGGTGGCGGCCCGGTCGCTCTGTTCGGCTTCCAGCTGGCGGCCGGCCTCGGATTCGAGCTCGGCCGCCAGCCGTGCGTCCGTCCCGTCGGCTGCCGCCACCCTGTGCACCCATGCCGTGTCGGTGTCCACCAGCGCCGCGGCCGCGTTGTGCATGGTCCGCCTGCGGCAGGGGTCCATGGCCTGGTAAACGGCCTCGCGCTGGAGGGAGTGACGGATCCCCACCGGCGTCGTGGGATCGTCCGGGTTCCAGTGGACCAGTCCGGATTCCAACGCCTGGCCCAGGGCTCCCGCAGGGTCGTCGATCCGGGCGAGGCGGGCCGCCCGCGCCAGCGGGACGCAGGTGTCAAGGACCGCGAGAGCCTCCACCAGCATCCTCGACGGTTCTTTCAGCTGTGCCAGGGCGGTCCGTACGGCGTCGGCCAGTGAGTCGGGTACCGGCAGGTGCTCCTCCTCGCCGGCCAGCTGTTCCGGCGTGGCCGCCGCGATGATCGCGTGCAGGTGCAGCGGGTGGCCCCCGGTGTGTTCGAGCAGCCGCTCCGCCGCGCCGACGGGTGCCTTCCGGCCGGCGGAGGCCGCCAGCAGCTGGGCCACCCCCCGGCTGTCGAGCCCCTTCAGCCGTAGCGCCCGGGTGTGTTGTGCGCCGGTGACCAGGCAGCGCCACGATGCTTCGTGCGGGTCGGCCGGATGCTCACTCGAGGTGTCGACTGCCTCGATCAAGGGAGGGGTACGGGCGGCGAGGACGACCATCACCTGGTCCCGCCACAGCCGTCGCACGATGAAGCCGATTACTCTCAGCGACACTTCGTCGGCCCACTGGGCGTCGTCCAGAACCAGCGCCACCGGCCCTCTGCCCTGTGCCGTGGCAAGCAGTTCCAGGAGCTCGCCACCGGCTTGGACGGGAGAGGTGTGGGGGGCGAGCCGACCGCTCAGCGCGGCGAAGGACGCCAGCGAGTCGGGCTCGATCCCGCGCAGCCACTGTTCCACGACACCGTACGGCCAGTCCCGCTCCAGCGGGTCGCAGCGCGCCCACCACACGGCGAAGCCCCGGAGGTCGGACAGGGCCCTTCGGATCAGCCAGGTCTTCCCGATCCCGGCCTCGCCTTCGACCACCACCAGCCAAGGTTGTCCACCTCGGACGGCTGCGGCCAGAGTGCCGAAGGTCGCCAGTTCACCGGTACGACCGACGAATCTCTCGTGCCCACCTGGATCCGGGCCCATGGCGGGGTCCTTCTTGCTCACGGATCCATTCAACGCCGCATTCGCGCCACATGAAACCACTGAGGAACGACACGTCGGAGCCGGTCACGGAACGTGTCGGCAGGGCGGGGCCGGGCCGGGGGAGTCCACGGGCCGACAGGTCCCGAACGGCCGCCCGCACGACCGGGACGGCCCGCGATTCGCGGGGGAGATCCTCACCGGAGTGTGTCATCCGAGACGGCCAACGGCGCTCTCGGTGGATCTCCTCCATAGTCTCCTGGAGTTCCTGAAACATTCGGCGAATATATTTGCCGCGCCTTCGAAGTGCTGAATCCTCTGAGTCGCCTCTCTCCGCGGGATGCCACCTCCGGCCAGTACCTTGGCCTTCTTCGTCTCCTGCTTCAGCAGGTCCCGCAGCATGTCCCCGTGTCGTGAGCGGACGGTTCTGATGAAATCGTCGACCGCTCCCATCCCCTCCTTCCTGACGAACGTCGACATGTTTTCATAGCTGCCGCCCAGGAGGCCGTTCGTCGTCAGTCTGTCATCGTCGTAATTTCCGCCCGGCGACACGAGGACTCCCCTGTACTCCCTCGGCAGCGACACCCAGAAGGCCGTCATGGCCGCCGCGACGACAGCCGTCAGCAGCTCGGATCCCCCGCCCTCATCCGTGAGGAACTGCCAGGCGTCACCGGACAGGTCGGAGTAACCCAGGGCGTACTTCGCCGCGGCCGGGTTCCAGCAGTCCGGGTTCGGCATCGACAGCACCCCCTCGCGCCATGCCCGACCTCCCTCACCCCATGTCTTCGAGGGCACGACCCTTGGTCTCCTTGATGCAGAAGGCGACGAAGGGGATGGAGAGAAGGGCGAAGGCCGCGTAGATGACGTACGTGGCGGAGAGGTTCCAGTCGGAGAGGTCCGGGAAGGTCACGGTGATCGCCCAGTTGGCGATCCACTGCGCCGAGGCGGCGACCGACAGGGCCAGGGCCCGGATCCGGTTGGGGAACATCTCCCCGAGCAGGACCCACACCACCACACCCCAGGAGAAGGCGAAGCACAGCACGAACAGATGGGCCGCGACCAGGGCGACGACGGCATGGGCGTTGTCGAGGGTCGCACTGTCGCCGGTGCCCTGCCGGAAGGAGAACGCCCAGGCGGCCAGACCGAGGGCGAAGGCCATGCCCGCCGAGCCGGCCAGCGCGAGCGGCTTGCGACCGATCCGGTCGACCAGGACAATCGCGACCACCGTTCCGATGACGTTGATGGTGGAGGTGGAGAGGCTGATCAGCAGCGAGTTGGACTCGTCGATGCCCACCGACTGCCAGAGGAACGACGAGTAGTAGAAGATCACGTTGATGCCGACGAACTGCTGGAACACCGAGGCGCCGATGCCGATCCAGACGATGGGCAGGAGGCCGAACCGGCCACCGAGCAGATCCTTCAGCCGCGGCTTGTGCGAGGTGTCGAGGACGGCGCGGATCTCCGAGACCCGGGCGTCCAGGTCGACGGACGGACCCTCGATCTCCTCCAGGACCCTGCGGGCCTGCTTCTCCCGCCGAGCGGCGATCAGGAACCGCGGCGACTCCGGAATGGTGAGCGCCATGGCCCCGTAGATCAGGGCGGGGACCGCCTCCACCCCGAGCATCCACTGCCATGCCTGGATGCCGCCGAGCTCATCGGTGGACTCGCCGCCTGCCCCCTGGTTGAGCGCCCAGTTGACGAGCTGCGAGACGGTGATGCCCAGCACGATGGCCAACTGTTGCAGGGAGGCCAGACGTCCGCGGTAGACCGTGGGAGCGACTTCGGCGATGTAGGTCGGCGCGATCACCGAGGCGATTCCGATGGCGATGCCGCCGACCACCCGCCACAGACCGAGAACACCGATGCTGGGCGGGAACATCGAGCCGATCCCGCTGATCGCGAACAGCGTGGCGGCCAGCACCATGGTGCGGACCCGCCCGAAACGGTCGGCCAGCTGCCCGGCCGCCACCGCACCCGCCGCCGAGCCCAGAAGCGCGATCGCCACCACGAAGGCCGTCTCGCTGTTGCCGACGTCGAAGTGCTTCTGGATGCCGGTCACGGCACCGTTGATCACCGCGCTGTCGTACCCGAAGAGGAAACCGCCCATCGCTGCGGCCGCCGAGATGAACACGACCCGGCGCAGAACGCCCCGGTCGGCCTGTGGCGGGGAAGGGGAACTGGACAAAGGGCGCTCCTGGGACGAAGGGCCCGTCGCCGGACCGCTGGATAGGTGGCCCGTTCCTCGGGACCACTCCCGGCCGACCACACGTGGTGTCCGAACCGCGTGGTACCCGAACCGGAGGATCCGGGCCGCACCCGCTCTCCGGCCCCATCAGTGAAGCCCCTCCCACGGCCCCGGCCACAGCCCGTTCGCGATGCCGGAAGGGCAGACCGGAGGGACCGGTACCCGCTCCTCGGATCGGCTGCCGTGCCCGCACGGCAGCCTGCCCGGCTCTGCCCGGCCGGGCGGCCTCGTGCATCTAATGGGACAGGGACCTCTCCAGGAAGGACACGCGTGACCCGCCCCGCATCCGCGACGCTCCGGGCACCGGTTCCGTCCATCGTGGCGGCCTCGCACGCCCGAGGCCCGGACACGACCGACGTGCCAGGAGAACCACATGAAGCCGACGACGACCGCCGTAGCCGTGCTCCTGCTCGGGGCGGAGCTCGTCCTTCCGGCCACCGCCCACGCGGCCGACCGTGCCCGACCGTCCGGCTCGTCCTCCCTGAGCGGCAGTATCCTTGACAGCCCGTCGGACGGCACCGGACAGGTGTTCCTCGACCCCTCGGTCGCCTCCGGCGGCCAGAAGATCAGCATCGACGGCACCTGCCCCCAGGACACCACCGCCGTCACCGCGATCACATCGGGGGCGTTCGAGGACGGCGCCGCGGCGTTCGAGGACGCAGACCCCCAGGCGTTCACCGCCACCGCCCGCATCCAGAACTCCGCAGAACCGAAGTCCTACCCGGTCGAGGTCTCCTGCACCACGGACAGCGGCACAGTGACGATCCTGGCGACCGTACAGGTCCAAGGCGCCGGCACCGGCACCGGCACCGGCACGAGCCCGGCCGGCCCGGCATCCCTGTCCTTCCCGACCCCGGAGCCCACCACCGCCGCACCGGTGCACCACCAGGTGCCCGTCGTCCCCAAAGGCGCCCCGGACACCGGGGAGATCAGCCCCACGCCCCCGTCCCGGGACAACGGCCTCCTGGTCCTCATCCTGGGCCTGAGCACGGGCACAGCCGCCGCAGCGCTGCTCGGCATCCGTCGCCGACGCACCGGCCGCCGCTGAGAGCAGACGAAGACCAGCCATGAACGAGCCGACGAGGACCGGCCGATCCGGCCCGCGGAATCCGGTGGTACGGGCCGGCGGAACACCCCGACGCCCCGGCGCCGGCCTCGTCGCCACCGTGCTGACCCTCTCGGCCCTGCTCGGCGGCGGCCTGGCGGTGACGGCGGACCGCGTCCACCCCGCGAGACCGCCGACCACTGCCACGCCCGCCGCCACGCCCACACCGTCGTCCGAGACCCCGGAGACGACCACCCCGTCCGCACCGCCGAGCCCGCCGCCGGACACCGACCCACCGGCCATGACCAGTGACAACCCCTCCGCACCGACACGAATCGCGATCCCCTCCATCGGCGTCCAGGCCGCCGTCATAAGCCTGGGGCTCGAACAGAACGGCACCTTGCAAGTCCCGCCCGTGGAGGACGACGACCCCGCCGGTTGGTACGACGGCTCGCCCGTCCCGGGCACCGTCGGCCCCGCCGTGATCGTCGGCCACACCACGGTCGGCGCCTACGGCAACGGCGTCTTCCACCGGCTGGGCGAGCTGAAACCCGGGGACCAGATCATCGTCGACAAGGCGGACGGCAGGTCCGCATCGTTCACCGTCCGCCGGATCGAGCTGTACCCCAGAGAACAGTTCCCCACCTCCGAGGTCTACGGCGACACCGCCGGACCGGCGCTGCGCCTCGTCACCTGTGCCGGCACGCAATCCGACCGCGGCTACTCCGAGAGCCTGGTGGTCTACGCCGACCTGACGTCCTGAGCACCGCGCCCCGCCGGAACCCGACGCCCGACACCTCCCGGGTCACGTGCGGCAACCCCGGTGATCAGCGCCGCCGCCACCGGTTCCGGTGCATCATCGGATGAGCGCCGGCCGGCGGCTGCCCGAGAGGCCGCCGAGGCTTCTGCTGCGGGGCCGGCTCCGTGGGGATGGGACTCTCCGGAAGAAGCCGGATGAGGTCGCTGTCGAGGATCTCGTACCAGCCGGTGAAGTCGGCGGTCGAATAGGAGCCGAGC
This sequence comes from Kitasatospora sp. MBT63, assembly GCF_000710465.2. GTDB lineage: Bacteria > Actinomycetota > Actinomycetes > Streptomycetales > Streptomycetaceae > Kitasatospora. Next base: position 1,055 of record NZ_JAIZ01000065.1, on the reverse strand, counting down.
GGGCGGTCCGGGCCGTCGAGCCCGACCGACCTCCGCCAGCCGAAAGCGACGCCCGCAGCCTCGGACGGGTCCCCGAACCCGGTCGGAGCGTGACCGACGCAGTACACGACGAAGACACCCTTGTCGGAGGGCTCGCCGTCTCGGTAGTGCCGGTAGATGCCGCCACTGTGGAAGAAGGTGTCCTCGGCCATCATCCGCTCCCCTCACCCGGTGAGGCACAACCATGGTGCCACTCGAGCCGGTGCCGCAGCGCGCGGACACGGCACGTGTCTCGGACGTCCTCGGGGCGGCTGCGCGCAGTGGTGTCCGGGCCGGTGGAGAACGCCGCCGTCCACCTGTGCGCTCGGTGGCCCGGCGGCGGCCGGCTGACGGATCGGGCCCGGTCGGCCGGCACCAACTTCCGTACTGTCAGCTGACGGTGACTCCGTGGGACGCCAGGTAGGCGACGGGGTCGATGACGGCGCCGTAGGTGTTCGTCGTCCGTATCTCGAAGTGCAGGTGGGGACCGGTGGCGTTGCCGGTGCTGCCGGAGAGGCCTATCTGCTGGCCCGTCGTGACGCTCTGTCCCGCGGTGACGAGGAGCTTCGACAGGTGGGCGTACTGGGCGTACTTGCCGTCAGGGAGCTTCAGCACGATCTCGTTGCCGTAGGCACCGTCGTTCGCCGCCGACACGACGGTGGCATTGGTGATCGCGTACAGCGGTGTCCCGGTGGGGACGGCCCAGTCGGTTCCGGTGTGGTACCCGGCGGCGTAGCTCGCGTTGGGGACGCCGAACGGGTTGCTGACCCTGGCCCCGCGCACCGGCGCCGTCCACTCGCCGCTCTGCGGGTCCGCAGTGGCCGTCGAAGCGGTGGACGAGGAGTCGGAGCCGGTGTCCGAAGCCGGGGCGCTCTGAACGCGGCTGCGAGCGGAGGTCGCCGGGGTGGAACCGGTCTTCGGCGGGGGTGCCGTTGCGGAGACCTTCGATTCGGGTGTCTGCGTCGGGTCGTGCTCCTGGGCGGGGGCCGTGGTGGGATCGGGCTCCTGCGCCGGGGCCGTGGTCGGGTCGGGCTCCT
>NZ_JAIZ01000064.1 GCF_000710465.2 Kitasatospora sp. MBT63 | reverse complement strand
ACGTCCGCTCCCCCAGCCACCTCTTGGGCAGCACCGTGAAGCCGGTGGTGCCGTCGGTGCGGCCGACCACGGTCAGCGCGATCCGCAGGACGTCGCGGGCGAGGTCGACCAGGCGGCCGGTGTAACCGCCGTCCGCCCAGACCAGGGTGATGCGCCAATGCTGTGCGCGGAGCCGGGCCAGTAGCGTGTGGCCCGCGTCCAGATCCTCCTCCACCACTTCGTCGCCGAGGAGACCCGCCGCTTCACCGACCTCGCCGACCACGAGTGCGCAGGTCCCATCACCGCTCAGGAGGCAAGTGCATGCACTGGTCGGCCAGGTCGCCGGCGACACCGCATTCGACAGCGAGCACATCGCCCCGTTCGAGCTCTAAATCCAAGCCGGCCGCGACCCCCAGCTCCGCGACGCCGCCGCCGACTGCTTCGCCGCGTACGACCAGTTGGCGGCATCCATCCTGAAAGCCCTGGGCGTGCCTGAACCCGAACGCTTGGCCGGTCCGGTCGTCGCCCTCGTGATCGGCTTCCGGCTTCGACGTGTGGCCACGAACGCCACCACCGACATCCTGGTCGACGCGCTGTTGCTCCTGACGGGCACCGCCTGCCCTGCCCCGCCAAAATAGCCGACGCCCGCAGGCCGCCGGCCCCGACGGGACTGCGGCCCGCACTCCGCAAGCCTGACGCCCGTTACGCGTATCGCCGTTGACCACGCCCAGACCCCAGAGACCCTGTGGGCCCGGTCCCGCACCGGGCACTGATGCGACACGGAACATGTCCTGGCCGAACCGCTCATCCGGCACAAGCAGCGTCAGCTAGAGTCCGGACATGGGGATTTCAGATGGCTGAGGAGAAACCGGACGACCGGCCGTCGGCACGGACCAGGCTGGCAGCCGAACGGCAGCGGCTGGCGCGGCAGAAGGCCACTCGCCGGCGGACTCTGATCGCCATGACTGCGCTGATCATCGTTGTGGGAGGCGTGTTCAGCGGACTTGCGCTGACCCGCGGCAATGAAGACGCCACGACAGACGCATCCGCCGCGAAAAACACCTGTGAATATTCCAGGACACCGAGCACCCCGTCGAAAGATGTGCAGGTGCCCAAGTACGACGCCGCCGCGGCGGCACTTCCATACACCGCCGACCTGAACACCAACAGGGGGAAGATCTCTTTCGAGTCATTTTCCCAGAAAGCCCCCTGCGCCTCCTTTTCCTTCAAATATCTCGCCCAGAACAAATATTACGACAACACCCCTTGCCACCGGTTGACGACGCAGGGGATCCATGTCCTCCAGTGCGGCGATCCCGGTGGATCAGGATCCGGCGGGCCAGGTTATTCTTTCCCCGATGAGAACCTCGCCGGCGCAACCTACCCCGCAGGCACGGTGGCCATGGCAAACTCAGGCCCGAACACCAACGGGAGCCAGTTCTTTCTTGTCTACCAGGACAGCCAGCTACCCCCGTCCTACACACCTTTCGGGGTCATTTCGGAAGGGCTGGAGGCACTACGGTCCGTCGCCGCGGCCGGCGATGACAGCAGCAACGGCCCTGGAGACGGCCACCCCAACCAGGCCGTCACGATCGAGACCGTAGGAATTCGCCAGAAATAGTCCAAAATATCCACCGCCTGAAGATCTGATGCGCCATCAGCCGCGGACGAGAAGGTCACCCTCAGCGGAAACAACTCGGAAGTCCGCCTGCAGCAGGATCTCTTCTATGGCCCGAGTGACCGCTCTCCGGCTCACCTCGTCCATCGACGTCCCCGGCTCGGGATCGTCTCGTTGGGCCGCCTTGCCGCACGGCACCCCGCAGGCTGCGATGCTGTCCTCGGCGCGCCAGCCGATCAGGACCCCCTGCGGTCTGAGGCCGATCTGCAAGCCAGCCGCCCCGGTGTGCGCTATATCGAATCCCGCACCCCATAGCGCCCGGCACACCCGCTCGAAAACCTCAAGATCACTTTGCATATACAGCAGGCTCCAGGAGTTCTCGGTGAACGGATGGCACGTGGGAAATCAGACCGCAGCCGAACGCCCCTGACTCATCCGGTGTGACCGGGAGCACCGGCGCGGCAGAACCAGCGGCGGCGGGCGTGACGCCCCCCTGATTCAGAACCCTCAGCAGTGCGCCCACTTGCTGCAAGACGAGCGCGCACCTGGCGTTTCGCAAGTTTGGCCGTCTGCGCGACACAGCCCAGCGTGTGCCCCCCGCTCCACAGGTCTACGAGATCACCCTGAGCCAGCCAGTTCCCGGACGGACCGGATCCGGCGGTCAGGACAGGACGTCGCGGGATGCCGTATCGATCGGCATAGGAGAGGAGAACCGTCGGAGTCAGCCGAAGTTTGGCACAGATCTCGCCGATCGGGCGGCGCTCCTGCCAGTACAGGCGGTACAGAACATCCGGGTCCGGCTGAATCGGCGTTTCCCGCCTGGCGTATGACATTCGCTCGGACGGGCGAGAGGCAAGGGCTGCGCGAGACATCGTGTATCACCGGATTCGCATCAGAGCTTCACTGTTGCCATCCATCGTGTGCCAGTTCGCACCACACCGTTGTCCCACGATCGGATGATCAGGGTGGCGGTGTCCGTCGCCAAAGGGTGGACTCGGATGAATGAGCATCACTGACGCACGGGCGGGTGCAGCAGACGGCCGTCCCCTCAACAGCAGGCGCCTAGCCCAGCCTGCGAGGGGGCGGCGCGCCAGGCCACGGCCAGGCGACGCCACGCGCAGCGGGCGGAGGAGGCACGTGCCCAGCAGGACAACCAGTCCGACGCCGGCGGCCGGAAAGCGGACGGATCACACGTCCCAGGACGACCAGGTACCGACATCTCCGTCAGCGGCATCCGGCAATGCGAAGGCAGACATCCCAGTGGGCGACCCATGGACGATCTGACCAGTTCCGAGGAGCCCAGGACAGCGGAACGGAAACCCCCGAAGAGCCGGAAGAAAAGCACGTTCAGCAAGCTTGCCCTTTTCTATCGGCAGGTGATTGCCGAGCTTCGCAAGGTCGTGTGGCCCACCCGCAGCCAGCTCACCCAGTACACCATCGTAGTCGTTTCGTTCGTACTTGTCGTCATGATGTTTGTATATGGAATTGATACGGCTTTCTCGCACCTCGCCCTGCTGATCTTCGGGTAGGGATTTCTGCGCTGCCGACGCGTGCAGTCCCGCCCTCGGTCAGGGCACGGGAGGAGCCGAGCCTGCGGCTGCCGGTCCCTTGCTGTTCGAGTCTGCAGCGGTCTCCCTGCCACTTGGAACCGGAGGCGGCACCGGCAGGCTCCCGAGATCCGTGGGTGCGATCGGAGAGCTGCCCGTGACCGAGGGCAGAGGTGTGATCGTCGGGACGGGACCGGGGAGAACCACCTCATCCCCTGCGGTGAGGCCGCCGGTGATCTCGGTCAGGAAGTCACCGACCAGCCCGGTCTGGACATCGCCACGCTCAGAGGTTTGCGATCCACAGTTCTCGGAGTCCGGATCACAGCGGAGCAAGCTCACATAGGACCCGTTCCCATCATGCTTGACCGCGGAATTGGGGACCGCCAGTACTCGGCTGCGTTCGGCCAGCACCAGGGTGACCTGTGCGCGCATCCCCGGCAGAACACCGTCGGTGGAGACCGGCAGGCCGAGCAGCAGGTGGTAGGTGACGGGCGCGCCCGCATGCGTCACGGCACCTGGCGGCGCATACGCGGGTGGAGTTGTGCTTACGGCGCCCTGACGGGAGGTCGGCGGCGTGGTCACCCTGGTCTGACGCGTCCGTCCCGCGTCAGGCACGTTGACGACGGCACGCTGCCCGATGGTGACCCGGCGCAGCACCTCCACCGGAATCGTCGCATCGACCTGGAGAGTGTCAGGGCGAAGGACCATGGCTGGTGAGTGACACGAAGGCACCGCCCCAAGGGCAGTGGTCACGGCCTCGACGATGCCGTCAGCCGGTGCAATGATGCTGGAGCTGTCTGTGACCTGCTGGGCTGCGGCCATTCGGTGCTCCGCAGCGTCCACACGGTCTTCGTCCGCTGCGAGCTGCTCATTCGTCATGGTCGGACTCGCTGCCGCCGAAGCGGAGAGGGAAGGCGAGGGGGTCGGTAACGACGGGCCGGGGGCTGGATTCAGGGACGACGATGGTGCTGCGGACGGGGCAGTTGCAGCGGAGACACCGGGACTGGCGCTTGGGGACGCCAGCCGGGAGGCCACGGCTTGGTCTGCCTTCAGGATGGCCTGGTCCTGTGTCAGGGCAGCGCGTGCGGCTTCCAGTTCACGTTGGGCAGCGGTCGTATCGGCTGCGGCGATGACTTGACCGGACGTCACATGAACGCCCTGGCGGACGAGGTACCGGACCGGCCCGAGCAGCTTCTCCGGGTCGTTTCTGGTTGCGAGCACGCCACAGGCGTCGGGCGCGTGTGGCTCCGCCCGCGTCTGGGCAATCGCGGCACCGAAGTAGAGCTGATAGATCGCGGTCGGCTGAACCTCGCCGGTGACCTGCGCCGTCGAAACGACATCGGTCGGTTTGACCGTGAACGCCCAGCGCTTCTTGGGGAGATGGAGGAGTACTGCGACGAGGGCACCGGCAAGCAGCACGGCGGCCAGGAGCGCCCATCGGGCCCAGACCTTGCGCGACAGGTGCGAAACCCAGGCGGAACACTTCGCGGCCATCCTTGAGATACCGGCCGGCATGCGAAGCATTGCCACCAGGCCTCCTCTTCTTCCTTACTTCGCACGCGTTTCCGGCTGTGGTGATGTCAAGCGAAGCCGTGGGCAGCCGCGCACGGGGCGAATGTGTGTGGCTGCTGGACGGATCTGGATCTCGGTCGTTTATGTCCCCTTGAACGGTAGTGAGACGATCGGTTCATGATGGATGAGCGGAATAGGCTCGGCCGGCACAGTCGAAAAGCGTTACCGGCAGCGCAACGGCCGTGCGCCCAGTGGCAGGCCCGATCGGATCCCTGCCAGACGTAACGAACGGGACCGGTGGGGGGTCGCGCATCGTCACCCGCTCGGGCCCGTTACTCCCGCCCCTAAGGGTGAACTTCTCCCACTGAGACGGGCTGCCCAGCACAGTGAAGTTTCACGGATCGGCGTCCCCCGCCCAACTGGACACGCTCGCCCGACGGGTGTACGAGGTGGCCGGCCGGCACGTCGAGCTCTACCTCGAAGCTCTCGAACTCGCCGATCTCCTCCCGGTATTGAGCTCGCTTCCCGCGGTGAGCGTCGACCATCTCGGCCTCTCCGCAGCGGGACTACCGAGTCTGCTCCGCTTGGTCGGGTCCGGCGCCAAAGTGAAGGCCCGCGGGTTCGGGCGGGTATCCTTGGACATCGACCAGACTGTCCGGGCCATCGTCAGGACCAACCCCACCGCTCTGATGTTCGGCTCCGACCTGCCTTCTACTCGCGCCCCGCGCCCGTTCGAAGACGGCGAGGTGCAGCTTCTCGCCGAACTGGCGGGCGCGGCGAACGTGAACGCCGTACTCCACGACAACGCCGCCGCGTTCTACCGGATCGCCGAGCACCCGTTGCCCGGGCGCAGCTGACAACGCGCCGGCCTTTTGAAGCGGGAAACAAGAGACGACGCTGCCTCTGCCAGGCCGGTCTCAGCCTTTGCCAGGGGTGACGGCGGCCTTTCCCGGTACGCAAACCCCCGCGACAGCGGCGGCGATCAGATAGGCGAGAGCTCCGATGGCCATGCTGGATCGCAGCCCGGCCGAGTAGTCGGTTGCGGTGGCGAGGAGAGTACCGCCCAGTGCGACACCGGTGGCGCTGCCGATCTGGCGGGTGGTGTTGAACACGGCGGAGGCAGTACCCGCGTAGCCGGTGGGTGCTGCCGTCATCACGGTGCTGGTGGAACCGGTCAGAGCGAAGGAGGTTCCGAACCCGGCGGCCATCATCGGAGCGATCAGGAGGAGGTAGGCGGGGTCGGGTCCGGCTGCGGCCCAGCCCGCCAGGCCCGCAGCTGCCAGGAGCATGCCGCTGGTCACGAGCGGGCGGTGGCCGGTGCGGCGCGCCAGCCTGCCGGAGACGACGGAGGCAAACGTGGTCATCACTACGGCGGGCAACAGGGCCGCTCCGGTGGCCAGGGCGCTGTAGTGGCGCTGGTGCTGGAAGTAGAGGCTGGCGGTGAATACCATCCCGTAGAAGCCGAAGTTGAACAGCAAGCCGATGGTGGCTCCGCCGCTGAGTGCACGCGACCGCAGCAAACCCAGTGGAAGCACGGGTGTGCGTGCCAGGTGCTCGCGCACCGCGAACGCCACCACGGCGGTCACTGCTAGACCTGCGCAGGCGAGGACGAAGGGATCCGTCCAGCCGCGCCGGCCGGCCTCGTTGAGCGCCGCGGTCAACAGAGCCACTGCCGAAACCACTGCGGCCTGGGCCGGCCAGTCCATGGCCCGAGCAGAGTGCCGGGGTGAGGGCGCGACAGATCGCACTGTCAGCGCAAAGCAGGCCGCCCCCACGGGAATGTTGATCAGGAACACCCAGCGCCAGCCGACCGTGGTGACGAGGAGACCGCCGAGCAACGGGCCCGCGGACGCGGCGATGCCGGCCATCGAGCCCCAGAGACCGAAGGCGCGGGAGCGGGCATCCGGCGAAGGGTACGCCTGCTGGAGCAGTGCCAGGGAACCGGGCACGATCAGCGCCGCCCCGGCACCTTCCGCCAGCCGGGCGACGACCAGGAAGGACGGGCTCTGCGCAAGCGCGCAGGCGGCCGATGCGGCACCGAACACGGCCACGCCCCAGCAGAACACGCGCCGGTTGCCCAGGCGGTCACCCAACGCGCCCCCGGTAAGGAGCAGTCCGGCGAAGACCAGGGTGTAGCCGTCGGTGATCCATTGGATGGCGGTGAGGGAGGCCCCCAGGTCACGGCCGACGACAGGCACGGCGACGTTGATGATCGTAACGTCCAGGATCACCATGAAGTAGCCGAAACACACTGCGAGCAGAGGAGCCCATGCCCGCAGCCCGGGCCCGGGAGTTGCGGATGGCGCTCCGCCGTCGCCCTGATGCATGTCTGCCATGGCCCTCAGCCTCTGATGTCTGCGACAGCCGGAATCTGCGCACTTACCCCTGCGCAGCGATACCGTCCGGGCCTCGCCTTGATCCGCTCGGTCCACCGAGGATCGTACGGCCCGGAGGGAACGGGGAGGATCCTCGGACACGCCGCAGTCGGCTGCATCCACCCGTCGTCCTGCGTACTGCTGGAGCGTGCCGGGTTGTCAGTGACAAATACTGGAGGGCGCTACTGCTCCCGGAGCCGGTTGTGGCCCTGCTTCTGGAGGTCCCGTCGTCGTGCTCCCGCCTTCGCTCCGGGTGGCCCGAGCAGAGGCGGCTCGTCGGTAGCCTCGAGTGCGGTGTTCAGGACAGCGCGAGGTCCGGCTCCGAGGCTGGTTCGGGGGTGATGACCACCTCGTCCGGCCGGGGGCCGGGTGTCAGCAGGGCGAACGTGGCGTCCAGGCAGGCGGCGGTGCGGGCCGGGTCGGGGTCGGCCTTGCGCATGATCTGGAGTCCCTGGACCAAGGTCACCAGCAGATGGGCGGCCTCGGCCGGGCTGATCGTGGGCGCGAGCTCGCCGCCGAGCCGGGCGCGGTCGAGCTGGGTGGCGAAGGTCTCCTCGGCCTTGCGCAGGCTGCGCCGCGCGAGCTCGGCGACCGCCTGGTCGTTGGGCAGCAGCTCCGCGATGCTGTTGACGCTGAAGCAGCCCGAGCCGCTGCAGAACGAGTCGGTCTGCAGCAGCCGGTCGAACAGCCGGCGCAGCTGCGGGAGGGCGGGGCTGCGGTCGTCGAAGGACGAGGCGAGGAGTTCGTCCTGGCGGCCGAGGTAGCGGCCGAGGGCCAGCAGGAACAGCCGGTGCTTGTCGCCGAACGCGGCATAGATCGATCCCCGGCCCAGCCCCAGCTCGTCCACCAGGTCGTTCATGGTGGTGGCCTCGTAGCCCTTGCGCCAGAACAGGAGCATCGCCCGGTCCAGGATCGCCTCTTCGTCGAACGTGCGCGGTCGTCCCATGGGTCCAACGCTACCCAATGCGGGGCGCGGAAGCAGCATGTATTTGACCTGACGTTCCAGAATTGCTAAGTTCTGGAACGAAAGGTCCAATACCCCAGCCGCCCGGACCGGCCCCGGTCCCGTCAGGAGCAGTCGTGAAGGTCGAGATCTACTCGGACGTCGTGTGCCCGTGGTGCTACATCGGCA
>NZ_JAIZ01000063.1 GCF_000710465.2 Kitasatospora sp. MBT63 | reverse complement strand
GGGTGCGCCGCAGGCGGGCGGCCCGGCGGCGGCCGGGGGGTGTCGGAGGGGACCGGCGGCGGGCCCGGCGAGGCGGCGGGGTAGCCCCGCGGTGTCCGGCGCGACTTCGCCAACGTGCCCTAGCCGGCGTCAGCGGGTGGGCTCCCGGGGCCCGCTGGGGCCGCCACCTGCGATCGACGGGAGCCGGGGCGTCTACCATTGGCCGACGTGACTGATACCGGTAGCTCGCTTGGCCAGGACCCGATGGACTTCACCGACTCCGACAGCGGCCCCGACACCGAAACGGGCGCCGCCGGACCCGACCCGCTGGGCGGCGTGTGGGACGTGGTGGTGGTCGGCGCCGGCCCGGCCGGCTCCTCCGCCGCGTACGCCGCGGCCGTGCAGGGCCGGCGGGTGCTGCTGCTCGACAAGGCCGAGCATCCCCGCTACAAGACCTGCGGCGGCGGGATCATCGGCTTCTCCCGGGACAGCCTGCCGCCGGACTTCAAGCTGCCGCTGCAGGACCGCATCCACGCCGTCACCTTCGCGCTGAACGGCCGGTACACCCGCACCCGCCGCTCCAAGCGGATGCTGTTCGGTCTGGTCAACCGGGACGAGTTCGACCTGCGTCTGACGCAGTCCGCCGAGCAGGCCGGCGCCGTGCTGGTCACCGGCGTCACCGTCACCGGCGTGGAGCAGCAGGACGGCGAGGGCGGCGGCACGGTCTCCGTCACCACCTCCGACGGCCGCCGGGTCGAGGCGCGGGCGGTGGTCGGCGCGGACGGTTCGGCGAGCCGGATCGGCCGTCACGTCGGGGTGAGCTTCGACCAGATCGATCTCGGCCTGGAGGCCGAGATCCCGGTGCCCGAGTCGGTCTCCCGGCACTGGGCCGGCCGGATCCACCTGGACTGGGGCCCGCTGCCCGGCTCGTACGGCTGGGTCTTCCCGAAGACCGACTCCGGCACGCTGACGGTCGGGGTGATCTCGGCGCGCGGCGACGGCGAGCGGACCAAGGAGTACCTGGCCGACTACATCCGCCGGCTCGGCCTGGCCGGTTTCACCCCGAGCGTCGAGTCGGGCCACCTGACCCGCTGCCGGGCCGAGGACTCGCCGCTGTCCCGAGGCCGGGTCCTGGTGGCCGGTGACGCCGCCGGGCTGCTGGAGCCATGGACCCGCGAGGGCATCTCGTACGCGCTGCGCTCGGGCCGGCTGGCCGGTGAGTGGGCCGTCAAGGTGGCCGAGGCGGACGGCGGGGCGGACGTGCGCCGGCAGGCGCTCAACTACGCGTTCGCGATCAAGGCCGGACTGGGCGTGGAGATGCGGGCGGGCAAGGTGATGCTCGCGGCCTTCGAGCGCCGGCCGCAGGTCTTCCACGCGGCGGTCTGCCTGGTCGCGGCGGCCTGGCGGGCGTTCGCCCGGGCGACCCAGGGCCACACCAGCTTCGCCGAGGTGATGCGCGACCACCGGGCGGCCCGCAAGCTGGCCGCCGTCGCCGGCCGCTGAGCCGTACGGGCCCCGGGGCGGGCGGCGGTCCGCGCCCGCCCGCGCCGGGGCCCGGCGGTCACTTGAGGCCGCTGTCGAGGGCGGTGATCAGGGTGCCCGACGGGGTGTCGCCGGACATCTCCCAGACCATCGCGCCGAGCAGGTTCTGCGACTTCAGGTAGGCGGTCTTCCGGCTGATCGACCACGGGTCGTCGAAGGTCCACCACTGCCCGCCGGCGCCGGTGTAGCCGAAGGTGGAGACCGACTGGGTGTCGTGGTGGACGGTCAGGTTCGGCACGCTTACCAGCAGGTTGGCGTACCCGCGGGTGCCCGCCTCCTCGGCGAACTGCCCGGGCGCCGCGCCGCCGGCCGGCTGCCACTCGCCGTCCGCGCCGCCGTCGGCGACGGCCTGCCAGCCGCGGCCGTAGAACGGGAATCCGATGGTCAGCTTGCGCGGGTTCACCCCGGCGCCGAGGTACGCCCGGACGGCGCCGTCGACGCTGAAGTGGAAGCCGTACGGGTCCTGGGCGTCGGGGTAGAGGTCGGCCTGGTGACCGGTGCGGTTCGGCTCCCAGGAGTTGTCGCTGCCGGCGCCGTGGAAGTCGTAGCCCTGGATGTTGGCCACGTCCAGAGACCGGAAGATCTTCGTCAGGTCCCAGCCCTGGCCGATCTTGACCGGGTCGGCAGGCGTGAACGCGGTGAGCAGCCGGTGCGGACCGCCGAGGGCGTCCAGCTGCTTGCGGAACTCGGCCAGCAGCAGGGTCAGGTCGGCCTTGTCGGCCGGCGACCAGTGGTTGCCGGGGTGGCCGTCGGGGGAGCCGGGCCACTCCCAGTCCAGGTCGATGCCGTCGAAGATCCCGGCCGCGACGCCGGGCCCGCCGGCGCCGTTGTACGCGGGCAGGTCGCCCTTGATCCAGGTGTCCACGCAGGACTTGACGAACTTCTGCCGGGAGGCGTCGGTGGCCGCCACGTCGCTGAAGTACTTGGAGTAGGTCCAGCCGCCGAGCGAGACCACCACCTTGAGGTTCGGGTACTTGGCCTTGAGCTTCTTCAACTGGTTGAAGTTGCCGCGCAGCGGGCCCCAGCCGTCGTCGGCCACGCCGTCGACCGACTGGGCGGCACTGAACGGCCGGGCGTAGTCGGCGTCCGCGTCGCCGGCCCCGGTGCCCTGGTCGGGGTCCTGCGGGTCGGCGGTGGTGCCCTTGGTGACGCCGGCCAGGCAGGTCAGGTTGACCGGGTCGATGTTCTCGAAGGCGTAGTTGATCACGTCGAGCTTGGCCGCGCTGCCCGAGGTGTCGAGGTTCTTGACGAAGTACTGGCGGCCGTAGATGCCCCACTGGGTGAAGTAGCCGACCCGGGTGTACTTTCCCGCACCGGCCAGGTCGCCGGTGGTGACGGTGAGGGCGGCGGAGGCGGGCGAGGCGTTGTCGGCGGCGTCCCTGGCCTTCACCGTGAAGGTGTAGGCGGTCGCCGGGGCCAGGCCGGTGACGGCCGCCGTGGTACCGTTCACGGTCTGCACCTGGACGCCGTCCTGGTACAGGTCGTAGGCGGCCACCCCCTGGTTGTCGGTGGCGGCGTTCCAGGCGAGCGTCACGCCGGAGCCGGTGACGGCGGTGGCGCGCAGGCTGCCGGGCGCGGTCGGCGGGGTGGGGTCGGTGGCGGGGTCGACGGTCCGGGCGCTGACCGCGGCGCTCGCCGGGCCGGTGGTGCCGCGGGTGTCCTTCGCCCGGACGGTGAGGGTGTAGGCGGTGGCCGGGGTGAGCCCGGTGACGGTCGCGGTGGTGCCCGGGGCGGTGGCCAGCACAGTGGCGCCGGACAGCACCTCGTACGAGGCGACCGGGAAGTCGCCGGGCGCGGCCGCCGTCCAGCTCAGCGCGAGGCTGCGCGCGGTCGCGCCGGTCAGCTGCGGGGTGCCGGGCGCGCCGGGCGGCACGTCCTGGCCGCCGTCGCACTTGTCGCCGTTGATCCGGCAGTTGGCGGGGGCCGTGATCGGGCCGGTGGCCACGAACCAGAAGCTGTAGGGCTCGGTGGTGGCGTGCGGCTGCACGGTGCCGTTGTAGTAGGCGTTGACGGCGCTGACGTGGCGTCCGCTGACCGTCGCGGTGCCGTTGTAGCTGCTGCTGATCGTCACCCCGGCGGGCAGGTCGAACTCCAGCGTCCAGCCGGTGACGGCGGTCGCGTTGTCGTTGTGCACCACGAAGGTGCCCTTCCACCAGGAGCCGTTGTCGGCCGTGGTGAAGACGGCGGTGAGCCGGCCCGCGGCGTGCGCGGGCGTGGCGGCGAGCAGGGCGAGCGGAAGGACGAGCGAAGCCAGCAGGGCCAGGAGTCTGCCCCTGGCGTGGTGCCTCGACCGGACGAGCATCGGTGCTCCCTGTGTGGTGTGGGGGATCCGTACAGGGGTGCCGGGGAGCCACTGGCACTGTAGGTGGACCGGATCGGCCCGTCAACAGGTCCAGACCACAAGGGAGTTGGGCCGCGCCAGGCGGCGGCGCCGGTCAGCGGCAGAGCTGGTCGCCGAGCGGGCTGCGCGCGTACAGCACCGCCCGGCCGTGCCGGGCCCGGGTCACCAGCCGGGTGGCCGACAGCACCGCCAGGTGCTGGCTGACCGCGCCCGGGGTGACGCCGAGCCGGCGGGCCAGCTCGGTGGTCGAGCACGGCTCGGCCAGCAGCGTCAGCAGCCGCGCCTTCGGGCCGCCGACCAGCTGCTCCAGGGCCCGCGGCGGGGCCGGTGGGCGGCAGGCGCCGCCCAGGGTGGCCTGCCCGCGGGCCGGGTAGGTGATGGCCGGCGGATGGCGGTCGCTGATCGAGCTGATCGCGCCGCGGGCGAAGCAGGTCGGCAGGAACACCAGGCCGCGCCCGCCCACCTCGACGTCCACCTCGCCGTGCCGGCAGCCCCGGCTGATCGTCAGCACCCCCTCATCCCAGTGCAGCCGGCCGTCCAGGTCGCGGAAGACCGCCGCCGCGCCGCGCTCCGCCAGCACCCGGGAGCGGTGCACCAGGTCGGCGTGCAGCACCGAGCGGGCCCGCGGCCACCAGGCGGGGTGCAGGCAGAGCTCCCAGTACTCCTCCAGCGCGTCGGCGATCCGCGCCAGCAGCCGGGCCGGGTCGGCGAGGCCCTCGGCCAGCGGCGAGGGGACCGGCCGCCGGCCCGGCGCGAACGTCCGGGCCAGCTGCCCCGCCAGCTCCCCGGGCGGCAGGGCCCGTACCTCGGCCAGCTCCGCCCGGACGTCCGGGAACGGCACCGCCGGCCGCGGGGTCAGGAAGTCCGGTACGTAGCCGTTGTCGGCGACCAGCGACCGCAGCAGCGTGCCGTCCAGCCGCTCGAAGGCGGGCCGCATCGGCTCGAACCAGGGCCGCTGGTGGGGGTGGCGCCCGGGCCGGGTCCACATCTGGAGGCTCAGCACCGCCTCCTGCAGCGGTGAGCAGGCGAAGGAGACGGCGGCCAGCGCGTCCAGACCGAGCCGGAAACGGTGCACACGCCCCCCAGGTTTCAGGCCGGGGCTAAATCATTACCCCGGCTGCCCGCCCCGCGGTCTGATCATGCCATGCACACCAGTACCACCGGCCCGGCCGGCCTCCTCGCCCTGCCCGCCCGCCTGCTGCACCCCGAACCGGTGGTCCGCCGGCTCAGCGTGATCGTCTTCGTCAACACCCTCGGCAGCGGCCTGTCGATGACGCTCGGGGTGCTGTGGTTCACCCGGATGCTCGGTTTCGGCGCCGCGCAGGTCGGCCTCGGCCTCACCGCGGCCGGACTCTGCGGCGTCCTCGCGGGTGTGCCCGCCGGCCGGGCCTCGGACCGCTGGGGCGCCAGACCGGTACTGATCGTGCTGGTCTGCGTCCAGGCGCTCGGCACCGCCGGCTACACGCTGATCCACGGCTACGCCCTGTTCGTCCCGCTGGCCTGCGTGGTCGCCGCAGCCGACCGCGGTGCCACCGCCGTGCGCGCCGCCCTCTACGCCGACGTGCTGCCGCCCGACGACCGGGTCGCCTGCCGGGCCTACCTGCGCTCGGTCACCAACGTCGGGATCGCCCTCGGGGCCTGCCTGGCCGCGCTCGTCCTGGAGGCCGACACCCGCAGCGCGTACCTCGCCGCGCTGATCACCGACGCGGCCTCGTTCGCCGTGGTCGCCGTGCTGTTCGCGGTCCTGGTCCCGGACCGTCCCCGGGCCGCCGCGGACGGCCGCCCGGCCGGGCGCACCGGCGGCCCCAACCCGGCCCTGCGCAACCTGCCCTACCTCGCCGTCACGGCCCTCAACGGCGTCCTCACCCTGCAGTTCGCGATGCTGGAGGTCGGGGTGCCGCTGTGGGTCGTCCAGCAGACCGAGGCGCCGCGGGCGATGGTCGCGGGCTCGATGCTGGTCAACACCGTGCTGGTGATCGCCCTCCAGGTACGGGCCACCCGCAGCGTCGACCGGCCCTCGGCGGCCGCCCGCGCGTTCCGGCGCGGCGGCCTGCTGGTGGCCTGCTCCTGCGTGGTGCTGGCGCTCGCCCACGGGCTCCCCGCGGCCGTCGCCGCCCTGCTGGTGGTGGCGGGGGTCGCGCTCCAGGCCCTGGGCGAGGTGCTCGGCCAGGCCGGCACCTGGTCGCTCGGCTACGACCTCGCGGCCGACGGCGCCCACGGCGCCCACCAGGGCGTGTTCAACACCGGCCAGGCCGCCGCGATGATGCTCGGACCGGCCCTGGTCACCTGGCTGCTGATCGGCCACGGCCTGCTCGGCTGGCTGCTCCTGGGCACCCTGTTCGCGGCCGGCGCCCTCGCCATGGGCCCGACCGTCCGCTGGGCCGAACGCCGCCCGGCCCCGGTCGTCGCGGCCTGAAGCCCGCGGGCAGCCCGGCGCTCAGGCGCGGACCCACCGGTGCAGCGCGCCGCCATCCTCGTCCAGGGTCAGCCAGCTGCCGTCGCCGAGCGCCCGCGGGTGGCCGCGGACCGGCCCGCGGGTAGGCGATCGGGCCGAGCGGGCGGAGCGTCAGCGCGTCCAGCAGCCAGTGCTCGCCGTCCTCCCGGGACCGCCTGCCCGCGGCCGTCAGTACGGTGTACGGGTCCAGGAACCCGGCGAGCAGGTCCCACGGCTCACCGAGGGCGCCGCGGGCCATCACCGTTGCCCCGTCGGGGAAGCGGTGCAGCAGCAGGTCGCCGCTGCCGTGCGGAGCGGTCAGGAAGGCCAGGCCGGACGGGTGGACGTCGGACACCACCCGGAAGCCGTCCCCGAGGGGATGCGCCGTCAGCCCCGTGCCGTCCCAGTGGCCGAGGTACAGCGGTGAGCCGTCCTGGCCCTGGCCGATGCCGAGCAGCATCCGCCCGCCGTCCGGGTGGGGGATCTGGTACGAGCCGGCGGTGCAGCCCTCGATCCGGGCCCGGCCGAGCGGGCGGCCGTCGGCCAGGCCGAGCACCACCCACTCCTCGTGGCTGTCCACGGCCGGATCGCCGTGGTCGATGTCCGGCAGTACGTGCGCCCAGACCGTCTGCCCGTCCACCCCGACCCGGCAGGAGCCGTTGTCACGTCCGGGGCAGGGCGCCGGGCCCTCGTGGCGGTGGCGGCCCTCACCCCAGCACCCGTGCCGGTACTCCCACCGGAGCCGCCCGGCACGGTCGACCGCCCGGACGGAGCGCTGCCCGCACAGCACCAGCAACCCGCCGTCGGGGGACACCGCGTGGACGCCGCCGGACCAGCCCGGCCACGGATTCGGCACGGTGCTCTCCGGTGCGGTGTCACCCGCGAACACGCGGTCCAGGTCGTACACCGCGAGCAGGTCGCCGTCGCGCAGCACCGCCCGGCGCGGGCCGGGGCCCAGGGTGAGCGCATGACCGCCGGTCACCGCCCGGGCGTCGGGCAGCACGGCGGTGGCCAGCAGACGGGCGCCGATCGGCACGGGTGATCCTCCGGGAGGGACAGCACGGCGGCGGCAGCGGTCAGCGGACGACCGCGGGCAGGGGGCGCAGGTGGGGGCGGTCGGCCGGGGGGACGTCGGTGGCCGGGCCGGCGGCGCGCAGGACCACGTCCAGGACGGCGTCCGGGTCGCAGCCGTAGCCGCCGGAGGCCCAGGCCGAGTTGGCCTCCACCACCGCCCAGCGGCCGGAGTCGAGCCGGCCGACGTCGACCGCCACCGCGCTCGGCAGGCCGCCGCAGGCCAGGACCTCGGCGGTGAACGCCAGCACCTCGGCCCGGTCGGGGTCGTCCTCGAGCGGGACGACGTCGAGCCGCCCGCCGGACTGGTAGCGGCTGCCGGTACGGACCTCGCCGTCCAGCACGAACAGCCGGTACTCCCGCTCGAACGACACCACCTCGCTGACCAGCACCGGCAGGTCCTCCGGCAGGGTGCCGGGCGCGGGCAGGCCGGCGCCGCCCTCGTACACCCGGGCCGCGAACAGCTTGTCGCCGGGCGGCTTGACGAACGCCGGCCCCGCCGACCGCCGCGCCCCGGCCAGCGTGCCGAGCGTGACCCGGCGCCCGGTCAGCCCGTACGGCAGCGACGGGAGCCAGCCGGCCGGGTCCTCCAGTGCGCCGATGCCGAGCTCCGCGCCCACCGCGTCCGCGAACAGCGGTCCGCCGTACAGGTGCGCCGGGCGCAGGCCGCGCAGTTCCTCGGGCACCGCCCAGCGGGTGGCGGTGTGGGCGCGCAGGCCGCGGCGGCGGGCGGCGGTGAGCAGTTGCAGGCCGGTCTCGTTGACCCGGGGTGCGAGGAGCAGGAGTCGGTCGGTCACCCGGTCGATCCTGCCGGTTCCGACCCGCCGCCGACCAGCGGTTTTCCGTGGCTCCCTGGCCCGGGGCGAGCGGCTCGTGCGAGAGTGCCCAGCGTCCGACCCACCCTCAGCCGGAAAGCAGGCAGCCGCGATGACCCGCGAGGTCCCCTTCGTCCGCATCACCACCGCCGATGCCGTCACCACCCTGGAGCTGGACTCCCCGCACAACCGCAACGCGCTCTCCACCCGGCTGATGGCCGAGCTGGCGAAGGGCCTCGCGGACGCAGCCGCCGACCCGGCCGTCCGGGCCGTGGTGCTCGGCCACACCGGCAAGGTGTTCTGCGCGGGCGCCGACCTGTCGGAGGCCACCGGCGCCGACCCGACGGTGGGCCCGCGCGGGCTGGTGGACCTCCAGCGCGCCATCGTCGACTGCCCGAAGCCGGTGATCGCCGTGGTGGACGGGCACGTCCGGGCCGGTGGCCTCGGCCTGCTGGGCGCCGCCGACCTGGTGATCGCCGGGCCCGCGTCGACCTTCGCCTTCACCGAGGTGCGCCTGGGCCTGGCGCCCGCCGTGATCTCGCTGCCGCTGCGCCCGCTGCTCGAGCCGCGGGCCGCCTCCCGGTACTACCTGACCGGCGAGACCTTCCAGGCCGCGGAGGCCGCCCGGATCGGTCTGGTCACCGAGGCCGCCGAGGACCCGCAGACGGTGCTCAAGACGGTCCTGGACGCGATCCGGCTCGGCTCGCCGCAGGGCCTCGCCGAGTCGAAGCGCCTGGTGACCGCGGACAAGGTGGCCTCGTTCGAGCGGGACGGCGAGGAGCGGGTGGCGCAGTCCGCGCGGCTGTTCGGCTCCGAGGAGGCGCAGCAGGGCATGCGGGCGTTCCTGGAGCGCCGACCGGCGCCGTGGGCGCAGTGACCCGTCGGGGCGCCGGGCGGTCCGCCGCCCGGAGCGGCGGTCAGCCCCAGCGGATCGGGGAGCCCTCGCGCCACAGGTCGAGCAGCGAGGCGTCCCCGGCCACCTCGGCCCGGTCGGCCGGCAGCCGGTTCCAGAGCAGCAGGTAGAGGTCGTGGGCGCGGCCGGTCACGGTGCAGTCGGCCGGGCCGGCCCCCGCGCCCTCGGTGACCGTGACCGGGTCCCGGCCGATCGTCACCAGCCAGGACACCGGCCGGTCGGTGGCCCGCACCAGCAGGGTGCGGGTCCGCTCGCTGCGCAGCCGGCCGCGGGGGCGGACCAGGAACCCGGTGAGCAGCTCGGCGAGGCCGTCGGCGGCGAACGCCGGGTCGGTGGCGGTCGGCTCGGCGGCCCCGGCCGCGGACTCGGCGTCCACCCGGTGCACGGCCGTCTCGTGGGCCTGCCGCCGGGCCCAGAACGCCAGCGGCGACTTCGCCGGCAGGAAGCTCCAGCAGTCCAGGCCGGCCGGGGCCCGGTCGAGCTCGGCGACCAGGGCGGCGTGTCCGTCCCGGAACCAGCCGAGCAGCCCGGCGTCGTCCGGGTCCGGTCCCCGGGCGGCCCGGGTCGCGGCCTCGTCCGGCGGCTGCCGTAGGCGGTCGCGGACGATCGCGGTGGCCCAGCGGTGCACCTGGCCGGTGTGCAGCAGCAGGTCGCGCAGCCGCCACTCGGGGCAGGTCGGCACCGGGGCGTCCAGGTCGGTGCGGCCGGCGGCGTCGGCCAGCAGGGCGCCTTCGCGGCGCAGCGCGTCGAGGTGCTCGGAGATCTCCACCGGCGCAGTCTGCCATCCGGCGGATGTGATGTTGATCCCTCGCCAGGCCGACGCCGGGCCGCCGGCCGATACGGTAGCGGCATGCCGATCACCCGTACGCTCCTGACCGCTGCCCGCTCCCGAGGCCGCCGCGCCGCCGGGCGGTTGGTGCACCGCGGGTGGCGCTGGGTGCAGGAGGCCGGGGCGGTCTCCAACCGCAACCCGGGCCCGTACCGGTTCGGGGAGCTCGGTGACGGCAGCAAGCTGGCGTTCCCGCTCGGCACGGTCTTCAACGAGCAGTCGATCGCGATCGGGCCGTTCTGCATCATCGGTGAGCGGGTCACCATCTCGGCCGGGTTCCTGCCCGGGCTGGACCTCGGGCCGGAGCCGATCGTGCGGATCGGCGGCGGCTGCGTGATAGGCCGCGGCAGCCACCTGGTCGGCCACCAGTCGATCGTCCTCGGCGACAACGTGTGGACCGGCCCGGGCGTGTACATCACCGACCAGGCGCACGAGTACCGGGACACCGAGCTGCCGATCGGCAAGCAGTGGCCGCGCAACGAGCCGGTGGAGATCGGCGCCGGCTCCTGGATCGGCACCGGCGCGGTGATCCTGCCGGGCGCCCGGATCGGCCGCAACGTGGTGGTCGCGGCCAACGCGGTGGTGATGGGGGAGATCCCCGACCACAGCGTGGTGGCGGGCGCCCCGGCGAAGGTGGTCCGCTCCTGGACGCCCGCCGAGGGCTGGCAGCCGCCGATCCGCCACGACGCGCCCCGCCCGCTCCCGGAGGGCGTCACCGCCGAGCAGCTGCGCGCCCTGGTCGGCTGGGACCTGCACATCCCGGAGGCCGAGCCCGGCCACTAGGCCGAGCCCGGCGGATCTTGCCGGGCGCGCGACGACGGATCATCCCGACCGGACGCACGCCCGAATCGCCCAAGTACGTCCAGTACGAGGCCGATTCGGGCGCACGCCCGGACGGGCGCCCGACGCCGCGCGCTGATCCGACAAGATCCGCCGGACAGGCCCTAGGCCGGACCCGGCCCCGGGGTGCTACTTCTCGAGGCCGTCCCAGCCCCAGCGCGGGGTGGGCCCGGGGTCGCCGAGGTCCTGCCCGACCGGTTCGGCGGAGACCTCGCGGGCGATCCGGGTGCCCCAGTCGAAGTACTCCAGGACACGCCGGCGCAGCAGGCCGTCGTCGGGGAGCTCCTGCTCCACGGCGGCCGCCATCAGCTCCATCCAGCGGACCCGCTGCTCCTCGGTGATGGCGAGGCCGAGGTGGGCGCGCAGCAGCGCCTGGTGGCCGCCGAGGTCGGCGGTGAACCGGTCGGGCCCGCCGAAGACCTCGGCGAGCCAGACGGCGACGTGTTCGATGTGGGTGGGGGTGAAGTCGGCGAAGACCGGTGCGAGCAGCAGGTCGGCCAGCACCAGGTCGTAGAAGGTGTTGCTGAGCCGCCGCAGCGCGGCGGTCCCGCCGACGGCGTCGTACAGGTTTCCGGTGGGCTCGGGCACGGGTCCTCCTGGGGTCACGGCCACCGGCATCCCCGACCTGATGGCCCGTCACCGGTCAGGGTACGGAACGCCAGGCGTCGGCGATGAGCCGGTCCAGGTCCGAGCGGTCCGGGTGCCAGCCGAGTTCACGCCGGATCAGGGCGGTGTCGGAGACCAGCCGTGGCGCCTCGGGCTGGGCCGGGCGGTGGACCACCGGCACCGGGCGGCCGGTGATCCGCTCCACCGCGGCGATGATGTCCAGCATGGCGGCGGGCGTCGAGCCGACGTTGTAGGTGCGGCCCGCGGCGGCGGGCGTGGTGAGGGCCAGCAGGTAGGCCCGGGCCACGTCGTCGACGTGGACGAAGTCGCGGACCACGGTGCCGTCGCCGTTGAGCTCCAGGTGGGGGTGGTGGCCGGCGGCGACGGCGAGCGCCTTGGGGATGATCCGGGCCTCGTCGACGTCACCGGTGCCGGCCGCGTTGAAGCAGCGCAGCACCACGGGACGGACGGCGCCCTCGGCGGCGCGGGCGTGCAGCAGCTGTTCGGCGGCGAGCTTGGAGGCGCCGTACGGGTTGCCGGGCGCCGGCGGGGTCGACTCGGTGATCGGCTGCCGCTCGGGCGCGCCGTACACGGCCGCGGTCGAGCCGAAGACCAGCGGGACCGGGTCGGGGCGGCCGGCCAGCGCGTCCAGCAGGGCGGCCATCCCGCCGTGGTTGACCTCCCAGTGCGCCTCGGGGCGGACCACCGACTCGCGGCTGCGGGTCAGCGCCGCGAGGTGGCAGACGCCGTCGACCCCGGCGACGGCGGGTGCCAGGGCCGCGCGGTCGCGGATGTCGCCCCGCAGGCTGCGGGTGACGGGCAGCCCGGGCGGTGCCTGGGCCCGCCGCCCGAAGGCCCACACCTCGTGCCCGGCCGCGGCGAGCTGCCGCACCACGGCCGTGCCGACGAACCCGTACGCCCCGGTGACCAGGACCCGCACCGCTACCGCCCCTCCTGCGGCCGGCGCGGCGCACACCGCCGTCCGGCCCGATCTCGTCCCCGGGCCGGGCCACCCCGGCCGGCCCGCCGCTCCTCCGCCGCCCGGCGGGAGCGGGTGTCTCAGCCCGTGGCGGGCGGTGTCAGGGTGACCAGCGCGGCCGTGCCCGCGACCCGCAGCAGGGCGGTGGCGCCGCCCGGCAGCAGTGCCGCGTCGAAGCGGCCGAGCCGCACGCCGTCCGGCTCCGGGCGGTCCGGGCCCGAGCCGTCCGGGTCCAGCCGGGCTTCGCCGGCCAGGCAGACCAGCAGCAGGTCGGCGCCGGCCGGGACCCGCAGGGCGCGTCCCTCGGCGGTGACCTCGACCTGGGCGGTGGCGTGGCCGCGGCGGGTCATCACGTTGAAGTCGACGACCGGGCCGCCGAGCAGCCGGCAGTCGGTGGCGGCGTCGCCGGGGAAGGCGAACGGCTCGAACGGTGCGGCGAGCCGGTGTTCGGCGCCGTCGACGGTCAGGGCCATGCCGTCGCCCTCGACCACGGTGATCACCCGGTCGACGCCGTCGAAGCGGGAGAACGGGCCGCCCTGCGCGACGTCGGCGAGGCTCACCCGCCAGGCGAAGTCGGCCAGCGCGGCGCCGGCCGGGAAGCCGGCCACCTCCCGGGTGACGCCGCCGCCGTTCAGCCAGGGGCTGGCCGCCCGGTCGTGTGCCCGCAGTACCTGGATCGCCATCTGCCCCGTCCGTCCCGTCCGTGCTCCTCGGCCGCATCCTGCCACGTCGGCGGGCCCACCCGGGAACGGCCCGGGAACGGCGGCGTCCCGCCCCGCGCGGTTCGCGGGACGGGACGGCGCCGAGGGGCGGGTGGGGTCAGTCGATGGTGACGACCTGCTCGGCCTGCGGCCCCTTCGGGCCCTGGGTGACGTCGTACTCCACCCGGTTGCCCTCCTCGAGCGACTTGAAGCCGCTGGTCTGGATGGCCGAGAAGTGGACGAACACGTCCGGGCCGCCGTCGTCCTGCTGGATGAAACCGAAGCCCTTGTCGGCGTTGAACCACTTCACCGTGCCAGTAGCCATGGGTACGCGCATCTCCTTCGCTGCCACCGCGTGCGCTTCGCACACGGGCCCGTCGCAGCCACCTGCTGCCGGGACCGGGCGAAATCCATCCTCCCCGGGCCGGGGCGTTCCGCCCGTCAGGCTGCCGGTGTGTCGCGGAGCGTGTCACCGGCGCCACCGGGGGTGCCCGGGCGGGCCGCGCCGCGCCGTCCGCCGCCGACGGCCAGGGCCAGCAACCCGGCCAGTACGGCGGCCGCCGCGACCGTGGTCAGCGCGGTCGGCAGGCTGCTGGCGTCGGCCAGGAAACCGATCACCGGCGGGCCGATCAGCATGCCCGCGTACCCCAGGGTGGAGGCGGTCGCCACCCCGCGCGGGCCGCCCGCCGCGCCGGCCTGGGCGATGGCCAGCGGGAACAGGTTGGCCAGTCCGAGGCCGACCAGGACGAACCCGGCGAGCGCCGCCGGGACGGACGGCACCAGCGCGGCGAGCAGCATGCCGGCGCCCGCCGTCAGCCCGCCCGCCAGCATCAGCCGGCGCTGCCCGAGCCGGACCGACAGCCAGGTGCCGCTCACCCGCCCCGCCGTCATCGCCAGCGCGTACGTGGCGTACCCGGCGGCCGCCAGCCCCGCGCTCGCGTGCACGTCGTCGGTCAGGTGCAGGGTCGCCCAGTCGGCGAGCGCGCCCTCGCCGTACGCGGTGCACAGGGCGGTCAGGCCGAGCAGCAGCACCAGCAGCCGGGCGTGCGGCAGTCCGCGCCGCCCGGTGGCGGTGGGCGCGGCGGTGGACCGGCCGGCCGGCGGGGTGTGCGGCGCGGCGGCCGGGGTGCGCAGCAGGACGGCGCCGGCGGCGGCGGTCACCGCGAGGCCGAGCAGGCCGCCGAGGGCGAGCGCCCAGGCGGTGGTGAGGACGCCGGCCAGCAGGCCGCCGACGGCCGCGCCGAGCAGGCCGCCGAGGCTGTACCCGGCGTGAAAGCTGGGCATGACGGGCCGTCGCAGTTGGGCGACCAGGTCGACGGCGGCGCTGTTCATCGCGACGTTGGCGGCGCCGTAGCCCGCGCCGAACAGCAGCAGGACGGCGCCGAGCGAGGCGACCGAGTGGGTGTGCGCGGGCAGCGGGACGGCCAGCGCGAGCAGGGTGAGCGAGGCGACGGTGACGGGCCTGCTGCCGTACCGCACGCAGAGCCGGCCGACCAGCGGCATGGTGGCCACCGCGCCGGCCGACACGCACAGCAGGGCCAGGCCGAGCGCGCTGTGCGAGGCTGCGACCTGGGCCCTGACGTCCGGGATCCGGACCACCCAGGCGGCGAACAGGAAGCCGTCGACGGCGAAGAAGGCGGTGAGCGCGAGCCGGGCGGCGGACCAGGCCGGAGGCTGCGCCGGGGTGCGGTCGGCGGCCGCGTCGGGGGTGTCGCCGGTGGGGCCGACCGGGTGATCGAGGGGGGAGGACGGGACGGAGGTTTTGTTTATTGGCGGCACAAAGTCAGAATAGGGGAGTGCAGCACTCACCGACAAGCCCGACCTCCGCCCACGAGGCCCGCCGCCGCCCCGCCCCGGACCGCGGCCGCACCCTGCTCGGCCCCGCGCTGCGGCTGGTCCACACCGGACAGGCCCCCACCCGCTCCGCCCTGACCGGCGGCCTGGAGGTGACCCGCGCCACCGCCGGCGCCGTCACCGCCGAACTCGAGGCGCTCGGCCTGATCACCGTCGACTCCCGGCCGGCGGGCGGCGGCCGCGGCCGCCCCTCGCACCGGCTCGCCGTCGACCCGAACGGACCCGTGGTGGTCGCGGCCCAGCTCCACGCGGACGGGGTGAGCGTCTCGCTCGCCGGGCTGGCCGGCCGCCTGGTCGACCCCGTCCACCTCCCGCTCCCGGCCGCCACCGACCCGGTACGGCTGCTGCGCGCCGTCGCCGAGACCGGCGCCAGGCTCGCCGCCGACTCCAGCCGCCGCTGCCTGGGCGTCGCGCTGGCCCTGCCCAACCCCGTCACCGAACCGGACGGCACCGCGCTGGCCGCCCTGCACTTCGCCTGGCCCAGCGGCACCCCGGTCGCCGACCTGTTCGCCGCCGAGGTGGCCCGGGCCGACTTCGGCCCGCGTGCCCTGCCGGACCTGCCCAGCGCCGTCGCCAACGACGCCAACCTCGCCGCCCTCGCCGAGCACCGCCACGGCGCCGGCCGCGACTCCCGCCACCTGCTGCTGGTCACCTCCGGCCACCGCGGCGTCGGCGGCGCCCTGGTCATCGACGGCCGCCTGCACACCGGCAGCGCCGGACTCGCCCTGGAGGTCGGCCACCTGACCGTCGACCCGCAGGGCCGCCCCTGCGCCTGCGGCAACCGCGGCTGCCTCAACTCCGAGACCGACCCCGAGGCGCTGCTCGCCGCCGCCGGCCGCACCCCCGACCCGGCCCGGCCGGTCCTCGCCCAGGCCCGGGACCTGGCCCGGGCCGCGGCCCAGAACCCGGCCGCCCGGTCCGCGGTCGAGCACGTCGTCGACCGCCTCGGCCTCGGCCTCGCTGGCCTGGTGAACATCCTCAACCCCGACCGGATCGTGCTCAGCGGACTCCACCTCGACCTGCTCGCGGGCGCCCCCGACCGGCTCGCCACCGTGGTCGCCGACCGCTGTCTGTGGGGCCGCAGCGGCCGGGTCCCGATCGTCCCCGCGCAGGTCCACCACGCGGGCCTGGTCGGCGCCGCCGAACTCGCCTGGGAGCCCTACCTGGACGACCCGCAGGCCACCGCCGCCCGCTGACCCCGCCCGGGCCGCCGACCCCGCCCGGGCCGGGGGACCCGGCCGCCCCCGGCCGCGCCCGTCACGGCGTGACGACGGCGAACAGCCGGTCGGGCTCGGTGGTCACCGAGAGCAGCCGCCGGAACAGGTCCGGGTCCCCCTCGGCCCCGACGCCCTCCGGGCTCCCGCCGCCGAGCAGCGCCAGCAGCTGCGCCTTGCCGAGCGTGAGGGTCAGCCCGGCCGGCGTCCTCGGCTCGGTGCCGAGCGGGCCGGCGCGGTGCGTCAGCACACCGTGGACCAGGGTCAGCCGGTGCCGGCGCCCCTCCTCGGCCATCACCAGGTCGACGGTGAGGTCCTCGTCCCAGGCGGCCGGCCCGTCGACCCGGATCGCGACCGAGTCGATCAGCTGCTCGGTGGTCAGCGCCATCGCCATCTCGGGGTTGGTGGCGTCGACCACCTGGCCGCCCGCCCCGGTGCGCAGCTCCAACGCCGCCGTCAGGTAGAAGTTGCGCCACGGGCCGTTCTCCGCGCCGCGCCCCAGGCGGTCGTACACCCCCGCCAGCTCCTCCCGGGCCGCCGGGTCGGCCGGGTCGGCGAACACCAGGTGGTCCAGGACGGTCGCGGCGAACCGCAGGTCGCCCGCCGCCACGTAGCCGCGGGCCTTCGCCAGCGCCTGCTCGCGCCCGCCCGCCAGCTCGACGTAGCGCCGGGCGAGTTCGGTCGGCGGATGCTCCCACAGCTTCGCCGGATTGCCCTCGAACCAGCCCAGGTAGCGGTGGTAGATCGCCTTGACGTTGTGGCTCACCGACCCGTAGTACCCGCGGGCGTGCCAGGCGTGCTCCAGCGCGGGCGGCAGCCGCAGCTCCTCGGCGATCTCGGCCGCCGTCAGACCGTCGTTCAGCAGCCGCAGCGTCTGGTCGTGCAGGTACGCGTACAGGTCGCGCTGGCCGGTCAGCAGCTCCACCACGTTGTCGTGGCCCCAGGTCGGCCAGTGGTGCGAGGCGAACCCCACGTCGTACGTCCCGTGGAACAGGTCGATCGCCTCGTCGATGTACCGCGACCACCTCCGCGCGTCGCGCACCACCGCGCCGCGCAGCGTCTGGATGTTGTGCATGGTGTGGGTGACGTTCTCCGCCAGGCACAGCGCCCGCAGGTCCGGGAAGAGGAAGTTCATCTCGGCCGGCGCCTCGGTGCCCGGGGTGAGCTGGAAGACGATCCGCACCCCGTCGACCGTCTCCTCCTGCCCGGTCGCGGTGACGTCCACGGTCGGCGGGACCAGCGTGATGGTGCCGGTCGACACCGCGCTGCCCAGACCCGAGCCGACCAGGCCGTCCGGGTCGCGGGGCAGCCGGTCGCCGTACATGTACACCGCGCGCCGGGACATCGCGTTGCCCGCGTACACGTTCTCGCTGACCGCGTGCTCCAGGAACCCGGCCGGGGCGATCACCGGCACCCCCTGCGCCTCGCCGCCGGGCAGCACCCCGCGGGCGCCGCCGAAGTGGTCCGCGTGCGAGTGGGTGTAGATCAGACCGGTCACCGGCCGCTCGCCCCGGTACTCCCGGTACAGCGCCAGCGCCGCCGCTGCCGTCTCGGCCGACACCAGCGGGTCGATCACGATCACCCCGCGGCCGCCCTCGACCAGCGTCATGTTCGACAGGTCCAGCCCCCGGACCTGGTACACGCCCTCGGTCACCCGGAACAGCCCCTGCCGCGCGCACAACTGCGCCTGCCGCCACAGACCCGGGTGCACCGTGCCGGGACACTCGGCCCGCAGGAACGCGAAGACGCCGTCGTCCCACACCACCCGCCCGTCGGCGGCCTTGACCACCCCCGGGGTGAGGGCGGCGACGAAGCCCCGGTCGGCGTTGGCGAAGTCGGTGGTGTCCTCGAAAGGCGGGAGGCTCATCGGGCAGCTCCGTTCCGCTCGGTACGCCGCTCCGGCGCCGCGGCCCGGCCGTCGGGCAGAGCCGTACCCGCCATCCCAGCACCTCGCCCGGGCCCCCGCATCTCGTGGCCCACCGGCCGCGGAGGCGGCGGGAATCGCGGCGCGGCAGGCGGTGTTCGCCCCGGCATGACCGACTCTCCCGCCGCCGACCTGCTCCGCTACGCCGCCTTCACCGCCGACCCCGACGGGGGCAACCCGGCCGGTGTGGTGCTCGACGACACCGGCCTCGACGACGCCACCCGGCTGGCCGTCGCCGCCGAACTCGGCTACTCCGAGACCGCCTTCCTCGCCCCCGCGGCCGCCGGCGGGCGCAGCTTCACCGTGCGCTACTTCAGCCCCAAGGCGGAGGTGCCGTTCTGCGGGCACGCCACGGTGGCCGCCGCGGTCGCCGTGGCGGAGCGCACCGGCGTCGGGGAGCTCCTGTTCGAGACCAAGGCCGGCCCCGTCCCGGTCCTGGTCGAGCAGGGCCCGCACGGCCTGCTGTCGGCGACCCTGACCAGCGTCGAACCGCAGGTCCACCAGGTCGCCGCCGCCGACCTCGCCGAGGCCCTCGCCGCGCTCGGCTGGCACGAGGACGAACTCGACCCGCTGCTGCCGCCGCGGATCGCCTACGCCGGCGCCCGGCACCTGGTGCTCGCGGCCGGCACCCGGGCCCGGCTGGCCGACCTGGCGTACGACTTCGAACGGCTGGCCGCGCTGATGACCCGGCTCGACCTGACCACCCTGCAACTCGTCCACCGGGAGTCCCGGCGGGTGTTCCACGTCCGCGACCCGTTCCCGGTCGGCGGCGTGGTCGAGGACCCGGCGACCGGCGCCGCGGCCGCCGCCTTCGGCGCGTACCTGCGCGAACTCGACGGCATCGACGACGGCGAGCTGACCCTCCACCAGGGTGCGGACCTCGGACGCCCCGGCGTCCTGCGGGTGGAGCTGCGCCCCGGCGACCCGCGGATCCGGGTCAGCGGCACCGCCGTGGCCATCACGGCCGACGACGGGCGGGGCCCGGACCGGGGCTGACAGACCGTAGGGCGGCGCGGAGGCGGCCGGACGGCGACGGCTATAGTGCGCGGGCACACCGTTCGTACCAGAGCTCGTACCAGAGATCGAGAAGGAACCTTGCGCATCCTCCACGCCGCGCCCGCCCTTGCCGTCTGCGCCCTGCTGACCGGCGCGCTCACCGCCTGCACCGGCGGCTCCGACGCCAAGGCCCCGGCCGCGTCCTCCGCCGCCGCGTCCAGTGCCTCCCCGTCGGCCACCGAGGCCGACCCGAAGGCGGCGCTGCTCGCCTCGGCGGCGGTGATGAAGCAGGCCGGCAGCGCCAAGCTGACCGTCACCGGCGGCCGGGCCGCGCTCGACAACGTCGGGCGCGGCGCCGGCGCGATGGTCTGGAACGGATCGCCGGCCCTCCAACTGGACGGCACCGACGGCCCGGACTCCGCGAAGTTCCGCTACGCCACCGACGTGATCTACCTCGACGTGCCCGCCGCCGACCGCGCCCACTTCGACAACAAGACCTTCATGAGCTTCGACCGCAAGGCCCTGGCCGCCAAGGTCCCCGGCAGCGACATCTTCGACTCGCTCCCGCCGATGATGATCACCCTCGACCCCACCCTGGTCCTGACCGTCGCCGCCAACAGCGGCCTGCCGTCCTCCCGGGGCCACGAGACGCTGAACGGCATCGAGTCGGTCCACTACCGCTCCACCGTCACCGCCGCCGCCCTGGCCGACGCCGCGCCGGGCCTGGACCCGGACACCAAGGCGAAGACCCTGGCCACCCTGGTCAAGGACGGCGACCAGGTCACCTTCGACTTCTGGGTCGACGCCAAGGGCGTGCTGATCCGGCAGAAGGAGAGCGACGCCACCAAGCCCAGCGGCGCCACCGTGGTCACCTACACCGACCTCGGCGCCGGGACGGTCGAGGTGCCGCCCGCGGCGGACGTCGCCGACGTCGCCGCACTGCTCAACGGCTGAGCCGCGGCGCGTACGCCGTCCGTACTACGCAGGGAGTAGCCGCGCCCACCCCGCCGGGCTGACGACCGGCGGCCACCGGCGCGGCTAGCCTCGTCGCATGACCGATCCGACCCCGCCCTGGCAGCCCCCGTGGGTACGCGCCGCCAAGGCCGGCCGGCCGGTCGCGCTCGCGGTGCTGGCGGCCGTCGTCCAGGTGGCCGGCTCGGCCGCCGCCGGCCGGCACCAGCCCGACCGCGTCCCGCTCGACGCCCTCGGCTACCTGCTGCTCCTGCTCGGGCCCGCCCTGCTGGTCGAGCGGCGCAGGCGTCCGGCGGCGGTCGCCGTCGCCACCACCGCCGTCACCCTGGTCTACGTCGTCGCGGGCTACCCGTACGGACCGGTGTTCCTGAGCATGGTGGTGGCCTTCTGCGTCGGGGTGCAGCTCGGCCACCGCCGGGTGGTCTGGGCCTGCGCGGCCGTCTTCTACACCGCCCACCTGCTGATCGGGCACGGACTCCCGGCCGGTCTGCTGCGCGCACCCGCCGGCGCCCCCAACGGCTGGCAGGAACTGGGCGTCGCCGCCTGGCTGCTGCTGGTCCTCGCGGTCTCGGAGATCCTGCGCTTCCGGCGGGAGCGGATCGCCGTCGTCCGGGCCGCCGCCGAGCAGGCCGAACGCCGCCGGGTCGACGAGGAACGGCTGCGGATGGCCCGCGAGTTGCACGACATCCTGGCCCACAGCATCTCGCTGATCCACGTCCAGGCGGGCGTCGCACTGGAACTCATGGACACCCGGCCGGAACAGGCGCACAGCGCCCTGGTCACCATCAAGGCCGCCAGCAAGGAGGCGCTCGGCGAGGTCCGGCAGGTGCTCGGCACCCTGCGCGGCCCGGCCGACTCCGCCCCGCGCGGTCCGGCCCCGGGGCTGGACCGGCTCGACGAACTGGCCGACCAGGCCCGGTCGGCCGGACTCGCCGTCGCGGTGCACACCACCGGCTCCGGACCCGAGATCCCGGCCGGCCTCGGCCTCGCCGCCTTCCGGATCGTCCAGGAGGCGCTCACCAACGTCCTGCGGCACTCCGCCGCCCGCACCGCCGAGGTCACCGTGGACCGCCTCCCCGACGCCCTGCGGGTCCGGATCACGGACCCGGGCCCGGCCGGCGCCGCCGCGGGACCCCGCTCCGGCGGGGCCGACGGCTCCGGAACGGGCCTGGTCGGGATGCGCGAGCGGGCGTCCGCCCTCGGCGGCACCCTCACCGCCGGGCCGACGCCCGCCGGCGGATTCCTGGTGGAGGCCCGGCTGCCGTACCCGGCCGAGGGCGGGCCGTCGTGATCCGGGTCCTGCTGGCGGACGACCAGCTGCTGGTGCGGGCCGGCTTCCGGGCACTGCTGGAGGCGCAGCCGGACCTGACGGTGGTCGGTGAGGCGGACGACGGCGACCAGGCCGTCCGGCTCACCGCCGAGCTGCGGCCGGACGTCGTCCTGATGGACATCCGGATGCCCCGGCTGGACGGACTGGAGGCCACCCGGCGGATCGGCCTCGACCCGGCGCTGGCCGCCGTCCGGGTGGTCGTGCTGACCACCTTCGAGCTCGACGAGTACGTCTTCGAGGCGCTGCGGGCCGGGGCCGCCGGCTTCCTGGTCAAGGACACCGAGCCCGCCGACCTGCTGCGCGCGGTCCGGGTCGCCGCCGCGGGTGACGCGCTGCTCTCGCCGGGCGTCACCCGCCGCCTGATCGGCGAGTTCGCGGCCCGCTCCAAGGAACCGGCCGGGCCCGGGCTCGACGTCCTGACGGACCGTGAGCGCGAGGTGCTGGCGCTGGTCGGCCTCGGCCTGTCCAACGACGACATCGCCCGCCGCCTGGTGGTCAGCCCGCTCACCGCCAAGACCCACGTCAGCCGCGCGATGGTCAAGCTCGGCGCCCGGGACCGCGCCCAACTCGTGGTACTGGCCTACGAGTCGGGCCTGGTCCGGCCGGGCTGGCTGGGCTAGGGCCCCTCGCCGGTGGCGGGTGCGCGCTACACCGGCGTCCGGCGGCTCTCGGCGGCCACGGCGTCGGCGAGCCGCCGCAGGCCCTGCGGGTCGGCCTGGAGGAACAGGTTCGGCTCGATCAGCTCCAGCTCCATGACCAGCGGTTCGCGGTCCGCCCCGAGTGCCAGGTCCACCCGGGCGAACAGCAGTTCGCCGGCGGCCGGTACGGCCGCGAGCGCGGCGCGGGCGGTACGGAGCTCCGCCTCGGTCGGGTGGTACGCGGTGACGCCCGGGTGCGCGACGCGGTCGTTGTCGATGGTGTTGGGCTCGGTCAGCACCGGCCCCTTGCGGATCGCGTGGCTGAAGGCGCCCGCGACGAAGACCAGGGCCCGCTCGCCCTCGGCCACCAGCGGCAGGTACGGCTGGACCATCGCGGTACGGCCCTGGTCGAGCAGCATCCGGGCGTGCCGCACCGCGTCCGCCGCCCGGCCCGCCTCGTAGCGGGCGGTGTCGCGGGCCCCGGCGGAGACGGCGGGCTTGACCACCACGCCGTCGGGCCGGTCGAAGTCCGCCTCGTGGAGCGGGTCCCCGGGCTCCGCGAACCGGGTCGGCACGACCGGCACCCCGCGGGCGCCGAGGTCACGCAGGTAGCGCTTGTCGCTGTTCCAGCGCACCACCGGCGCCGGGTTCCACAGCCGGGTGACCCGGGCCGTCGCGTCGGCCCAGGCCAGGAACTCGTCGAGCCGCTCCGCGTAGTCCCAGGTGGACCGGACGACCGCCAGGTCGAACCGCTCCCACACGCCGGGGTCCGCGTCCCAGGGGACCGCCTCCGCGGCCGCCCCGTCGGCGCGCAGCGCGTCCACGATCAGCGGCAGGTCGGCGTCGTACGCGACGCCCACCTCGCTGGTGGCGACGGCGATCCTGGCAGTGCCCATGCGGTCCTCCGGTAAGTGGCGGTCTGCGAACCACCCTATCCAGCCGGGTCGTGCAGGTGTTCGGCACGGCCCGGCGGGCCGGGTACTCCCGGGGGAGTAGCGCGGGAGCCGCTGCCGGGACGACGCGCCGGGGCCGGCCGCGGCGGGAGGCTCGAAGGGCCCGGGGAGCCCGGGCGGTGGCGAGAACCGACGAGGGAGATGGACCCGATGTACACCCTGCTTGCCGATGCCGACGGGCACTGGCCCGGCCCGTGGATCCTGCTGGTCCCGCTGTTCTGGCTGGCCGTCGTCGTGGTGGTGGTCACCCTCGCCCGCCGCGCCGGGTGGCGCCGCGGCTGCGGCGACGGACCGCTGGCCGCGCTCGGCCGCCGCTACGCCGACGGCGAGATCGACGCCGACGAGTACCGGGCCCGGCGGGCCGTCCTGACGGAGCACCACCGCGGCGGCGCCAAGTGACCACACCGCCCACGGCCGCCACCCCGGCCGCGCCCGCCGCCCGGGTCATCGGGGCCGTCAAGGAGTACGGCTCCGCCGACACCCGGGTGCGGGCGCTGGACGGGGTGACGGTGGAGTTCCCGGCCGCCCGGTTCACCGCGATCATGGGGCCCTCGGGGTCCGGCAAGTCGACCCTGATGCACTGCGCGGCGGGCCTGGACACCCTCACCGAGGGCCGGGTCCACCTCGGCGGCACCGAGCTCGGGGCGCTGGACGACCGGCGCCTGACCCTGCTGCGCCGCGAGCGGATCGGCTTCGTCTTCCAGGCCTTCAACCTGGTCCCCACCCTCACCGTGCTGGAGAACATCACCCTGCCGGTCGACCTGGCCGGCGCCGCCCCCGACGGGCCGTGGCTGACCGAGCTGATCGAGGTGGTCGGCCTCGGCGACCGCCTGCGGCACCGTCCGAGCGAGCTGTCCGGCGGCCAGCAGCAGCGCGTCGCCGTCGCCCGGGCCCTGGCCGGGCGCCCGGAGGTGGTGTTCGCCGACGAGCCCACCGGCAACCTGGACTCCAGGGCCGGCGCCGAGGTGCTCGCCCTGCTGCGCCGCGCCGTCGACGCCATGGGCCGCACCGTGGTGATGGTCACCCACGACCCGGTCGCCGCCGGGTACGCCGACCTGGTGCTGTTCCTCGCGGACGGCCGCCTGGTCGACACCATGGACGCCCCGACCGCGGACCGGGTGCTCGACCGGATGAAGGACCTGGACCGCGGCACCGGCCGGGCCCGCACCCCGGACCGGGACCCGGCCACCGGAGCCGGCCCGGTGCCGGTCCACCACCGGGGAGCGGGCCGGTGAACGCCACCCGCAGGCTCGCGCTGCGTTCGCTGCGCGCGCACCGCCGCCGGCTGGCCGGCACCTTCCTCGCCGTCCTGCTCGGCGTCGCCTTCCTGGCCGGCACCATGGTGCTCGGCGACACCCTGCGCGCCAACTTCGACACCCTCTTCGCCGACGCCAACCGCGGCACCGACGCCGTGGTGCGCAGCGCCGACGTCCTGGACGCGCCCAACACCCCCGGCGGGGTCCGCGCCCCCGTCGACGCGGCGCTCGCAGACCGGCTGCGGGCGGTACCGGGCGTGGCGGCCGCCGAGCCGTCCGTCCAGGGCAGCGGACAGCTGGTCGGCAAGGACGGGCGCCCGGTGGGCGGACAGGGGCCGCCCACCCTGGCGGGCAACTGGCTCACCGACGCCGGGCTGAACCCGTACCGGCTGGCCGAGGGCCGCGCCCCCGCTGCACCCGGCGAGGCCGTGCTCAACCGCGGCGCCGCCGCGGCCGGCGGCCTGCGGATCGGCGACACCGCGGTGCTGCGCACCCCGGACCCGGTCAGGATCACCGTCGTCGGCCTGGCCACCTTCGGCGCCGACGCCGACGGCATGGGCCCGAGCACCTTCACCGCGCTGACCCTGGCCGACGCCCAGCGGTACCTGACACCGAAGGGCACCGGCCAGGCGAGTGCGATCCGGCTCCGGGCCGACGGGCTGACGCAGGAACAGCTCGCCGAGCGGCTGCGCCCGGCGCTGCCCGCCGGGGTGGAGGTGGTGACCGGCCGGGCCGCGTCGCAGGAGAGCACCGAGCAGGTGTCGGGCCGGTTCCTGACCATGTTCACCACCCTGCTGCTGGTCTTCGCCGGGATCGCGCTGCTGGTGGCGACCTTCACCATCCACAACACCTTCGCCATCGTGGTCGCCCAGCGGACCAGGGAGAACGCCCTGCTGCGGGCGCTCGGTGCGAGCCGCCGGCAGGTGCTGGGCGCCACCCTGGGGGAGGCGCTCGCGGTCGGCGTGCTGGCCTCGGCGGCCGGGCTGCTCGGCGGTGTCGGCATGGCCACCGGGCTGAAGGCGCTGTTCTCGGCGCTCGGGTTCGCCCTGCCCACCGGCGGACTGGTGATCGGTGCGGCGGCCGTCGCCCTGCCGCTGGTGACCGGTACCGCCGTCACCGTCCTGTCCGCCCTGCTGCCGGCCGTCCGGGCCGCGCGGACGGCGCCGCTGGCCGCCCTGCGCGACACCGCGGTCGACGACGCCGCCACCGGGCGCCCGGCCCGGGTCCGGGCCTGGGCC
>NZ_JAIZ01000062.1 GCF_000710465.2 Kitasatospora sp. MBT63 | reverse complement strand
ACATGGCCACACCAGAGCTTTGTGTTAGCTCCTCTAAGTCGCTCGGATACGCCCGCCTGTCCATGCGCCGCAGAACATCACTCGAACGCTGACCGGCACGCCAGTACGGCCGACGTTCACGCGTCCGAGCGATAGCAAGCCGAGAGAAAAGGGACTTAACGTCCACTCGGAACACCAACCAGCAACAACAGCGCGCGAAACCCCACCGACAGACCAGACCGGACACCAGCACAAAGAAGATCCAGCCGATCAACTCGCTGGAGCGGATCAACCGCGAGGTCAAGCGCCGCACCGACGTCGTCCTGGTCTTCCCCGACGACGACACACTCCTGCCACCGGGCACCACCAGCTGTTCGAGATACACAACGATTCGGGACGCGCGACGAACGGACCGTCATCCCCCGGCCGTTACCGGCCCGGGACCAGCATCGAGCAGCTCCACCCCGACAAACGCGCCCACGATGAACTTCCACCGATTTCACGGCGTTGGCACACGACCACCGCGCGAGACACCGGTGTCCGCGTCCCGGGGGAAGGCTCACTCCCCCGGTTGCCCGGCCGAACGGATGATGTGCGAGCAGGACCGGTACCCGAACATCGACCACAGAAGTGCATCTGACAGAAAAGAAGGTAAAGCAAGATGACGAACGTCGTACTGGTTCACGGCCTGTGGGTTGACGGTTCCAGCTGGACCGAGGTGACCGGCCGTCTCCAGGAGGAGGGGCATGTGGTTACGGCCGTGCAGCTGCCGCTGAGTTCTCTGGAGGATGACGTTGCCGCTGTCCAGCGGGCACTGGCACAGGTCGACGGACCCAGCGTTTTGGTGGGGCATTCCTACGGGGGAATGGTGATCTCCAACGCCGCCGCAGGAGGCCAGAACGTGGCCGCGCTCGTGTACCTTGCCGCCGTCGCACCCGAGGAGGGCGAGGCGGCTGGTGAGATTCTCGGGCGATTCCCTGCCTCACCCGGCCTCGAGGCGGTCGTCGCGGATGCCGAGGGATATGTAAGCCTCGATCGTACGAAGTTCGCCGAGGTCTTTGCCGCCGATGTTCCCGCCGCCAAAGCTGCCGTGATGGCGGCTTCCCAGGGGCCGGCCGCCGGATCGTGCCTGGCCGCGCCCAGCGGGGTGCCCGCGTGGAAGAGCATTCCCAGTACCTATGTGGTGTGTACCCAGGACCGTACCCTCCAGCCTGAGGCGCAGCAGTGGATGGCGGAGCGCATCGGTGCACGCATCGTTCACGTGGACGCCAGCCACTCAGCCGCAGCATCGCAGCCTGCGCAGGTCGTCGACGCGATCGTCCAGGCTTCCCGCTCCTGAGCGCGCCGCTCCCCGCTGTGCCGCCGCATCGAGCCACGGATGCGGCGGCACTCGTATGTCCGGATGTCACGTCCTGCCCAGGGCTGGTACGCGGGCGGGGGCGGCCGGGCCGGCTGGTGATCCGCTCGGCCTGGGGGTTCCGCATCACCGGCCAGTACCTGCCGGGCTTTGTCACCGCGGCCGGTCGTGTCAACGATTCGGCCTCTGCAGGCACGGACGGCGCCGTGGGTCCCACCGTACGGTCTTGAGCCACCGCGCGAGGAGATGCGTGCGCGTCCGCTGTACCGTACCGGTCGTCGTACTGGGTTGGCGACCGAGGTGCCCGTTCCTTCTCTCGGGGGGTGAGGCTACCCCGGCTGCTGTCGAGCGGCTGTAGGGAGGCAGGGTGACCGTGCTCCCGGTGTCGTCAGTGCCGGAGGCTGCCGAGGAGCGGGGCTGCCAGGGAGTAGGAGGCCGCCGCAGGGCTGGCGCCGCTGGCCGACTCGGATGTGGGGTTGGTGGGCCGCGAGCCAAGGGAACTCGTTCGCCCCGTCGCGCCGCCCAGGACGCATCAGGGGGCTCGACGGGTCGAACTAGGCTGTCACGCGGATCAAGCTGATGATCCTGCGGTCATCAGCGCGCTTCAGCCTGTGGTGGACTTGGCTTTCGCCGCGGAGACGATGAGTTTCGAGACGTCGTCGGGGTGCGAGACAGCCACGGCGTGGGAGGCGTCCACCTCAACAGTGGTGGCCCCCGCACGGTCCGCCATGAACCTCTCGGCCGCAGGCGGAATGGCCTGGTCTCCCTTTGCCACCATGTACCACGAGGGAATATTCTTCCACGCGGCATTCTCGCTCTTGTCACTGAGGCTGTTGCCGTCGATGGGGCGCTGGGTGGCGGCCATGACCGCAGCCTCCTTGGCCTTCACATCAGCGGCGAAGACCGACCTGAACTTGTCCGGACTGATGTAGAGGTCGGTTCCCTGGGTGCCGTCCGGACGGTTGTACGGAATCGGCTTGAGCGACTCGGGGAGCTTGCTTCCGTCATACTTCGAAAGAATGTCGTTGGCGCTCTCCCCCTTCTCCGGAGCAATAGCCGCGATGTAGACGAGGGCCTTCACGTTGGGGTGGTCAACCGCGGCGTTGGTGATGACCTCACCGCCGTAGGAGTGTCCGACCAGAACCACAGGACCTTCGATGCTGGAGAGCACACTGGAGACGTACGAGGAGTCGCCGGCAAGCCCACGGAGCGGGTTGGCCGGTGCGACCACGGGGTACCCGTCCTTCTGAAGCTTCTTGACGACGCCGTCCCAGCCGGACGAGTCCGCGAATGCGCCGTGTACAAGAACGACGGTGGGCTTCCCCGTACCCGGGTCGGAAGGCGATGCGAATGCCGCAGTACTGAGAAGAGCGGTCGATCCCGC
This sequence comes from Kitasatospora sp. MBT63, assembly GCF_000710465.2. GTDB lineage: Bacteria > Actinomycetota > Actinomycetes > Streptomycetales > Streptomycetaceae > Kitasatospora. Next base: position 11,047 of record NZ_JAIZ01000062.1, on the reverse strand, counting down.
GGCCGAAAGAGCCAGCAGGAGGGCCGAGTTTCGAATTTTCATTTTTCCCCTTCACATCGGGTGAATCAGGTCGGCAGCGAGCCGGTCAGCTCATATTGCTGACACCATATGAGCCCGATTCCGAGGGCCCGGCACCCCCCGGTTGGGCACCCGATCGGGGGGCTCCGGCCGTTCGTAGGATTCGCGAGACATCGCGGCCGTCCTTCTCCCACCACCTGTGGGCACGGTGGGGGCCGCGAGCTGCTGCCTCGCCAGGACCCGCCTTCGGGGCGCCGGCAGGCGGGGTCTCTCCGCGGAGGAGTGCTCTACCGCTCCGGAGCACTGTGCGAGTTGACAGCCAAAGGGTTCGTGGTAGCTGAGGATTCGTAGATGTGAACCGAGCCGTGGACGGAGCACACCGGTGTTGCGATCCGCTCACGTCAGACGTGCAGGTCAGCCCAGTTGGTACAGCCCCAACTGTGCACCCTGGTGCCGTGAGTCGTGGCCAAGGCGTCGATGATGATGTTCCCGCGGCCGTGCTCGTCAGGTGCGCAGCTCGCGACCCACGCGCCCGGCAGTTCAGCCCTGCCTCCGTCGTCCACCTCGACGTGGACGACGTCTCCGGGATCCGGCTGAGCAAGGTGGAGGACCACCGGCGGCTGCGCGTGCTCCACCGCGTTCGTGACGAGTTCGGAGACGACTACGAGTGCTTCGTCCACGCTGGTCTCGTTGACGTCCCAGTCTTCCAGGGCGGCACGTGTGACTTCCCGTGCGGCGCCGGCGGCCTGCTCGTCGTGCGGCAGGACCCACCGGTACGGCTGCTCGGCCGTACCGGGACCGGTCGTCGGCTGCTCAGGTGGTCGATGATCCGAGTACGGGGAGCAGCGAGTGTCGTTGGAACGCATGGCGTCACTTTCGAACGGACGGGGTGGTTGCTTGATGTGTCCTTCCCCATAGCCTGCGTGTGCGCGGTGGGGTTGCGGTCATCCGATAGGCGGTTCATCCGGCCCGTTCCCATGGGCCTGCTCCGCTCCCCGCCTGGTCGTCCGGGAGCACGCCAGGTGCGCGGGCGGCGTTGTCGGCCGGTGCCGGTTTCGGCGAACACCGTGCGGTGTGCTGCGGGTTCGTGGTCGGACGGGCAGTCTGCCCGGACGGATGCAGCGATCGGCGCGGAGCGGTTCCCCCGTTCGATCCGTCGATCGGCTGAGAAGGTCGCGCCGCTTCATCCCTTTTGCTGGCGGTATGACTCGCTGGGATGTGGCCTCCGGATTCGGAACCGCCGTTGGCGTGTGCTCTCACGGGCACGGCGCCGCGCGGTCTTCCCGGTCTGTCTGCGCGTGCCGTCACATGCACCTCGACGGCCCGTGCCGGCGGTGGCTGCGGAGCGCGGTCGGGATTGCCGGGAGCCGAGGTATTCGGCTGCGGTGGCGGACGGCCTGGCGCCATGCGTCGCGAGTCCGTCCAACGAGCACTTGCCCTGGAGGGGCGCAATGAGCATGCCCACGAAACCTGCCGTACCGGCCGGTGTGGCAGGAGCCCGACGGTGGATGGGCCTGTCCATTCTGGTCCTGGCGGTACTGCTGCTAGGGGTGGACGCTACCGTTCTCTCTCTGGCACTGCCGTCCATCGGTCACGACCTCAACCCGAGCGGGGCGCAGATCCTGTGGATCGGGGATATCTACTCCTTTGTCCTGGCGGGCTTGTTGATCACGATGGGTTCGCTCGGCGATCGCATCGGACGCAAACGCCTTCTGATCATCGGAAGCATCTGCTTCGGCCTCGCCTCGCTCCTGGCCGCCTTCGCGCCGACCGCGGGCTGGCTGATCGTCGCACGGGCGTTGCTCGGCCTGGCCGGGGCGACCTTGATGCCTTCCACGCTGTCGCTGATCCGGGCGCTGTTCCCGGACGCCCGGGAACGCGCCACGGCGATCGGTATCTGGAGCGCTGCGGCGACGGCCGGAGCCGCGGTCGGTCCTCTGGTGGGCGGGCTGCTGCTGGAGCATTTCTGGTGGGGATCGGTGTTCCTGATCAATGTTCCGATCACCGTCCTGCTGGTCATCGGTGGACGCAGGCTGCTGCCGGAGTCTAAGGATCCTTCTCCTGGCGCCTGGGACGTTCCCAGTGTGCTGCTGTCGATGGTCGGTCTGCTGGGTGTGGTCTACGCGGTGAAGGAGGCGGCGGCGCACGGCGTGCTGCGCTCCGACGTGGCCGTCGCAGGTGCGGTCGGCACAGCGGCGCTCTTCGTCTTCGTCCGGCGCCAACTGCGGCTGCCCGTTCCACTGATGGACATCAGGCTGTTCAAGTCTGTTCGATTCAGCGCGGCGGTCTCCGCCACTCTGCTCTCACTCCTCGGGCTGTCCGGTGTGATCTTCTTCATGTCGCAGTACCTACAGCTGGTCCGCGGCTACTCCCCCGTGCAGGCCGGGTTGGCGGAACTACCCGCATTCGCCGGTGCTGTGGCCGCCGGGCTCCTGATCGGGCGAGTCATCCGCCGCCGGGGTATGCGTGCCGTTCTGTGCGGTGGGTTGCTGCTCATGGGACTCGGCACCGGTGTCCTCGGCTGGGTGAGCGCCGACACCGATTATCTTCTGCTCGCCGTGGTCTTCCTGATCGTCGGTGTGACGGAAGGAGCCATCTACACGGTCTCCACCGATCTCGTGCTGAGCAGCTCCCCGCCTGACAAGGCCGGTGCTGCCGCCGCGATTTCCGAAACTGCGTACGAGCTCGGCGCTGCGCTCGGCATCGCTCTGGTCGGATCGGCGCTGCTGGCCGTCTTCCGCGGCAGTCTTCAGCTGCCCCCCGGCGTGGACGGTCATTCGGCCGATCTCGCCGGCGAATCGCTCGCCGGCGCCCTGGACGTGGCCGCCGGGCTTCCCACCGCGACAGCGGACGCGTTGGCGGCGCAGGCCCGAACCGCCTTTCAGCACGGCTTGAATGCGGCGGCGCTGATGTCCGGTGCCCTACTGGTACTTGCGGCTCTGGGCACCTGGTGGGCGCTTCGCCGCTCCTGCGCGAAGCACGGCACGGACACGCCCCCCGCACTCACCTCTCCCGTGCGCCTTGATCCGCCGGCCGACGGGGTGCCGTCCAACCGGCCTGACGCGCCGGCCGCCGGGGCACGGAGCAACGCGGTCCGGTCAGTCGACGAACCGCCCGTCCGATCCACTGCATGACTCTCAAGGAGGAACCGAGAATGCTGGAAACGAAATCCAAGATCCGGGTCGTCGTAGGCGACGACCATCCCATCTACCGCGAGGCGCTGGTGCGGCTGCTCTCCACGACTACTACGGTCGTCGCCGAGGCCGGCGACGGGCGCGCGGCACTGACGGCGATCCGGGAACACCGCCCGGACGTTGCAGTATTGGACTACCAGATGCCGATGCTCGACGGTGGCCAGGTCGCGGCGCGTGTGCGGCATGACGGCCTGCCGACCAAGATCATGGTGGTCTCCGCATCGAACGAGCCCTCGGTCGTCTACCGCGCCCTGCAGCAGGGGGTGGTGGGCTACCTGACCAAGTGCTCCGATCCCACGAAGATCCTCGATGGCGTGGAGGCGTGCTCCCGTGGCGAGACGGTCGTGCCCCACGAGTTGACCAGCGGTCTGGTGGAGGAGATCCAGAAACGTGCCGACCAGGTCCGGACGGTGCTGACCGAACGGGAACGCCAGGTCCTCACCATGGTCGCGGACGGTGTGCCGATCTCGCAGATCGCCTCGGTGCTCTTCCTCGCTCCCACGACGGTCAAGGCCGATGTGCAGCGGATCTGCCAGAAGCTCGGCGTCACTGGTCGGGGCGCCATGGTGGCCGAGGCGATGCGCCGCGGCCTGCTGGACTGAGCGCCGGCGAGGCCGAACCGATGATGATCATGTCGTATCGCAACATTACCGAGCACGGGGCCCGGGACACCGGCTATCTGCACGCGCAAGGCCAGTGGGCCCTGCACCTGCAGAACCTCATGCGGCTGGCGTTCGCCGCAGTGCTCGGCGCGGCCATCACCGTGGAGCCGCACCCCGAGCACCGGCCCGTACAGGTCGCCATCGTGGCCGTGTACGGGGTGGCGACGCTGTGGCGGCTCCGGCGTGCGGCCCGACGGCCGCACCAGGGGGCAGGACTGCAGACTCTGCTCCCCCTGGCCGCGGACATCACCGTTGTGGTGGTCCTGCACCTGCTGTCCAGCGGCTCGACGATGCTCCTGAACAGCCTGTTCCTGCTCCTCGCCATCGCGGCTTTCCAGCCCGTGCTGGCCCTGGGCACCCTCAGCATCACCTCCGCCGTCGCCGCCTACACGGGCATGCTGCTCCTCGACACCCGGGTTCAGCACAGCCTGGATGCAGGTCAGGCCTGGGTGCTGTTGATCGTTTTCGTACTCACCGGCTCGCTGTGCCTGCTTCTGTGCACCATCCAGTCCCAACGCGTGACACGCATTGCCAAACTGATCGACGACCGAACCCGGCTGTTGGCAGAAGTCATGCGAAGCGACGAACGAGAACGAGCGCTCTTGGCCGAGCGGCTGCACGACGGTCCGCTGCAGCACGTCCTTGCCACCCATCTCGATCTCCAGCAGGGGTTGTCCGCCGATCCCCGTGCCAGTATCACGCGGGCGAGCTCGAACCTTCTCGAAGTCGCCCGAGGCCTGCGCGAGACGACCCGTGAACTGCATCCGGCCGTCCTGGACACGGTGGGACTCGGCCAGGCCGTGCGGGACCTGGTCGACCTCACAGCCCGCCGTACCGGAATCGCGTCGAGCTGTCACGTCGCTCCCACGGCGCCGAGCGAGCTCGACGCACTCGTGTACGGCGCAGCGCGCGAACTCCTCGCGAACGTCAGCCGTCACTCCGAAGCCACCAGCCTCGTCGTCTCGCTCGCTGTGGACGCGCATACCGAGATGCTGGAACTGGTCGTGGCCGACAACGGTACCGGCACCGATCTGCGGATCCTGGACGAACGCTTGGCTCAGGGCCATATCGGTCTGGCTTCGCAGCGTTTCCGGGCCGAGGCGGCCGGGGGCCGGCTGGCCATCACGTCCAACTGTCCCGGTACGTCGGTCAGCGTCACCGTCCCCTTCATCCCCTCGGGCGCGGGCGGCCGGCCGGGAGACGCGGACGTGGCGTGATCCCTGGTCGGGATCCAGGACCGGACCTACCCCGCCGAGCACAGCCGCGACGAACTCCCGCCGATTTCATGACTGTTGGCGCACCATCACTGCACCACTTCGCGGGACACGACCGGCATGTGCCGGTCCTAGCAGGTGAGGTGGTCGCTGTGGTGTCCGAAAAAGGGCCGAACGGCTGATGGAGGACAGCGGTCGGCGGGTGTCTCATGGAGGGAGAGCCATCGACGGAGTGCCGCCGCTGCGCACGCCACAAGGCCGACCTGCCGGGGAAGAGATGAACGACCAGCCGAAGTATGCGAGCGACGCCGCCGCGCCGTCGGCCGTGCAGGCTTACACCCGCGCACCGGCCCTGGCCCATGAGCTGTACGACCTGCTGCACTGCGTCGCCGCGCTCCACAGGCCCAGTGGGCAGGACCAGGACGAGCGTATCCTCCTCGTCCGTCAGGCCGCCCTTGCAGACAGGTGCAGACTGGCCGACACCTCGTCCGACGACGACGGTGCCGGATGGCTGGCCTGGAGGCTGCACACCTTCGACAAGAGCTTCGACACCAGCCGGGGACCGATACCCGCCAGTGACGAGCGCTGGGACAGGGACCGGTTCGGATACGTTCGCCAGGAGTATCACTGGTGGATCACCCATAATCCGGGCGCCGCCGTCACGGCTCGCTGACCTCTCGGGGAAGGCTTCGCCTACCCGGGGCCCCTGCGGAGGGAGAGCACGAGGAGACGTACCTACCGACCCGCCCACGCTGACCCGTATGGCCGTATGGGCGAGTGTGGGCTGGCCTGTGCCATGGGGAACGAGCAGAGTGGAGTAGGCAAGCTCCGAGGCTCAGGAGGCCCCCGCGATGGCCGCGATGAAGGAAAAAACTACGGTTCTGCTGGCTGATGATCACCCGCTGTATCGCGAGGGCCTGCGTCGCGCCCTGGGGCAGACCGACCGGTTCGAAGTCGTGGCCGAGGCAGGAACCGGCCGTGAGGCTTTGGACGCCATCAAGGAGCACGAGCCGGTCGTGGCCGTCATCGACCTCACCATGCCCGACCTGGACGGGATCGCCGTGGTTCACGCGGTCGCACGGGACGGGCTTCCCACCCGGGTTCTCCTCCTGACAGCGCATGACGACAGTGATCTGCTCTACCGGGCCATCCAGGAAGGGGCTGCGGGATACGTCATCAAGGATGCCCCGCGCGACAAGATCATCCAGGCGATCGCGCAGGTCGCGCGCGGCCAGACGGTGATCCCCGAGGAGCTCGCGGGCGCACTGGCAGGAGAGATCCGCTCCCGCACGGACAGTGATGCTCCCCTGCTCAGCGATCGTGAGCGTGAAGTGCTTCAGCTGTTCTCGGAGGGGATGAGCATTCCCGACGTGGCGAACCAGTTGTTTCTCGCGCCCAGCACGGTCAAGAGCCACACGCAGCGGCTGTACAACAAACTGGGCGTATCCGATCGGGCGGCAGCGGTGGCGGAAGCCATGCGGCGGGGGCTTCTGGAATGACCCCGGCCGCTCTCGACGTGGCGGCGGCCTGACCGCCGCAGCCCGCCGCGCCTGCGGCGGCGCCGCCGGACGGCTCACGCAAGAGATGTCACGCAAGGGATGGGAGTGGAGGGAGTCGAACCCTCACGCCCGCGCGGGCGCCGGTACTTGAAGCCGGTGCGTCTGCCTGTTCCGCCACACTCCCCTCGCGGCCCAGCGTAGCCGCTCTCCATGCCCTTCGCCCGAGGGCGCGAACGGGTGGACGGCGGCCGGACAGCCCCTCACGGGACCGGACTTGTCCGACGAGCGGCTGCGCGCTCGCCGTCCGTCCGGCACACCCAGAGGGTGTGCCGGACGGACGGCGAAGGAATGCGGCGTTACGTGCTCCGTCGTTCAGCGAGGACGGGTGCGGGGGCCGGACCGGCCGAGTCCACTCCGTCGTTGTCCGCAGCGGCCGCGGCATCGCTTCGCGCCCTGGCCACCTTGGCCGCCAGTGCCCGGAATTGCGGCTGGCGTTCCTTGAGTTGGGCCAGGAAGGGGGTGGCCAGACAGATCGAGGAGTAGGCCCCGACCGCAAGGCCGATGAAGAGCGCCAGGGCGATGTCGTTGAGGGTTCCGGCTCCGAGCATGCCGCCTCCGATGAAGAGGAGGGCGGCGACCGGAAGGAGCGCGAGCACCGTGGTGTTGACGGATCTGACCAGTGTCCGGTTGAGGGCGTGATTGGCCACCTCGCTATAGGTCCGGCGGTTCTGTTTCGCCAGCCCGCGGGTGCTCTCCTTCACACCGTCGAAGACGACGACGGTGTCGTAGAGGGAGTAGCCGAGGATGGTGAGGAACCCGATGACTGTGCCCGGCGTGACCTCGAACCCGACCAGGGCGTAGATTCCGACGGTGATCACGAGGTCGTGGACGAGCGCCACCAGGGCGGCCATGGCCATGCGCCACTCGAAGGCTATCGCCAGGTAGACGGTGACGAGTGCCATGAAGATGGCCAGCCCGTAAGCGGCTTTCTCGCTGATCTCCTTGCCCCAGCTCGGCCCCACGATCTGGGTGTTGATGTCCTCCGCGGGGACGCCCAGGCGCTGGGACAGCTCGCCGACCATCTGCTGCGGATCGGACTTCTCGTGGGAGCTGACCTGGATCCGGACCTGCCCGTTGTCGGTGGACTGCACCACTGCGGTGCTGTCGTGGGTGATCTCGTCGATCGCGTGCCGTGCCTGGTCCGCGCTGACCTGAGGTGCCGCCACCGTGTAGACGGAACCACCGGAGAACTCGATGCCGAAGCTCAGTCCGCGGACTCCGAGGCCGACCACCGAAGCCAGCAGGAGCAGGCCGGACAGGGCGTACAGCAGTTTGCGTCTGCCGATGAAGTTGATGCTGGTCTGGCCCGTGTGGAGGCGATGACCGAGGTTTCGGATGTTCATCATGGGTCTCAGGCCTCCTCGGCCGTCGGCTCGGTGGGTCGGCGGCGTGAGCGCCGGATCGTGCGGGCGTTGAGGCTGCGCGGGTCCAGGCCCGACCACTTGTGCCCGTTGGCGAAGAACTTGAGCCGGGCGAGCAGGACCATCAGGGGCTTGGTGAACAGGAAGATCACGACCACGTCCAGCAGGGTGGTGAGCCCCAGGGTGAAGGCGAAGCCCTGCACCTTGCCGACGGTGACGAAGTAGAGCACGGCCGCGGCGAGGAAGGACACGAAGTCCGAGACCAGGATGGTGCGTCGCGCCCGCGGCCAGGCACGCTGGAGCGCGGAGCGCAGTGGCGCGCCTTCGCGGATTTCGTCGCGGATGCGTTCGAAGTACACGATGAAGGAGTCCGCAGTGATGCCGATGGCGACGATGGCTCCGCAGACGGCCGGCAGGTTGAGCGCGAATCCGATGCTCGCGCCGAGAAGGCTCATGACGGAGTAGGTCAGCGCGGCGGACACCGCGAGCCCGGCCACGGACACCAGGCCGAGGCCTCGGTAGTAGGCGAGGGAGTACAGGACGACCAGCGCGAGACCGACCATTCCGGCGAGCAGGCCCGCGTGGAGCTGTTCACCGCCGAGTTGAGGGGAGACGGTGGTGACGTCGCTCTTCTCGAAGGCGAGCGGGAGCGCCCCGTAACTCAGGACACTTGCCAGATCACGGGCCTGTTCCTGAGTGAAGGTGCCGGTGATTTGTGCGTTTCCTCCGGCTATGGGGCCGTTGACTGCCGGCGCGGAGACCACTTGGCCGTCCATGACGATGGCGAACTGGTTCTGCGGGGCGTCCTGCTGTGCCAAATGGCCGGTCGTGGCCGCGAACGACTTGCTGCCCTTCCCGTTGAACTCCAGGTTCACCTGCCACTGATTGGTGCTGGGGTCGATGGCCGCCTGGGCTTTGGAGATGTCGACGCCATCCACGGCGACCGGGCCAAGTGCGTACTTGGCGTAGGCACCGGATCGCTCGTCCTGTGCACAGGCCACCGTGTCGGCCTCGGGAGAGGCCTGGTGATCGGTACGCTGCGCAGCGTCCGTACAGTCAATGGTGTCGAACTGCTGCTTGATACTCGCAGGGGGCACGCCCATCCCGGGTGCGCCGCCAGGGGCTTGTTCCGCGAGAACCGGGCGGAAGAACAGCTTGGCCGTCTTGCCGACTTGGTCGATCGCATCCTGGGTGTTGCTGCCCTTGGGGATGTTGATGATGATGCTGCGGCTGCCCTGGGTCTGTACTTCGGCCTCCGAGACTCCCATCCCGTTCACACGCTTGTGGAGAATGGACACGGCGGTGTTCATGTTCTCCGGGGTGATGGCCGAGGATTCAGCCGGGTTCGCCGTAAGAGTGAGACTCGTGCCACCAGCAAGGTCGACGCCCAGTTTGGGTTTGGTGTGCCCGGTGGCGACCATGCCGGCCGCCAGGGCAGCAATGATCACGAGCACGAGGGCCAATACACGGCCGGGGTATCCGTCACGGGGTCGTCGTTTGAGTGTTGCCACGTTCTCGACTCTCTGTGTTCAGCGTTCACGTTGGCGGTGCCGTTGTCGTCGGCGGCTTCGCCTGGACGTGGCACGGGGCCGGACGGTTCCCAGGGCGTCACAAGTGCACGCCGCAGGGGTTCTTGCATTCCAGGATTGGTGACCGGCCACCGACGAGCCGTCCACCAAGCGGTGGATAGGGCGGGTGATCGGGGGATGGCTGCCGTCGGCGCGCAGCCGGGGCACGGGCCGTCCGCCGGGTGGTAAGCGTCGTCCTCAGCGGTCGCGGACACCAAGAGCTTGCTCCGCGGGCGTGGCGGACGGGGCCGGTACGGCAGGCCGCGCGACAATCGGGATAAAGGATCGGAGCGGAAGCATTAGTCTCGGAACTATGCGAGCGATGCGACAGGGACTCATCATTCGAACATTCATTCCATGCATGCCGACGCCCCGCGCCTACAGGCAATCTCAATGAGTGGATACCGGAAGGCCCTGATCGAGCTCGCCCTTCGGCAGGCCCTGCGTTCCCGCTGCCGCTACCGTGTGGGTGCCGTCCTGGGCGCCGGCAATCGCGTTCTCGCAGCTTCACCGAATCTGCGCCGGAACAACCCGGTCGTCGACTTCCGACATGCCACGTTCCATGCCGAGGAAGCAGTCCTACGCCGCTCGCGCCCGCTCCCGGGAAGCGTTCTTTACATCGCTCGCGTCAGCCGCGCGGAAATCCCGGCCATTGCCCGTCCCTGTCCGCGCTGCCAACGGAACCTGGCAGCTGCCGGCATCACCCGCGCCTACTACACGGCAGGCCCCGACCTGGTCCAGATGATCGACATTGCGGCCATCAAGCCACTCCCGTAGCAAGGAACTTCCCTGCTGCCGCACGGCTGCGCCCGGCCGGCCCCGCTCTCATCGGGTTCTACCGGCGGCGGCCCCGCCGGTAGCGGGACGCAGCCCCGTCGGAGAACGCCGATGCCGACGCAGGCCCGTCCCAAGGCCGGCGCAGGCCAGACGGCGGCCCGTCGGCCACACGCTGGACCCGCCGGGGGTGTCGCGCTCAGAGCGTTACACGTCCGGCAGCACTCGGACCAGAAGTCGGTTCCAGCGCACGGACCGCGAAGGGGGCGCGGCGCGGCTCCCGGGTTCGAGCTCGCGGCGGCGTCCACCAGGAAGCCTGGTGCCCTCGACGCCGGGAGGGCCGCACTCGGGTCCGAGACGCTCTACCCGCCACACGCCCGGGGCCGTATCCTCTGACACCACCCGCCCGCCCCGTCGGCGTCCTCGGGGCGGGCGGGTGCGGGAGTATGCTCCGGCTTCGGCCTCGGCTGCTCCGGTGACAGACGGCCCGGCACCATCGGCTGCCAGCACGGCTCAGAGATGGGTGAACGGGTACTGAAGCCCCGCGTGGACAGTGGACCGGGCGGCGCACGGCGCGAGCGCGCCGAAACGAGCGATCCCGGCGGACAGCGGTCGAGGATCAGAATCAGAGGCTGCCGAGGGTGACGTCGACGGTCCTGGTCTGCCCGTCGCGCTGGTAGGTCACGGTGACCTTGGC
>NZ_JAIZ01000061.1 GCF_000710465.2 Kitasatospora sp. MBT63 | reverse complement strand
AGCCCAGCGAGCTACCGAGCTGCTCCACCCCGCGTCGGTGCACCCGACTCTACGGCACCGGAGCAGATCGGCCGAATCCATTCCTCCGGTGCCGCCGGACAGGGCGCCGCCCCGGCCGTAGCGGCGGGGTCGTCACCCTGGGCCGGGCCGTGGCTCAGGCGGACTCCCGGTGGCTCTCCATGATCTGGGAAAGGAGCTCCACCGTCTCGTCCTCCGGGTCCGTCTCCAGCTCGTCGTTGATTCGGGCAAGTTGATGTGCGGCGCGGCGAAGGCCCTCGCGGTCGCCGAGGGCGTGGCAGACCATGAAGAGATCCCGGTGCAGCTGTTCGCTGTCCGGGACACCCGTCAGCCCCTTGCCGGCGGCCAGGCCCGCCGCGCGGAAGTCACGTGCGGCGATCATCCGTTGGGCGAGCTCGTGGGCGACGTCGGTGATCGCCGAGATCATCTCCTGGAGATCGGCGTCCACCCACTGGTAGCGGGAGGGGTTGATGTCGGCGAACGGCCTGCCGCGCACCAGGACGAGCGCCCGGGCGAGGTCGAGGTCGGCCTCAGGCCCGGTGGCGTTCATCCCGCGTGCGTAGAGCCCCTGGAACAGCGCCCAGTCGCTGGTAACCGCCGGGTGGAACTGGTAGGCCTGCTTGCTGGCCGCCGGAAGGTACTGCGCGGCAGGGTCGTCGGCAGCCAGCGCGGGATCGCGGCCCACCCACTGGCGCAGCTTCGACACCAGGGGGTTGCGGAACTGCGGGGTGACGCGCCGGCCGGGCCACAGCGCGGCGTCCATCTCCTCGTACCTGCGACCGGGGTGCAGGACGAACCACGCGGCGATCTCCAGCAGGGTCCGACGCCGCTTCGACTCGACCGGGCCCTGGGCACCGGCGAGGTCCACCGAGCCGAGCAACTGCACCTGGGGGTGCTCGGGCGGCTCGGGGTCGGAGTTGAGGACGACGAGCACATCGGAGATCGAGCTCAGCCGGGTCGGCGCGGTGGCCTCCTGCGCGTCCTCGACGGCGCCCTCGGCCTCCTCCTCTGCGCCCTCCTGCGCCATCTCGGTTCGGGTGGCGGCCAGCATGGCCGTGAAGTCGGGCACCGACGACGGCGAGAGCGCCGCCGGGGAGGACACCTGCCACGGCTGCGCCTCGTTGTCCGGCTCCTCGAAGACTCCCGTCTCGGCACCGACCTGGACGGCGTCCTCCTGCGCTGCCTCAGGAGCGCCCGGCATGTCCTCGTGGCCGTGCTCGGCCTCGTCGGCGTCCAGCACGGTCTCCAGGAACCCGGGATCGTCCTCACTGCCGCTGGCGCCCAGTGTCCAGGCGGGAGGGGCGATGTCGTCCTCGCGGTCGGCCGTCGCCAGGAGCTGGATGAGCGCGGCGTACCGGTCCGGGGCCAGACGCTGGAGCACAACGTCCAGGCCGATGCCTGGGAGGGTGACGAGGGCACCGGGGGCCGCGTCCAGGCGCCAGGCGCTGGGCACGGACACCGCGTCCGTCGGGGAGACGATCGCCACCGCGGTGCGCGGGCGGGACATGAGGAGATCGGTGATCTGCTCCGAGGTCTCGTGGTCCCCGAGGTCGGCAGTGAGAAGGACGGCGGCGCTCCACGCGTCGGCGCCGGCGCCGTCCAGGCGCACCTCGCCCAGGCCCGCCGCGTCGGCGTCCTCCAGGGCGGTGCGCTGCAGAGCGTCGTGGGCGCGCAGCTCGGCGACGGCCGCCTCGGTGGTGTCGTAGTGCGCGGCGCGGCCGGGGAACCGCTCGGCCAGCTCGGCGCCGACGCCCGCCAGGACCACCGTCGACTCGCGGGTGAGCTGGGAGGTGCACAGCTCGGCCGCCAGGGCCAGCTGCACGTCCCGCACGTCGTCCTCGGCGCCGGTGAGGCTGAGCAGCCCGACGCACTCCAGGTTCACCAGCACGGTGCTGTCCTCCTCGAGCGTGGAGCCGAGGGAGACCAGCGCGGGGTACGGGGAGGCGGCGACCGCCGCGTCCTCCTGTGTGAGCAGCTGCGCGGAGCGGGCCGGGCAGGTCCAGGCGTCCGGCACGGTGTCGGACGCCTGGAACGGCTTGACGGGCGCGGTGGGCGCGGCCAGGTACAGGTCGATGCCCTGCGGGCTCAGGTGCACGGCCTCGATCTCGGGCAGCGGGCGCCCGGCCTCGGCGCAGCGCACCGCCAGGGTGCGCAGTGCCCGGTCGAGGTGCTCGGGGCCGATGACGGCCTGGGAACTGCGCATCTCACGCTCGACGGCGGCCGCCTCGCCCTTGGGCATGGGGATGCGCCGGCGGTGGCGCCGGCGGCGCTGCTGCAGGGTGCGGCGCACGCCGAGCGCGGTCAGCAGCCCGGCGGCGAGGAACGCGGCCCCGGCGCCGACGACGGTGAGCTGTGAGTCGTCGGCCTCGGTGCCGGTGGAGTTCGTGCCGGTGTCCGCCTCGGTGCTCTGGCTCTCCGCGGCGGGGGCGCTCGGCTGCGCAGCCGGCGCCTGGGTGGCCGGGGCGGGTGCCTCGGCGCCCGGCGCGGGCAACGACGGTCCCGGGGCCGGGGCCGCCGGGGTGGCGCTCTCGGGTGCCGGGGCGGGCGTGGCCGGGGCAGGCGTCTGGGGGATGGCGGGGGCCTGCGGGGCTGGTGCCTCGGCGGTGGCGGGCAGGGTGAGGTCCCAGCCCGGCCGGATGGTGTCCGGGTCGGTCAGGGCAGCGCCGTCGGGCTGCGGGTGGTCCTTGTTCAGCTCGACGATCTCCGGATACCGGTCGGCGTCGCCGAGCTCGTGCTCGGCGATCGAGCTGAGGGTCTCGCCGGCCTTCACGGTGTGGCTGTGGCCGGCCGTGGCCGCGGCGGCCGGTGCCGGCGCGGCGGTTGCCGGGGCCGCGGTGGCGTCGCCGGGCAGGCGCAGGGTCCAGCCTGGCTGCAGCCAGGTGGTGTCCGCGGTCATGACGGTGCCGTCGGGCTGGGTGACACCGATGTTGAGGTCGGCGATCTCCTTCCAGCGGACCCCGTCGCCGAGCTTCGCTTCGGCGATGCCCCACATCGTGTCGCCCTGGTGGACCTCGTGGACGGGACCCGTCCACGAGGCGTTCGAGGCCGCCGCCGTGGCTGCGGGTGCGGCCTGGACGGCACCCGGGGTCGCGGACGCGCTGGCCGTCACCGCGCTGGCGGTGGCCGGGCTGGCCATCGCGGCGCCGGTGGGCACCAGCAGCACGATGCTGGCCACCAGTACGCCGGCCAGACGCTGCGGCGCGCCGAGCACACGGATCCGCGGGGCGGAGCGGCGGCGCACCACCGTGTAGAACAGCTCGACCAGGACGGCGAACGCGAACTGCAGCCAGCCCGCCCACCCCAGCAGCGTCACGGCCCCGAGGAACAGGGTGCCGTTGTCCGGGCTGGTGAGCGCATCGGTGATGTCGCCGAGGCCCGGGACGGAGCCCGGCAGGACACCGACCCGCCACAGGAGCAGCGGGACGGCCACCAGCAGGGTGGCGAGCACGGTGAGGGACAGCAGCGCGCGCAGTGCCGCGCCGATGCGTGAGGTGGTTCTGCGGGGCATCTGGGTCAGCCTCCCTGGACGACGAGTGCGGCCGATCCGTGCCCGCCGATCTGCCACGAGCCGGGGATGAGGACTCCCTGGTAGGTGGCGGTGACGTTCACGACGATGGAGCGGCGGTCCGAGCTGAGCTCGGCAGTGCCGGTGACGCCGGCGGAGGCGAGGTAGCTGCGGGCGGCCCGCAGGGCGGCCTCGCGGTCGATCACGATGCCGTTGCCGGCGATCGCCGAGCCGACGTTGATGGCCTGGGCGCCGGAGCGGGCGGCCTCGTTGGCGGTGGCTTCGGCCTTGGAGACCGCGCGCAGCTTCCCTCCGCCGTCGACGATCAGCGCGACGCCGGCCAGGAGAGCGACAGCGACGACAGCCACCAGCAGCGACATCGCGCCGCGCTGCGCATCGGAGCCCGCGGCGCGGCGCAGGTGGCGGGTGACTGTGCGGATCATGGTCAGGGCCTCTGCCGGTAGGGGTCGAGCGGGCTCGTGAACGACGCCCTCAGCTGCTTGGTGCCGGGTGCGCCGGGGAAGGCGATGTCGGCCAGGTTGACCTGGCAGGTCACGGTGACGGTCACGCTGGCTGCGGTTCCCAGCGGGGCCTGGAACCCGGCGGTGGGCACGTCGACGGAGCTGGAGACGCAGCGGATGCCCTGGCCTGCGAGCATGTCGTTGGCCACCGCCTGGGCCTTGCTGCGGGCGGTGGCTCCGTCGCGTTCCAGGGAGGCGGCCCGGGCCGCCGCGCGGGCCGCGGAGTCGACGGTGTTGCCGGCACCGGTGACCCGGCCGGCGATGGCGATCAGCCCGATCAGGACGAAGACTGCGGGGATGAGGACGGCGAACTCGAGCGAGAGGGCGCCCCGGTCACGGGCCGGGCGCCGAAGGCGGCTGAGCGGCTTCAGCGTCACGGCTGCGTCACCCGCTCCTTCGGGGCCGAGGCGTGCTGGCGGATGGAGAAGCGCAGGCCGGGGATCCAGGTGTCGATCGTGCCGGTGACGGTCACGGTGACGGTCGCGCCGCCGCTCGCGGTCACGGAGGCATCGCGCAGGCTCTTCCCGCCGACCTGGTCGAGGTAGGCCCGGGCCCGGGCGGTGCCGTCACCGAGCGAGGAGTTCTGCAGCCGGGCGGTCTCCACCCCGCGCTGCGCCGCGGTGCTGGCGACGTCCTTGGCGTGGAACCAGAACACCGTCTGGAGACCGGCGAAGATGATGATGAGGGTGACCGGGAACAGCACTGCGAGCTCCAGGGACAGGGCTCCCCTGTCCCTGGAGCTTCGCGGGATGCGCCCGGCCACGCGCCGGGGAGCGGCGCGGAGCAGGCTATGCAACGACGGCTCCTTGGCGATGGTACGGATCGGGTGCGAGGCGGCCTACTGGCCGGTGATGACGGCGTTCTTCTCGTTGGCCTTGCTCAGCGCGACGCCGGCCAGGAGGATGCCCAGGCCCAGGAGGCAGGCGATCAGGACGGCCAGCTCCAGGGATATGGCGCCCCGGTCCGAGCCGCCCTTCTGGGCGACGGCCCGCATCTGCTCGAACTTGGCCTGGATGGCGAGAGTGAGAACCTTGATGTCCTGCATGTGTGCTTTCCCCCTTGGGAGTTGATGGGTACTGCCGGGCTGGGGTCAGCTCGACATGATCTTGATGATCATCGGATAGGCGATGAAACTGGACATGATGATCACGAGTAGGGAGACCGGCAAGATCATCTTTTCGGAGGCGGTGTTCGCCTCGGCCTGGGCCTCGGTCAGCAGCGCGCCGCGCAGTGAGGCGGCCTGGGCCTGCAGCGTGGAGTACACCGCCGCGCCCTCCTCGCCGGCGACGGCCATGATGTCGGCCGGTGCGCCGAGCTCCGGGACGCCGAGGTCCTCCGACAGCTGCCGCAGGCCCTCCCACGGCGGGATGCCGGCCAGCTCGGCCGCGTCCAGCGCGCCGCGCAGGCGGTGGAACACCCACCCGTCGCCCACACTCGCCGCTCTGGTCAGCGCCTCGATCGGGCCGGCGTCGGCAGCCCGCTCCAGGCTGACGAGCTCCAGGAACGAGGCGATCGCGGTGCGGAACTCGCTCCTGGCCTCGGCGGCCAGCTGGCGCACCTGGATGTCGGGAAGCAGCCAGAACAGCGTCGCCAGGGCGAGCGCGCCGAGTGCGGGAACGGCGACGGGCAGGCCCGTGCCGAGCACGATCGTGCCGAGCAGGACGAAGGTCGGCATGAGCAGCCCGACCAGCGCCATGCCGATCTTGAGGCCCACGTGGTGGGAGGGGCTGCGCCCGATGAGGTCGAGCTCGCGGCGCGGCAGCCGGACGGCACCTTCGCCGACCTGGGTCAGCAGCTTGAGGCCGAGCTTGTCGAAGAGCCCGGTCGGGCCGGCTGCCGGCGCACCGAGGTGCTCGACCCGTCCGGCGTCCAGGCGGCGCATGACGTCGCCGAGGTCGGCGCGGGCCGGCAGCAGGCCGGCCACGGCCACCACGAGTCCGCCGCCGACGGCGGCTCCGGCGACCAGGGCGGGGGCGCTGGCGATCACGATTCCTCCCCGGAGCCGGTGCGGTCGACGCCTGTCAGGAACCGGGGTGTCGGCCGGCTGGCGGCCATGCTGCGCATCCACAGCAGGGCGCCGACGAAGCAGACGGCGAGCAGCACCAGGACGAGCTGGCCCATCACGCTGCTGTACGGCTCGGTGTAGCTGCCGCTCATCACGGCGAGGCCGAAGATGAGCAGGCAGAACGCGGTGACCCAGCGGGCGTTGGTCCGCGGCTTGGCCCGGTCGGCCTCGACCTGGCGGCGCATGCGGACCTGTTCGGCGACCGACCCGGCCAGCGCCTCCAGCGCGGTGCTCAGGCCCGAGCCGCGGTCCTGCGCGTGCAGCTTGAACAGGGCGGCGACCTGGTCAGCGGTCGCGTCGTCGAGATCGTCGGCGAAGGCCTCGTACGCCCGGGCCGCCGGCCAGCCCGTCTTCAGACGGGAGCTGAGGTGGGTGACCGGCTCCTGGATCGGCTTGGGCACGGTGCGCAGGCTCGCGGTGACGGCCGACTCCAGCGACGCGCCGGCGGTGTGGATCGACGACAGGCGGCGCACCCACTCCTCGAGCGCCTCCAGGCGGACGATCTGGTTCTTGGCGCCCTTGCCCGGCTGCAGCATCCACGGCAGGCCCAGAAGCGCCACGGTGACCAGCACCGCGCCGAGCAGCCACCCGGTGATCGGCCAGACCGCGATCCCCACGACGACGGACCCGAGGACACGGGTGCGGTCCTGCGCCCACCAGGCGCGGCGGGAATCGGGGTTGTCCAGGCCGAGCAGGGTACGCACCTTGCGCTCCAGCGGCCCGCGGCGGCGGGACGCGGGCGCGGGGCGGCGCATCAGACCGGCGATGGCCAGGATCAGGCCGAGCACGGCGACCAGGCCGCAGAACGCGCCGGCGAGGGACTCCAGGGAGAGCTTCACAGCTGCGTCACCGTCCTCATCGGCTCGGCCCACGCGCCCCACTCCTGACGCAGGAGGCTGCGGTCGAATCCGGCCCGGACGAGGTCGTCAAGGCACTGCGGCGGCAGCAGCGGCACCGCTCGCGGCTCACGCCGCCCGCCTGCCTCCCGTGGGCCGAAGATCGCGCTGGTGGCGGGCCGGCCCCCCTCGCCGAGACCGTTGATCTCCAGGACGTCGGAGACGAAACGGTGGCGGCGGCCACCGATCTCGGTCTCGTCGACCAGACGGACGTAGACGATGAAATCCACGCCCTCGGTGAGGCGGTACGCCAGGTCCGGGGTCATACCGGTGCCGGCTTCCAGGCACAGGGTGACCAGGCGCTCGATCGCCTTGCGTGCCGTGCGGGCGTGAAGGGTCGCCATCGACCCTCCCTCGCCCTCGTTCATGGCGTGCAGCATCGGAAGGACCTCGGCGGAGCGGACCTCACCGACGATCACCCGCCTCAGCGACATCCGCAGGGCCTGCGGGAAGATGTCGAGAAGCGTGATGGCTCCCGACGCCTTGCCGTCCGGACCGCGCTCGCCGTTGGACTCCCGGGACTGGAACGCGACGACCTCGGGGCCGTCGTCGTCCTTGTGGAGCCACAGCTCGTAGTCGGTCTCCAGCGTGCCGACCCGCTCGTGCCGCGGGATCTCACGCGCCATCGCGCGCAGCAGGCTCGTCTTGCCGACACCCTGGCTTCCCACCACCAGGATGTTCTTGCGCGCCCTGACCAGGGCGCGCAAGAACCGGGCGAGGGTGGTGTCGATGGTCCCCCAGCCGACCAGGTCGTCCAGGGTCTGGTGCTGGACACGGTGACGGCGGATCACCACCTCCGGCTCCGCGCTGATGAAGCCCGTCGCGGCCAGACGGGACCCGTCGGGCATGGCCAGGTTCAGCATCGGGCTCGGGTTGGTGAGAGAGCGCTCGGAGTGGCCGGCCTGCCGCGCCAACTTGTTGACCAGGGCGAGGACGCCCTCGTTGCTGTCGGCGACCGGCGCGACGAGCTGACTCGGGCGGTTGTAGTAGTCGACGCGGACGGTCTTGTGCCCGCGCAGGATGATGTTCTCGATCTCCGGGTCGTCCAACAACGCTTGGAGCCGGCCCGCTTCGAAGAGCTCGCTATAGACGGCCGCCTGCACGGCCTGCTCATCGGCGCGGGTGAGAGGCCGCCGGGTGGCGGCGTAGTCGGTCGCCCAGACGCTGACCACGCGGGTGACGATGGTCTGGCCGAGCTGTCGCCGGTCTGCCTCCGACAGCCCGGGGCGGGAGGCGGTCTCCTCGGCGAGCTCGGTCGAGACCCGGGTGTGCAGCGCGCTGATCTCCGAGAACGGAACCGGCAGCACACCGGCGGGGCCGGCGGGCGCGGGGACGGCAGTCGGGGACACCGCACCTGCGGCCACCGGGCCGGTCACGACCTGGGGAACCACGCGCACCGCGGCGGGCCGCTGCTCGAGTGCGTCGGCGAACGCCCCGGCGAGGGCATGGGCCGGGCTGACGGGCGTAGCGGGGCCGAGCGTCTTCTCCACCATCACGCCACCTCCGCAGCGCCGGTCAGCGCGCCGGGACGACGCAGCTGGATCTGCCGCCGGGTGGCGGCCTCGGTGAGCGGGCCGAAGGCGGAACGCGCATGCCGCATCAACTTGGTGCGGGCCGGCTTGCCCCGGCGCAGCTCCTTGCCAGTCGTCAGGTTCTGTGCCATGTCCTCGTCCCAGGGCAGTCCCGCCAGGACGGGCACGCCGAGGCGGGCGCCGATCTCGCTGCTGGACAGGCCGCCCTCCTCGATCATCAGGACACCGAGAGCCTCACCGCCGGTGCCGTGCTCGGTCAGGTCCGCGCGCAGGATCTGCACTACGGGCGCGGCCGACAGGACGGACGGCAAAGTGTTGCGGACCACGAGCAGCACCAGGTCCGACTGGCGCAGCAACGCGGCCGGGTAGGACACGGAGTCAAGGGTGGTCTTGGAGGACACCTGGACGCGGCCGGCGTCGATGATGACGTCGTGGCCGCCCGGGTTCTCCCACACCCGCAGCAGGCGGCCCATGTCGCCCCAGGCCCCGGCGAGGCCGGACGCCTGGGACGGGTCGGTCAGGCCCGGCAGGAACATCCGGTGGCCCAAGTCGTCCAGGCGCACCCAGTGCTCCGGAAACTCGTGCTGAATCGTTCCTGCACGCGAGGCGGTGGCCAGCCGGTGGAGCCCGACAGCGGCCGTCGGGCCGCCGCCTTGGAGGTAACCGGTGCGGATGGTGCCGCCGGCCGGATCGCACTCGGCCAGCGCGGTCGGCCGCGGCGAGGCGAGCGCCAGCGCCAGGGCCGAGCAGGTGACGCCGCTCGACTTCGCGGACACGAGGGAGACCATCATGACTTGGCCTTGAGGACGATCCCGATGCGCCCGGAGGCGGTCCACGCGGCCACCGAGGGCGAGTCGACCGGGCTGACCGCCACGTCCACCACGATGACGCCGTTGCCGTCGGCATCGCCGACCCGGGCCACGACCGCGTTGATGGTCGCGGGCTGCGCGTCCGCCTTGGTGTCGTCCTGACGGGGAGTGGCGACCAGGATGACCGCGTCACCGATCTGCAGCCGGCCCTGGGGCATCTGCCCCGGCTTGGTGAGGATGCCGACGACGTCCCTGCCGGTCGTCACCGGCTTGCCCTCGCGCACGGACTGGGTGGTGATCAGCGAGCCCGGGACCAGGTCGGTGGCCGCGGTCTTGCCGACGATCTCCTTGCTGCGGCTGACCGCGACCGGGCGCAGCGCCGGATCGGGGGCGACCTCCGCGGCCACCAGGTCGGCGGCCGTGATCGCCTGCCCGGCCGGGACCGGGCGGGCGACGGCGAGGACCTGGACGCGGTCGCGCGCCTGGTCCACCAGACTCCAGCCGCCGAGCGCGCCGACGACGGCAACGGCGACGCCGATCCCGACCAGGGCCGGGCGGCGGCCACGCCGGGGCGCAGACTCGGTGATCGGCACGGAAGCCGGCGCCGAGTCGGTCGCCGGATCCGTGCGCTGCTTGGTGGTGCTGCGGGCCATCGGTGTCCTCACGAATGGGTTCTACGGGCAGACAGGTCAGCGGTTGACGGTCTGCAGTTCGGCGATCGCGGCCGTCGTGGACGACGCGCGGGTGGTGGTGATCGTGCCGCCCTGACCGGTGTTGGAGGTCCAGGTCACGATCCAGGTGCTGGTCGCGTCGATCTTGTACGGGCTGGAGCCGGACACCTTGGTGTAGGTGTGGCCGCAGGAGGGCGTGCGCGTCCCGTACGAGGGGTCGTAGGCCTCGCCGGGGGTGCGGCAGACCTCGGTCGTGCCGTCGCCCATCGACCACGCGATCTTGTCGACCTTCGCGGTCGCGGTGACGGTGACCCCGCCGGCGCTGACGCTCGTGCTCTTCGGCCCCCAGGTGGTGTCGGACACCGCGGTCCACAGCCACACCGGCAGGCCGACCAGGCTCACGCCACCCTGCTTCGGGGCGATGCCGATGTCAGCGCCCTGGAGCCGCATGTTCTCCACGGCGGTCTCCGCGAGCTGGCGCGGGTCGACCGCCGGGCCGCCGAAGCCAGGGGGAGGGGTGCTCAGGATGCGCATGCCGCCGGGGTTGGTGGTCGGCGCGGTGCTGTAGGGGCAGGTCGCCATGTACGCCTTCGCCTGCGCCGCGATCGGCCCGGTCCAGATCGGGTCGTCGGCCGGCGGCTGCGGGTCCATCAGCGTGTAGTAGCAACTGTCGAAGCTGTTGAACCAGCCCAGGCCGTCGCGGTAGCAGGGCACCTCCCGCTCGCCTGCGTGGCACTTGGCCACGCCTCCGCTGCCGCCTCCGCCGCCGTTGTTTCCGCCGCCCCCGCCGCCCCCGCCGGTTCCGCCGGTGGTGCCGCCACCGCCGGCGTTGACGGTGCAGTCCAGCACGAACGGCGGGCAGTTCGCCCCGCCGTCGGCGAGCGCGGGTGTCGCCAGGAATCCGAGCAGCACGGCGATGACGGCCCCGATGCCGGCCAGGGCCCGTCGCGTGCTCAGCACGTCTGGTCCTTGCTCAGGGTGGACTCCATGACCACCCAGCGGCCGTCGTAGATCCGCAGGGTGCTCGTCTGGACATGACGTCGGTTGGTGTCGGTCAGCTGCGCGGGCTGGCCGGTCCCCTTGTCGTAGGGCAGGAAGCTGCTGGTGTCGACGCAGTCCCGGACGGTGGCCCGGTGCGGGGTACCGGTGAGGTCGAGCGCGGTGATCTCGGGGGAGAGCTTGGGCTCGCCCTTGAGGACCAGGTTGTTGTCCTGGTAGTAGACAGCGGCGCTCTTGATGTCCGCCAGCGCCTTGTCGCCGGCGAACGTCTCCAGCTTCACGTCCTTGAGCGTGCCGCTGGTGAACGCCTTGACCTGCTCGGCCCACATGCCCTTGTACGCGGCCAGAACCAGCTGACGCGCCTCGGCATCCGGACTGGCGGATGGGCTCGGCGCCGCACTCGTCGGGGCGGACGCGGGCGCGCTCGGCGCCGCGCTGCCGCCGGACGACTGGCATCCGGCGAGCGCGAGCACGGAGCCGACCAGTGCCGCTGCTGCGGCCGCACGGCGCGAACGTGGATCGGCAATTGCCACTGTCATACCCCCTGGCGAGTGGTGGTCACGGTCCGTCATGAGCGGTTCAGTCAGCCCTCGTAGGGCACAGCGCCTGGCCGGGAGCCCACCCGAGCGGCTCAACCGGTGTATCGGGAGCCGCGCAGGCTCGGCCACGGCTGATGCGACAGACTCGCCCGTCCATGACTCCCCCTTGCGTGACCCTGCCGTGATTGTCGTGTCCATTTTCGGACAGGTTGCCACGGAACTACTGGCCGAATCTCGCACGATCACCTTGCAGAGTCAACCGAAAACTCTTTGTCACAATGTGTAGCAGTTGTGAGAGATGGGGTCCAAAATGACCGATTTGACCTACATCAAAGTCCGATAAATCCCTTTCCATCGCTACTCTCCGAACTCATGCTGTGCCGACTCGCCGCTGCGGTGTTCGCCGGATCACTTGGCTGACCAGCACCGGACCGCCACCGCCGCCGGCGACGAGGGGGGTAGGGGAATAGCTGACGGCCTGTCAGAGTTGCTTCGGTGGAGCTGAGATGAGTGGCTCGGTGATTTAGTCGAGCGCGATGCAGCCCCCTCATTACAGTTTGAAGACGAACCGATGGCGGAGGAATTTCCGGAGGTCGCGAAGCGCGATGCCCGGATTCCACTCCGGCTGCCGCCTGGACGTGAGCGCCTGCCTGACGGGCGGCGGATTGTTCCCGCTGCCGATGACCATGCGTAGCCGGTGCGCCGTCCAGCTCGAAGCTGCTGCCACCGTGGCGTGTTCAACGGCAGCGCGCGTCCAGCGCCCAGGTTCCATGCCGGGGAGCGATCCAGCCGGGCGTGCCCGGCGAGCCTCCGTCTATTCCTACCGAAGAGTAATAACGAGTGGACGCGTAAACCGCCCGGAGACAGGAGAACCCCGCGGTCACTGCGGCCCGGTCACGGATTGACGAATCTCGTCAGCTCGCACCGCCTTGAGAGGGCATCCGGCAGCTACCTAGGCTCGCGGCCATGGACCGGATGATCGGGCGGGTGCGGCTCGGACGGCAGTTGCGGCGGCTGCGGCTGGACGGTGCGGGCGCTGGCCCACCCCGGGATCCAGTCCGGGTCATCTGCCACCTCCGGAGAACGGCACCCGCAACCCCACCGAGGCAAGGTCCGTGAACGAAGTGGTCCGGACTGACCACCTGGGGGAGACAAGGCCGCTGTCGCTGGTTGCGGCCCCCACCCCTGCTCAACGGACGCAGGAGGCGCGCTCCAGGGCCGCCGCCCGTCCCGAGCGGCAATCACGGCCACCTCGGCTTCACCCTTTCCGGTACGTCTACGGCCTGCCCACCCTCGGGCACCGAAGCCCACCCCTACGGTGCTAGTCGGGCCCGAACGCCGCTCGGGCAGACGGCATCCGCGGCTCGCACCGCGTTCCTCCAGAAGGCGATTCATGCAGGCAGAGGAGTCCCCGCTCATCCGCACCCGTCCGGGCAAGGACGTGCTGGTCCGCCTGCTCACCTCCAAGGGGCTACTGCCCCGCCAGGAAGCAGGCCGCGATGAAGCCGGCTTGGTGGTGCACCGCCGCTCGGGCTTCGTCCTCGAGAAGACAGAGCATCCACCTGGCTGGAGGGTCAGCTACGTCCACGACGAGGGCGACGAGCTCAGCGAGGGCCGCTTCCACGACCAGATCCGCCAGTTGGTGCGCGATGGTGGGATGGAGGCCGTGACGATCGACGCGCCGGCTTGCCGCAACGTAGGCGTCCAGGTGAGCGCGGTCCGGCCCTTGGCCACTGAGGACCGGCGGCTACTCATCGCCGTCGACCAGGCGCGCGTCACCAAGCAGCGCGGGCGGTGGGTCGACTCCGGCCCGCTAGGGGGTTCGCCGCTCGACACCCGCCCGCTCTCAGGTCTGGTCGCCAACGGACTGGTGGAGGGCGCAGCGGATGGGAATACGGCGGTGCTGACCTCTGCCGGCCGCGCGCTGTTGCACCGCCAGGCCGACAGTAGCAACGGCGTGCCAGCCATCGACTTGTCGGAGTTCCTCTGATCTGAGTGGGGTTCGTTGCGTTGGTGCCCCGGGCTGGGCACCGACGGCTTGGTGGAGGCCGTCACCGGGCGCAGCCCCGTTCCCGGAGCTTGCCGACCAGGGCCCGGGTGACTGCCTCTCCAGTCCCCGGGGCGGTGGCGGTGGCGCGGGTCGGCGACGACCGTGTGGACGCGGCCCCACAGGCCGCCGGGGTGGGCGGGGCCGTCGTGGCCCCGGTAGACGACGTCGATCGCGCACGCCGCCAGCGCGCCGTCGGCGACGTGGGCGAGCAGGTTCGAGTTGGTGCCGAGACGGGCCGGTGTGGTGCGGCCGGGCACTGGAGCGGGGGCCGGCGAGCCGGCCGGACGCTACCGTACCGGCCGAACGGGTTGAGCCGACGCCAGGAACGGGTGCTCCTCGGTCGGTAGGACCGGGGCGGGCGCTACTCGGCGTCCCCACGTTCGGGGTCCGCCAGGGTGGTGGTGTCCGTGCGGTCCAGGATCTCGACGGTGCCGTTCTCCAGGGCGCGCAGCGCGGCGGTGACGCGCTCGGCCAGGATGCGCGGCAGCAGGCCGGCGGCTTCGGCGGGGGCCAGCCAGCGGGCCGAGCGCACTTCGCCGGAGTCCAGGGCCATCGCGTCCACCTGAGCGGGCGTCAGCGGCTCCAGGTCGTGTACGTGGGCGATCAGGGCACGGCCGTTGCGGGCAAGGCGGCCCGGGACGGTGTCCACCACCAGCAGCCGCCCGACCGGCAGGTTGAGCCCGATCTCCTCCTTCACCTCGCGCGCCCCGGCCTCGACCGGGGACTCGTGGGCCTCGACCATGCCTCCGACCAGCTCCCAGTGCTGCTTGTAGGTGGGCTCTAGGACGAGGACCCGGCCTGCGGTGTCGCGGACCAGCACGGTGGCGGCCGCCAGCGGGGACGGCAGCTGCCGGTAGTAGTCCCGCGACGAGGGCGGCACCGGCACCCCGTCGCGCAGCAGGGCGGTGTGCGCGCCGCGCTCGGCGTCCAGCGCCGCCCGCAGCCGCGCCGCCACGTGCGGGGCGAGCAGTTGCAGTGCTTCCCCTTCGGTGACCCACCGGGCCTCCCGGATCTCCCCCGCCTGCAGCATCACCTCCACCGGGCCCGATGCGTGCGCCGCGTAGACGTAGGACACCAGCGGCCGGCCCAACGGGGCGGACTCCCCGTCCACGGCCAGCAGCCGTCCGACTGTCGTCTGGATGCCGAGTCCCTCGTGCAGGTCGCGGGTCAAGGCGTCCGCGGGCAGTTCCTCCTTCACCATGCCGCCGGGCAGGTACCAGTCGGCCTTGTAGGTGGGGTCGACGATGAGCAGCCGCCCATCAGGGGAGCGCAGAAGGGCGTCGGCGCAGGCCAGCGGGGCAGGGTGATGGGCCAGGGGGTGCCGCCGGGCGGCGCCCGGTTCCTCAGGCTCCTGCCCGACGGGCGCGATGTGCGGTTCGGCGACAGACACGATCGTCTCCTTCGTGTGGGCGGGCGGGGCAACGGCGGTGCGAGTCAGGGACGGGACGGGTGGGCGATGGTGCGGACGAGGGCGAGACGGCCGCGTTCCTGGAGGTCGGTGCGGCCCTTGCGCAGGCCGGTGTGGAGGTAGGAGGCGCCGAGGCGGACGGTCAGCAGCACCAGCAGCCGCTCCTCCACCGGGTCGAGCGGACGACCGTACCCAGCGAAGAACGCCTTGCGCAGGTCGGGGCGCGTCGGCCACAACGCCCCCAGCAGCCACACGAACTCCTCGACCACCAGCCCGTGGCGGGCCTGTTCGAAGTCGATCAGGCCGTGTCGGCCGGTGTCCGGGTCGATCAGCCAGTTGCGGGTCGCATAGTCGCCGTGCAGGAAGCGCAGCGGCAGCCGGTCGGCCAGACCGGGGATCTCGGCGGCCGCGGCGGCGACGAGGGCGAGCACCTCGTCCGGAACCTGCCCCGCGAGAGCGGTCCGGCACTCCTCCGCTTCTTGCGCGTAGGCGCCCATTGCCTCAGCGACCGCCGCCCGGTCGGCAGCTGTGGGGCCGGAGTGGTCGTGCCAGCGCCGCAGCAGCCGCCCCGCGTCCTCGTGCAGCCTCACCTCCACGCCCCGCTCCAGCGGCAGGTCGCGCACGACACGGCCGGGCAGCGCCGAGGTGAGCAGCGCGCGCAGCCCCGGATCGCCCGCCAGCAGCCGCGGCGCCTGCCCCTTCGTCAGGGCTTTAGCGGCGTAGACGTATCCGGCCACCTCCCGGTCGTACGCCGCCTCGTCGGGGCTGATCTTGAGGAACGCGGCGGCGCCGTCGGGGCCGTCGAGACGCCACACCCGGGAGGTTGCGCGCGGCCAGGAGCAGTCCACGGCCTCGACCGGGCCGGGCAGGTGCCCGGCGACCCAGGCGAGCACCTCAGGCAGGGGCGGGGAACAGGTCATCGGATCGGGTCTCCGAACGGGACGGCGCTGCCCATTGCGGAGAGCATGGGCGGGCGGCCCCTAGGTCAGTTGGAACGGTCGCTGGTGATGCGGAGCAACGCCGGGGGGTGGCGGCGGCCGTTGACCTGGAGTGAGAGGTGGTAGCTGCCCGGTGTGAGGGCGGCTCTGCCGGTGGACGGCAGGGCATGGGCCTTGGCCAGGCGCAGTGGTGCACCGGCCTTGACGGTGGCTCGGGTGAGGTGGGAGACCTTCTCCCTCGTCCGGGCGTCGGGGCCGGTGCGGGTCAGGACGTACATCACGTGCACCGGGGTGTCGGTGGGCGCGGTGAGGTCTGCCTCGAAGGAGAGGTTGTCGCCGAGCTGGTAGTCGGTGCGGTCGAGGCGGATCGGGCCGACGCTGACGGCGGCCTGCGGGTCGTAGCCGAGGGCGGTGTAGGCGGGTGCCCAGCCGGCCTTGAGTCGCAGTTGCAGTGCTTCGCGGGTGATGAAGGCGAGCTCGGCGGGCTTGGCGCGTCCCTCGGTGCGCCACCGGGTCAGGGTGTCGAGGACGAGGTCGGGCAGGGTGCGGGAGATGTCGCGCAGGTGGTTGGCGACCGAGGTGGTCACGAACCGGCTGGTGTCGGCGTACAGCAGGTCGAGCAGCGGGAGGGCAGCGTCGACGGGCAGGCCGGCGCTCACGGACCAGGGCAGGTGCGGTCGGGTGGCCTCGCTGGCCAGGCGCCGTACCCGGTGGTCGGACGCGGTGGCCCACCCGGCGGCGGCGGCGAGCGTCTGCTCGGGGAAGGAGGTGAGGGCGGTGCGGACGGCGTCCTCTGCGGAGAAGTACGGGGTGATGGTGGCGAACGCGGCGAGGGCCTGGTCGAGCGTCTCGGGGTGGAGGTGGTGGGCGGCGACGTACGCGGAGTGCGGGGCGTAGGTGTAGAGCCCGAAGTCGACCTCGGCGCCGGCGGCCTCCGGAGTGGCCGGGAGGGAGCGCAGCACGGTGTCGAGGGCGGGCGGCCCGGTGAGGGGCAGATGCTGGTGCAGGCCCTGTGCGGTGCGGGTGATGCGGGCCTTGAGTTCCAGGCGGGGAAGGTCGGCGGTGACCTGGGTGGTGAAGGAGGCGGCGTCGAAGGCGGGGCAGGCCGTTTGCATCTCGCGCCCGATCCGGGCGATCCGCTCTGGGCTCAAGGCCTTGTCCTTTAGGGGAACTTGGGAACTCACTCGGTCACCCTAGTGGTGGGTCGGCGCGGTGGTGGGCGACTCGGTGGGGATTCCCCCGTCGGGAGGACCTGGGCGGCGTGTCGCCTGGCGGACGGCGGCGCGGACCAGCAGCCGCTGGTGGCGGGAGCTGTCGCAGGGGGAGGCGGTGTGCAGCACCGCGCGGTTGTCCCAGATGACCAGGTCTCCCTGGCTCCAGCGGTGGGTGTAGAGGTAGTCGGGGCCGGTGGCGCGGGTCAGGAGGTCGTCGAGCAGCGCCTGGCCTTCGGCGTCGGGCAGCCCCTCGATGCGGGGGATCACCATGGAGCCGAGCAGCAGGGTGCGGGTGCCGGTGACGGGGTGGATGGGGGCGAGGGGGTGGATGACCTCGGGCAGGCGCGCGAGGGTGCCGGCCTGGGTGGAGGAGCGGCCGCCGGCGGCGTCGGCCTGCAGGGTGCCCAGGTGCTGGGCGGAGTGGACGGCGCTCAGAGCGTCGACCCGCTCCCGGAGGTCGGTCGGAAGGTTCGCGTAGGCGCGGGTGGCGTCGGCGAAGCGGGTCTCGCCGCCCTCGTCGGGGGTGATGACCGAGTAGAGCAGGGTGGCGGTGGTGAGCTGCGGCTTGAAGGAGTTGTCGGCGTGCCACTCCTCCTCGTCGTCGCCGTCGTAGATGCCGATCGGCTGGCCGTCCTGGTCGTGGATGTTGGAGACGACGGTCAGGCCGGGGAACCCGGGGACGGTGTACCGGCGGTCGGTGGCGGTGTCGACGTCGCCGAACAGGGCGGCCGCGGCGAGCAGGTCGGCGTGGTTGAGGTGCTGGCCGGGCAGCACCAGCACCCGGTGCTGGTGCAGGAGATCGGTGAGCGTGCGCGCTGCGGCGGGGCCGGCCGTGCGGGCGAGGTCGGTCTCGACGCGGGCGCCGAATCCGCCGGGCAGCGGGGTGATCGCGAGGTCCATCGTGCCTCCAGGTCCAGGGTGGATGCGCCGGGGTCAGAACTGGGGGGACTGGAGGAAGGGGGTGATGTCGCGCAGCCCTGCGGAGACGGCGCACAGGCGCTCGATGCCGATGCCGAGGCCGGCGGTGTCCGCGGGGACGGCTCCGGCTTCGACGGCGTCCAGGGCGAGCTGCTGCTCGGCGTCGTAGAGGCCGACGGCCTTGGCGCGGTCGGTGAAGGCCGCGGTGTCGGTCTCGTCGGTGTAGCCGTGGACGAGCTCGACGCCGTCGACGATCAGCTCGAACCGCTCCAGGACGGCGGTGGTACCGGGGGCCAGGCGGGCGCAGGGCTCGTCGCCGCCGGTCGGGTAGTCGGTGAGAAACACCGCGCGGCCCGCGGTACCGGCCTCGAGTTCGCGGGCGATGTAGAGGCCGAGGACGTCGCGGAACGGCTCGCCCGCATCGGCGCCGATCCGGGCGGCCATACGTGTGTGCAGGTCACCGAGGGGCTCGGTGCGCAGGTCGATACCGAATGCGTCGCGGACGTGGTCGGTGATCGAGAGGCGGTCGGGGGTGTAGGCGGTCAGGTGCGGGCCGACCAGGCGCCAGGCGAGGCCGATCAGGCCCTCGAAGGTCAGGCCGGCGGCGTACAGGTCGAGCATCGTGAACTCGGAGGCGTGGAGGGCATCGGGGGCCTCGGGGCGGAAGCAGGGGCCGATCTCGTACACCCGCGGGAGGTCGGCGCGGACGTTGACGCGCAGCGCCGGGCCGATCATCGCGCGCAGGTGCCGGCCCTCGTGGAGGGCGGCGGGGACACGGCGGCCGGGCCCGAGGTCGGCCCGGCGGGCGACGGGGGTGACCACCTCGGTGAAGCGCTCCTCGTGCAGCAGGGCCCGCAGGCCGTGCAGCACGTCGGCCTTGAGACGAATGGGGTCGGGCAGCGCGGACATGCGCACTTCCTCTCAACAGGGTTGCAGGTAAGGGGAGTTGACCATGGTGTGGCGATCCGGGCGGAGCGGATCCCCTGGAGCGCCTCAAGGTAGTCGCGTGCTGCCGCGGGACAGAAGACCGCGCGCATCGACCCAGGGCTCCGGCCTGTGGACGGTGTCGGCGATTCCGGCCGCACCGGCAGGCGGTTGCCCAGGTCATCGGCATGGTGGACGCAACGGGGACGCAACGGTCCGGCGCATCCGACGCAACGGCACGACCCGTTGCCGCCGCCCCCGGTCCGGTCCTAGCGTGATGGCACGGCCACTCGGCGCGACGGTTTGTCACCGGCGCTACGGCGCAGCGCCCCGGCCGGCTCCTTCGAGCCTGCTCGTCTGCGGCTCGACCATCCGATTCACCACGCGTGGCTGCGGCATGCCCGCGGCCCGAGAGGAGAACCCATGGACCAGACCCTGAAGTTCGGCATGCGCCCGGGCAACGGCACCGTGAAGCTCGGCATGCGCCCCGGCGCCTCCGTGAAGCTCGGCATGCGCCCGGGCATCAAGCTCGGCATGCGGCCGGGCGCCGCCGCCTGACCCCGATCGTCCTGATCGGCTGACGTGCTGCTGTCGGTGGGCGGGGCGCCCCGCCCACCGACAGCGGTGCACGGAAAGCCGACACCCAGCCCTCAGCGATGTTCGAAGGAGAGCAGATGGGCAGGCCCGGCCGGTGGTCGATACCCCGGCGCGAGAAGACACCGAGGCGCACCCGGCACTCGACCGGCGCGTCCGGTCCGGTCCGGCAGGCGCTGGGGCCGGAGCTGATCGGCGAGCTGGAGAGCCTGTGCGGCGCCCCGAGCGTCGGCCTGCGGGACGTCGCGCTGGACGTCGGCGCGATCGTCGCGGCGGGGTTCGCCGGCTCCCTGGTGGGGCACGTCGTCGGCCCGCTGCTCGCCGTGCTGTACATCGGGGTGCGCCAGCGGCATCTCTCGAACCTGGCACATGAGTGCGTCCACGCCAAGCTGCTGGCCACCGCGCGCGGCAACCGCCTGGTGGGGTACCTGCTGACCGGGCTGCTCGGTGAGGGGCTGCGGCCCTACCGGGCCACCCACGGCGTGCACCACGCGCAGCTCGGCAGCGGAGCCGATCCGATGTTCCAGTCCTACCGGGCCGGAGGTCTGCACACCGTCCGCGCCCCGATGACCAGGACCGCGTTCGTGGTGCGGGTCATCGGCGGGGCCGCGCTGTGGCGGCTGCCGACGTCGGCGCTGCGGACGCTGGTCACCCGCGGTCCGCGGGAGAGCCGTTGGGCGCCGGCCGCCCGCGCGGCGGCGTGGGCCGCCGTCGCCACCGTGTGCTGGTCCTTCGGCGTCCTCGGCGACCTGGTGCTGTACTGGCTGGTCCCGCTGGTGCTCGTGCGGCCGACGGTCACCTGGATCACCGACCTCGGCAACCACGCCGGCCTGATCGAGGACGACGATGTGCTGCTGCAGACCCGCGGCTGGTCCTCGCACTGGCTCACCCGGCACCTGCTCGGCGGTCACCTCGACGACATGCACCACCCCGTGCACCACTGGTGCCCCAAGATCCCCTGGCGTCGTCTGCCCGAGGCCACCGCCCTCCTGGCCGAGCGCGTGGAGCGCTGGAGCGAGGTGCCGTGGTGCTCCGGCTACTTCTTCCGCCGCCGCTCCACCCCCGACGTGCCGTGCGTGATCGAGGACGTCATCGCCCGTCTCACCGCCCGGCCCGCACCGCTCCAGGCCCCGGCCGCCGAACGCACGGCCGCCTGACCGCTCAGCCCCGTTTCTTCACCACCAACGACCGGCCCGCCGCAGCGCGGTCCGGGCGGCATCCCCTGCCCGCCCGGCCCGCGCCGGCACCCGCCGCCGAGGAGGCGGCCACCCATGACCAAGCCCCAGTCCCAGCTCGACCCGCCCACCCAAGGTGCGCACAGCTACGACGACTTCACCCGGCTGCGCGAGGTCGTCGTCGGCCGCGCCGACCACTACACCGCGCACGACGCCGACAGCAGCTGGCGCCTGTTCTACTACGAGAACGTGGCCCCGCACCTGCCCGACGGCCAGCGGCAGCTGACGATCCCGCAGCAGATCGTCGACGAGCTGATCGAGGACGTCACCGGCTTCGCGGACGCCCTGGCCGGCTGCGGGGTGCGCGTGCTGCGCCCCTCGGCCCCCGGCAAGGACGTCCAGGTCTCCTCCCCGTGGTGGAGCAGCGGTGCGACGCCGCCGCTGAACGTCCGCGACAACGCGGTCGTCCTCGGGGAGACGATCGTGGAGACCGCGCCGCACATCCGCAGCCGCATCTTCGAGAACGACCACCTCAAGGCGCTCTTCACCCGCTACTTCGAGCAGGGCTCGAACTGGCTGGCCATGCCGCGCCCCGCGCTCGCCGCCCACTCCCTGGACACCGCCTACTTCGAGCGCAACGGCATCGACGTCACCGCGGCGATGGCCGGCGAGCACGCCCTGCCCATCGACGGCCTGGGCCTGGAGATGGTCTTCGACGGCGCGCAGTGCGTCCGCCTGGGCCGCGACGTCCTCGTCAACGTCGCCAACCACAATCACGAGCTCGCCTTCCGGTGGCTGGCCCGCACCTTCCCCCAGCTGCGCTGGCACCGGCTGCCCGGGATCGCCGACAACCACGTCGACTCCATCGTCGTCCCCCTGCGCCCGGGCCTGATGCTGCTGCGCGACCCGCAGTACCTCGACCTCCTGCCGGAGGCGATGCGGACCTGGGAGGCGATCTACCCGCCGCCCAGCTCGGTGCCCGAGCCCGACTACGACGGGTTCGGGTTCGTCGTTCCCACCGCGTCCCGGTACATCGACATCAACGTCCTGTCGATCGACGAGAGCACGGTCGTCGTCAACTCCCTCTACCCGGAGCTGATCAAGGTGCTGGAGCAGCGCGGCTTCACGGTCGTCCCGGTCCGGCACCGCCACCGGCGCCTGTTCGGCGGCGGGCACCACTGCTTCACCCTCGACACCGTCCGCGACGGCGGCCCCGAGGACTACCTCGTCGCGTAGTCCGCCCCGGCCCGCACCCCGTGCACGCCCACCCGGCCGCCCCCGCGCGGCCGCGAAACCGAAGGAGTACCCGGCCATGAGCAGCACCCCCGGACAGTGGCCCCCGCCCCGCGAGTTCTGGACCGACACCCTGCCCGCCAGGACCGACGGCATGACGCGCCCGTACCTGTTCAAGGGCATCATCCCCCCGTCGGCGGCGAACCCCGCCGCCGTGCTCGAGGGCTTCGCCGCGATCCGGCGGGCCCACGCCGCCGGAGTGGAGATCACCGCGAACGCCCGGGTGTACGTGGGCGAGGAGCACCGCCCCGACCTGGTGGACAAGGTCCTGGCCGCCGACGCCTGGCCGCAGGGCGACTTCGTCGCGTGGATGCAGGAGCAGATCGGCGCCGACCGGTTCAGCCTGGTCCTCAACACCCTGGAGAGCGTCTCCGAGCCGCTGGCCGCGGGCCTGGGCGAGTTCGTCGGCGCGCTGATCGACGGCTGGGGCGTCCCGGCCGGCGGCGCCGAGCTGGTCGCCTTCGTCGGCAACTACAGCGGGACCGCGTTCGGCGTGCACGAGGGCTACGAGAACGCGGTCCTCACCCACCAGGGCCCCGGCACCAAGGACTTCTACTGCTGGCCGGCCGAGGAGTACCGCAAGCTCACCGGCGGCAGCGAGCCGCTGTACGGCGACTACACGTGGCTGCTGGAACACGGCCAGCACTTCGCCCTGGAGCCCGGCGACGCCCTGTTCCTGCCCGAGCGCGTCTTCCACGTCGGCCGCCAGGACGAGTTCAGCATCTCCGTCGCCATCCCCCTCTACACCTTCCCCGACGCCGCGGTCGCCCGCGGCTGGATCGCGCCCGACCTGCTGGAGAACCTCCTGGCCAGCGAGCCCGACACCGACGCCGGCCGGCCTTCCCCGATGCAGCCGCTGGCCGGCGGCCCGGGCGAGCTCGCCCGCCGCCTGGGCGCGGTGGCCGCCGACGCGTTCACCGCCGCCGCCGAGCGGGCGACGGCCGCCGCCGCCCAGCACGCCCACCAGCGGTGGTACACCGTCCTGAGCAACGGCGGCTGGCAGCAGACCGAACTCGACCTCGCCCGGGACGAGGTCGCCGCGGCGTTCGCCGCCGTCGCGCTCGGGCCCGGCACGAGCGTCGCTGTCCGCGCCCCCTACCGGCTGATCGTCACCGGCGAGCAGGCGTTCCTGCGCGGCTGCGAGACGGCGGCCGACCCCGCCGTCCTCACCCCCGACCTGGTCGAGCGCCTCAACGCCGGCCCCACCACCCTGCCCGACGACCCGCAGGTGCTCGCCGCGATCCGCACGCTCGGCGCCACCGGCGGCCTGAGCCTCACCACCACGCCCGAGGAGACCGCGTGACCACCACCGCCACCGCGCCCACGCTCGACAGCCTGCGCGGTACCAGCCTCGTCGAGGTGTACCTGGCCGCGAACCCGGAGACCCGCGGCTACATCCACGCCACCCTCCAGGGCACCCGCGACAGCGGCGACGACCTCGTCGACAAGCACCTCAGGCCCATGATCGACGCGGTCTACCGGCAGATCCGCTCCCTGGTCGACCCCGCGACCCTCACCGCGGCGCAGGCCCGCATGTACATCGCGGAGCTGGCGGTCTTCGCCCGGCACAACGCGCAGTTCTTGCGCTTGGCGGCCAGCCAGGTCTACGGCTCCTGCCCGGCGCTGGGGCACGAGTTCGACCGCAACTTCCTGGAGGAGGGCGGCGAGCCCGGCAAGGTCCCCGCCCACTACATCCTCTACACCCGCGCGCTGCTCGCCGACCTCGGCCTGCTCGTTAACGGCCACGTCCCTGCCGACGAGACCGCCAAGCTGGTCCTCCAGCACCAGGTCCTGGTGAACAGCCACATGACCGGCCTCATCGCCGGCGGCTACTACGCCACCGAGGGCGTCGCCGTCGCCGAGACGGAGATCCTGCGCGCCATCACCGACCGGTACGGCGAGCTGACCATCCAGTCCAGCGGCGCGCAGCTGAAGAACCTGGACTACTACTACCGGCTCCACCTCGACGAGGGCCACGAGGCCGCGCAGGTCGGCGGCATGAGCGTGGAGGAGGCCCACATCGAGGGCCTGGCCCGGTTCGTCCGTCAGAGTGACCTCTTCCACCTCGACCTGCCGCAGGCCCTGGAGGGCTTCCTCCAGATCTTCTGCGCGATGGCACACTGGTGGACCCAACTGGCCTACCGTGCAAGGGAACTGAACTAGTGTCCGACGCCGTCGTCACCGCCACCGCCACCGCCACTGCCACTGCCACTGCCATCGTCGCTGCCGCAACCGGCCCCGACCTCAAGGTCCGCTCCGGCGGCTGCCTGTGCGATTGGATCCGCTTCACCGTCACCGGGCCGGTGGACGACCCGCACGTGTGCAACTGCGCCCACTGCGCCAAGCGCTCCGGCGCGCCGTTCCAGTGGTGGGTCGGGTTCCGGGCGGACGGGCTGGAGTGGACCGGCGAGGGCGGTGAGCCGACCTGGTTCGACACCTACCCCGGCAAGACGGCCCGAGGATTCTGCGGCAGGTGCGGAACCCACCTCGCCGCCCGCGACTACGGCGACGACACGATGATCGGCTTCCTCGCCACCGCCCTGGACGACTACGGCACCGACCCGGCCCTGGTTCCCACGAACCTCAACCGGGTCGCCGAGGCCGCGCCCTGGCTCGCCCAGTGCGCCCAGCCCGGCGCGGCCGGCTGACCCACGGGCCCTGCGGGGGCGGGCGCGCCTGACAGCGCCCGCCCCCGCAGACCCACCGGGCCGTGCCGGGACCGCCTCCACCCCGCACACCACCGCGCCCGCACCGATCCCTGGAGGACCCGTGGACCACGCTGTCCGTGTCGCCACCGAGTACGGCACCCTCGAGCGGGTGGCCATGCGCCACGCAGGAGACTTCACCCGCCCCCTGGACGGCCCCGGCGTCCACCCGGTCCTCGCCCGCCAGCAGGCCACCAGCACCTGGGGCACCTACGACCCGGGCGCCGTCCGCGCACAGCAGGACCGGCTGATCGCCCTGCTCCGCGACCGTGGCACCGACGTGGTCCTGCTCCCCGACGCTCCGGGCTGCTCCGTGCAGCACTACCCCCGCGACATCGCCTTCGCCGTCGACCACCTCCTCATCCGCGCCCGCCTCAACTCCGAGCACCGCCTGCCCGAGGCCGACGCCCTCGCCGACCCCGCCCTCGGCGTCCAGCCCGTCGACCTCGCGCGCGGCACGATCGAGGGCGGCGACGTCCTGCTCCCCGACACCACCCGGGTCCTCGTCGGCCTCAGCGAGGAGACCAGCCCCGACGGCGCGGCCGCCCTCCAGGACGCCCTTGCCCGGCACGGCATCGGCCGCGAAGTCGTCCCGGTGCCCTTCGCGGTCAAGGGGATCGTGCACCTCGACGACCACCTCGCCGTGGTCGCGCCCGGCACCGCCCTGATCCACCGCGAGGTCTTCACCGCCGACCAGAACCGCTGGTTCGACGCCCACTTCGACCACCTCGTCCCCGTCACCGACGCCGAGGCCCGCGCCGTCCAGGTCAACGTCCTGGCCATCGGCCCCATGACGGTCGTCGTCGCCGCCGGCAGCGACCGCATCGCCGCCGCCCTGACCGCCCTCGGACTCGAGGTCCTGGCCGTCGACTACTCCGAGGTCACCCGCATCCCCGGCTCCCTGCGCTGCACCACCCTGCCCCTGCTGCGCACCTGACCCCCGACCGCGCACCACCCGAGCCCGGCAAGCACGGCCGCCGGGCCGAGCCGCCGCGCCCGCTCGGCGGCCGAGCACCGCTTCCGGCCGCCGAAACTGCGGCGACCGGCGGCCGAGCACCGAGCGCAGACCCCGCCCGACCGTCCGAACACCCGCGAAAGGCTGACCATGCACAAGACCCGAGAGCTTGAGGTACACGGACACACCGTGCTCGTGGAGGTGGACCCGGAGCCCGGGCGGGAAGGCAGGGCGGCCCTGTGGCCGACGGTCGGCGAGTACCCCATCTACGACGGGTTCCTCTACTCGACCATGACCACCGACCACGAGCGCAACCAGCGCTTCCTCGCGGCGCTGGCCAAGCTCGCCCCGGGCCGGCGCGTCCTGGACATCGGCACCGGCGAGGACCTCCTGTGGGCCCGCGAGAGCGTGCAGGCCGGAGCCCGCACCGCGGTGGCCGTCGAGGTCATCGCGGACGCCTTCCACACGGCCGCCGGCACCCTGGAGACCCTCGACGAGCGCGACATGATCACGCTGCTGCACGGCGAGTCGACCGCCCTCCAGTTCGCACCCAGGGCCGACATCTGCGTGGCGGAGATCATCGGCTCGCTGGCCGGCGCCGAAGGCGCGGCAGCCGTCCTGACCGACGCCCGCGACCGCCACCTGGCGCCCGGGGGCCTGGTGGTGCCGCACCGCGCGGTGACCCTCGCCGCCCCCGTCCACCTCCCCGGCCTACTGCCCGGCCAGCCCGTCGCGTTCGCCGAGGAGGCCCTGCCGTACCTGCAGCACATCTTCGACTGGCACGGCAGCCCCTTCGACATCCGGCTGCGCATCGAGAACCCCAACACCGACGCCCTCCTCTGCGAGGGCCGGCCCGTCGAAGTGCTCGACTTCAACGGCGACCTGCGCACGCAGCAGCGCACGACCACCCGCCTGGCCATCACCCGGGCCGGCCACGTCGACGGCGTGCTCACCTGGCTCAACCTCTGGTGCCTGCCCGACGAGGAACCGCTCGACGCGCTGCGCATGAAGACCAACTGGGCCAGCATCTACTTCCCGCTCTTCGACCAGCCCGTGCCGGTCGCACCCGGAGACGTCCTGGAACTCACCATCGAAACAGCACTCAGCGACGACGGCATCCACCCGGACTACCACCTCTCCGCCACGCTGCGCACCACCGGCGGCCAGGAGCACCACGCCTCGCTGACCTCCCCCCACCACGGCGGCCCCTTCCGGGCTGACCCGCTCTACCAGGCCCTGTTCCCCACGGCCTGACCGAACGCCCGGCCTCGACGCCGCTGCCGTCGAGCAGCTGCCCGCCCTGCATGTCGATCCCTGCCCGGCCGCTCTCGGAGCCCGCACTCCAGGCCGGCCCTTCGCCCGGAGACCCTGTTGTCCACTCCGCTCTCGCTCGTCCTCCTCGCCGTCCCGGCCGTGGTGCTGGCCTGCCAGGCCGGCGGCTGGGCCGCCCGCCGCCTCGGCCAGCCGCCCGTCATCGGCGAGATGGCCGTCGGTATACTCCTCGGCCCCTCCCTGCTCGGCTGGGTCGCCCCCGGTGTCCAGCACGCCCTGCTGCCGGCCACCGTCCTGCCCTACACCTCGGTGCTCGGCAACATCGCCCTGCTCGCGTTCCTCTTCCTCGTCGGCCTGGAACTCGACTTCCGCTCCTTGCGGACCACCCGCCGCGCCGTGGCCTCCGTCGCCGCCGGGAGCATCCTGCTGCCGCTCGGCCTCGGTGCCGGGCTCGCCGTCGTGATGTACCCGGCCCTGGCCCCGCCCGGCGTGCAGCGGCTGCCGTTCGTCCTGTTCGTCGCCACCGCGCTGTCCGTCACCGCGTTCCCCGTCCTCGCCCGGATCCTCACCGACCGGGGCCTGGCCACCACGCGCCTGGGCGCTTTCGCCCTCGCGTGCGCGGCCACCGACGACGCGCTCGCCTGGTGCCTGCTCATCGCCGTCACCGCCCTGGCCACCGCCGGCTCCCCGCTGGATGCACTCACCGCCCTCGCGTTCACCGCTGCCCTCACCGCAGCCCTGGCCCTGGCCCGCCCGGTGCTGAAGTGGATGCTGGAGCGCGTCGCCCGCAGCTCGGATGACCTGGTGACGGTGCTGCTGGTCGCCGGGCTGCTCCTGGCCGCGTGCGCCACCGACCGGATCGGCGTCCACCCCGCCTTCGGAGCGTTCCTGTTCGGCGCGACGGTGCCGCGCGGCCTGCCGGCCGTCGAGCGCACCGCCGCCCGCCTCCAGGCGGTCTTCGTCCCGGTGCTGCTCCCGCTGTTCTTCGTCGACCTCGGCCTGCACACCGACCTCGCCCACCTCCCGGCCGGCCAGTGGGGCTGGGCCGCTCTGGTCCTGGCCGTCGCCGTGGCGGGCAAGTGGATCGGGGCCGCCGGGGCGGCCCGGCTGGCCGGCTGCGACTGGCGGTGGTCGGCGCTGATGGGCACCCTGATGAACTGCCGCGGGATCACCGAGATCGTCGTCCTAGGCATCGGCCTCCAGCTCGGCGTCATCTCCACCGGCCTGTTCACGATCATGGTTCTCATGGCGGTCGTGACCACCGCCGCCACTGCGCCCCTGCTCGACCGCCTCACCCGGGGCGCCCCCGACCTGACGACCCCGGGTCCCGCCGAGGTGCCGGCCCCTGCGCAGACCGGCACCCCGGGAGCAGCCCGGTGACCTCCACCTCCGACTCCCGGCCCGCCGCGGTCGGCACCGAGGCGGCGATCCGCGCCCGGCGCAGCACCATCCGCCTCACCGAGCCTGCCCCTGGCGAGGCCGAACTCCTCGACCTGCTGGCGGCTGCGGCCACTGCGCCCGACCACGGGCAGCTGCGTCCCTGGCGCGTGATCGCGATCTGTGGCGACGCCCGGGCCCGGCTCGGCGAAGCCGCCGCCGAGGCCGCGCCCACCGCCGACCTGGCCGAGCGGATCGCCGCCAAGCACCTGCGCGCACCGCTGATGCTCGGCCTCGTCTTCCAGCCCCGCGACCACCCGACCGTCCCGCGCTGGGAGCAGCTGGCAGCGACGTCCGCGATGGCCATCACCCTGTTGCTGCTCCTGGACGCGCGCGGCTGGGGCGGAGTCTGGTTCGGCGGCCCCTGCCCGGAGGCGCCGCAGGTTCGCAAGCACCTCGGCATCGGA
This sequence comes from Kitasatospora sp. MBT63, assembly GCF_000710465.2. GTDB lineage: Bacteria > Actinomycetota > Actinomycetes > Streptomycetales > Streptomycetaceae > Kitasatospora. The sequence continues at coordinate 38,090 of NZ_JAIZ01000061.1, read as the reverse complement.
GACGACGAGCAGCTGCTCGGCTACCTGTACGTCGGCACCCCGGTCCCCGGCGAGGCGGCCCGGCCCCGTGCGGCGATCGACGTCCGCTCCAGGCTCAGCTGGCTCGGCTCCACCGCGGCCTGATCGGCTCCCTGACCACCGGCAGCCCGGCCCGGTCGGCCCGGGGTCAGAAGTCGTGGAGCGGGCCGCCCGCGGCGGCGTCGGCCAGGCGCCGCGCCAGCCGGCGGCTCTTGAGGTGCTGCGCCGTCGTCTTCGCCCTCGCCAGCAACTCCTCGCGCTCCGCCCGGTCCCCGCGCAGCCGGGCCAGCTCGGCACCGGTGATCAGCAGCTCCACGCTGTCGCGCGTGCGCTCCGGCGACAGGCCCATCGCCACCTTCAGCGCCTGCCTGCCCTCCTTGACCAGCCCGGCCATCGCCAGCGCCCACGCGGCCTGGCCCTCCAGCTCCGGGCGGTCCAGCCACGCCAGCCACCGCGGGTCCGACCCGCTCCCGGCCCGGTTGAACGCCGCCCGCGCCCGCTCCACCGCCGCCCGGCACTGGCCGGCGTCCCCGTTGTAGGCCCAGGCCCTTGCCTCCGTCACCGCGACATACGCCCGCACCAGCGCGGGAGAGCCGGTGGCCGCGACCACCGCGCTGCGGGCGTGGGTCAGCACCTCCCGGCCGTCCCCCCGCACCGCCGCCAGCCGTGCCTGGTGGATGCAGCCGCGCGCCAGCCGGCCGCGATCACCGATCGCCTGCGCCAGCCGCATCGCCTGCACGTCGTACCGCTGCGCCAGGCCCGGGAGTTGGTCGTCGTAGGCCATGCTCGCCAGCGCGAGCACCGCGTCGGCGACGCTGCCGAGCAGTCGCCGCCCGCGCCCGGTGCTGTACCCGCCTTCGAGCAGCGGAACAGCGTGGGCGGCCAGGAAGCCGGCGAACACGGAGCGGAACCGCCCGCCGCCGTGCCGGGCGTCCGTCCTGCCGTACAGGTCGGTGTGCGCGTCCAGCAACTCGATGTCCGCCACGGTCACCCGGCGCTGCCCGGACCCTGCGATCTCGGGGTCGGGCAGCATGACCAGCGCCTCCAGCGCAGGGGGCGTCGCGGCGAACGGCATCGCTCGTACCGACGCGCTTCCGGGGACGGCGTCCATCTGCCACAGTCGGCTCAGCATCCGCACCGCGTGGGTCAGGTCGCCGTACTGGAGCGCCTGCTCGGCGACCCTCACATCCTCGGGGGGCCACCTCAGGTGCTCGGGTGTCACTGGGCGCTTGCACGCCTGGGTGAGGACGTAGCACGCCGCGGCCGCCAGATCCGGCCCCGGGTGCGCCCCCGCGCACCATCGCGACACCGTGCTGGTGCTCACGGACCGGGGCTGGCCGGTGGCCGCGCAGCGCTCGCGAACCCGCTTGGCGAAACCCGACATCGACCATTTGAGTTCGTCCCGCACGATCCTCTCGAGGTCCGTGTTCCTCTGCGAGGTGCCGCTCACCGGCACCGACCCGCTCATGCGGATGCCGCCGGAACCTGGACGGCCGTCAGCTCAGGCATGCCGACCTCGGTCCTGGGAGAGCACTTTCGTGCGGATGCGGCGGGATGCGAGAGCGTCGCGGTACGCGCCCGCGGCGTCCTGGGCCGCCGGCCCGGCGAGCCTCCAGTCGCCGTCGGCCGCCGTGAACGGGTGCCAGTTCCCGTCGGGGTCGACGCGGACCTGGACGCCGACGAGCGTGTCGGTGATCCGGTTGCCCTCGGCCGACAGGGGTGCCCGACTGGCGGGCCGGAGCGGGGCGATGGCCCGCTGTGCTCGCTCCAGCAGGGCCGGGTCGGCGGGGAAGTCCGTCCGGGCGGCCCGTACTCCGGCCGCGCCGCCCGCTACGTGGGCGGCCAGAAGCAGGCGTAGTTCGTCGGGTTCCAGGCCGAGGTGGTGCGCGAGGTCGGGTACCTTTCCGGCGGCGGGCAGGGCGGCGGCGATGCGGACGGCGTCGCTGACCGGGTCGCTGTCCGGCGTGCCGCGGCCCGCGAGGAGGTACCGGGCCTCGTCGGCCGCGAGGGCGGCGAGGTGGCGCAGCTGGGCGAGCGCGGGGGCGGGTTCGGGCGGTGCGGGCAGCGGCGCGTCGGCGAACGTGACGGCGTTCGGCTCCTGGAGGGGTTCGGATGCCGCAGGGGTGGGCAGCGCGGCCGGCCGGGCCTGGAAGGCCTGGTGGGCGGGGACGAGCGCGGCGTACTGGTGTTGGCGCTTGGGGCGGGCGCCGGGGGCGTGGTCGTGGAGGAGCTGGGTGAGGCGGTGCTCGCCAAGCCCCCGTAGGAGAAGGAGGAGAGCGGAGTCGGCGTCGAGGCGGTCGGTGACGGCGTGGGCGAGGGCGGCGGTGTGCCGGCAGGGTGCCTGGCCGCAGGAGCAGTCCCAGGTGAAGTGCCCGGGGTCGGGGGCGATGTTGATGCCGCCGGTGTGGTCGGAGTCGGTGAGCGCTGCCGGGAGGTGCCCGGCGAGCAGCAGTTCCCGGTGCGGGCCGGCCGCGAGGGCGGCGGCGAGCGTGGCCTGCTCGTCGGCGGTGAACGGCACGAGGTCCAGCTGGGCGCGGGCCGGCTCGTCCTGGTGGGCGGTGACGAGCCCGGTGGCCCTCCCGGCGGCCAGGTTCAGGTCGCCGACTCCGCCCGCGAGGTGGATCGCGCTTGCCTGAAGGAAGGTGTGCTGGTGGGCGGCGGCCTGCTGCGCGGCGAGCTGCCAGGCCTGGGCCCACGGGCCGTTGGGGGTCATGGGCGTGCTCCGAGGGTGATGAGGTCGGCGAGTTCGCCGTTCGAGAGCTCTCCGAGCGCGGTCTCCGCGGCATGGGGAACGGCGGCGTCGGCCAGGATCCGCTTGTGGTGAAGGAGGGCGTCGACGCGGTCCTCGACCGTCAGCTCGGTCGTCAGCCGGTGGACGCGGACCGTGCTGTCCTGGCCGAAGCGGTGGGCGCGGTCGGTCGCCTGGTCCTCGACGGCCGGGTTCCAGGGGCGGTCGTAGAGGATCGCGTCCGTGGCGCGGGTGAGCGTCAGCCCGTTGCCGCCGGCCTTCATCGTGCTGATCAGGACCGGGCTGAGCCCGTCCTGGAAGGCGTCGACGAGGTGCTGCCGCTTGGGGCCGGGCGGGACGCCGCCGTGCAGGAACAAGGGTGCGATGCCCTGCGCCTTGAGGTGGGCGACCAGCAGCCGCCCCATCACGGCGTAGTTGGTGAACACCAGCGCGCCCCCGCCGCTCTCCTCCTGGAGGACCTGTTCGACGAGCTCGTCGAGGGCCGCGAGCTTGCCCGAGCGGCGCCGCGCCGCCGGCACGTCGTAGGTGCCCGGCTCCTGCGGCTCCTCCTTCAGGTAGTGGGCGGGGGTGTTGCAGATCTTCCGCAACTCGGACAGGAGCGTCAGGACCATTGCGTGCCGGTGCGGCGACTCGGCGGTGCGGATGCGCTCCATCGCCTCCTGGGCTACCCGCTCGTACAGGACGGCCTGTTCGGGCGTCAGCGGGATGCAGCGGTGGGAGATGATCTTCGGGGGAAGTTCCTGGAGGATGTGGGCGTCGCTCTTGCGGCGGCGCAGCAGGAACGGGCTCATGAGCCGGGACAGGCGGCGGGTCGCCTCGCCGCCGGGGTCCGCCTCGATCGGCCGGGCGAAGCGCTCGCCGAAGACGCGCACTGTCCCGAAGAGGCCGGGGTTGGCCAGGTCTGCGACCGACCACAGGTCCAGGAGGCGGTTCTCGAGCGGGGTGCCGGTCAGCACGATGCGCCGTGTGCTGCGGATGCGGCGCAGGGCGCGGGCGGTGAGGCTCAGGTGGTTCTTGGCGAACTGCCCCTCGTCGACGATGAGGAGGTCGACCGGGAAGCCGGCCAGGGCGTCGACGTCGCGCAGCAGGGTGCCGAAGGTGGTGATGACGACCGTGTCCGCGGTGACGCCCTCCAGGGTGCGTTCGGGGCCGTGGTAGATACGGGTCGGGGTGCCGGGGGCGAAACGGGCGATCTCGCGCTGCCAGACGGTGATCATGCTCGCCGGTGCGACGATCAGGTCCGGGTGGGGCCGGGCGATCTGTTCCCGGCGGTGAAGCCGCAGCGCGAGGGTCTGGACGGTCTTGCCCAGGCCCATGTCGTCGGCCAGGACGGCGCCGAAGCCGAGGTCCAGGGTGTGGGCCAGCCAGCTCATGCCGCGTTCCTGGTAGTCGCGCAGCGCGGTGGTCAGCGCGGCGGGCGCGGGCACGGGCTCGCGGGCACCGGGGCGCAGCGCTTCGACCAGGTCGGCGAGCGGTCCGGCCGGATCGCAGGGGTGGTCCACTCCGTCGACGGCGGCGCAGCCGGTCAGCGCGGCGTCCAGGGCCTGGGGGACGTCGAGGGTGCCGATGTCGCGGTGGCCGGCGCGGTGGGCGGTGGGCCTGTCGAGAAGGACCCAGCGCCGCCGCACCTGCTGCAGCGGCCGGCCCGAGGCGGCGAGGGCGTCCATCTCCGCCTCGGTGAGGTGGTCGCCGTCGAGGGCGAGCTGCCAGCGGAGGTCCAGCAGGTTCGCGAGGCCGAAGCGGTGCGGGGCGTCGGTGGCCTCAGGGACGGGGCGGGAGCCGACGACGGTGCGCAGCTGCAGCCCCATCGCCCAGTGCCCGGGCCAGGCGACCTCGACGCCGGCCCGGGTGAGGCGCTGGCCCATCTCGCCCAGGAGCAGCGCCGCTTCGGCAGGGCGGACGGTGAACCGGCCGGGCCGCTCCTGCTCCAGCAGCCGGCCCAGCGGCGGCCAGGCGGGCTCGGCCGCCCTCAGCGCGCTTCGGACCCGCTCCAGCCGGGCCAGGTCGCAGCCCGCGACGGGCAGGTACTCCGCAGCAGGGACGAGGTGGAGGCGCCCGCCGCGCGTGGTGGTGGTGCGCACGCCCAGCTGGACCCACAGCAGGTCGGTGTCCAGGGGGCTGCCCTCGGACGGCTGCCGGATGGTCACGACCAGCGCCGGCAGCCGGTGTCCGATGCTGCGCTCCACCTGGTCGCACCAGGCCCGGAGCCGCGGTTGCTGCGGGCGCGGGACCGGGCCGCTCCACGGCCCGGTCCCCAGGACGGCGGCGGTGCCGGGACCGCGGACCACCGCCTCGGCCACGGCGTCCAGGTACTGGCGCAGCACGGTGCGCGGCGCCCACAGCCGGTACGGCGCGCGGGCGGCCGGCACGCAGTGGGCGTGGGCCGGCATCGCGTCGGCAAGCCCCGCGGCCTCGGCGGCCAGCCCTGCGGGGAGCGGGCCCAGGCGCCACACGTCGCGGTCGCCGGCGTCCAGGGTCGGGTAGAGCAGCCCGGCCGCGATCGCGGTCAGCGCGAGCCGGGTCGCCCGCGCCCACAGCCGCACCGACGGATGCAGGCCCTGGTCCGGCAGCCGGGCCAGGATGCCGGTCAGCAGCCGCACCGGCACCCGCCAGACGGCAACGGCCACCGCCCGAACGCCCACGCCCATGTGAGGGAGGACCAGCTCCAGGTCGGCCTCCAGCAGCGGTGCGGGGCAGCCGCCCGGCAGAGCAGCGCCGTCCACCCGGAACACTGACATCGCCATGCCGCCGTCCACCGGCTCGGCGACCATCGCCGCACCGTCCAGCAGCACTTCGCACACCGCCCGCTCGGCCGCCACCACCTCGGCGGCGCTCGCCGCCGGAGCGCGGCGCTGCGCCGGGACCGGCACGGGCTCGGGGGCCGGTGGTGCGGCCGGCGCGGTGACGGTGGCGGGGAGGGGGACGGTGCCGAGCCGACGCAGCAGGGCTCGTGCGGCCTCGCGCCGGGCAGTCTGCTTGCCGACGGCGCGGGCGGTGGCCGAGTAGGCGGCGCCCTGGATGCGGCAGGAGAAGGTGCAGGGGAACCGCGGGCTGTGGGCCGGGCCGGTCGGAGCGCCGACGTCCTCCGTCACGTCGGTGATCGTCCGCCGGTCGCGCAGCACTTTCAGCACCCGCAGCGGATCCCGGCCGTCGGTGAGCTCCGGCGGGGCCACCATCCTCACCGGCAGTTGTGGTGGCTGCCTGGGGTGGGGGTCGAGTCTGGGGAGGTCGAGAACGAGCCGCAGCATCGCGTCCGCCGCCTTGACCCGGGCGCCTGCGGTGCTCGCCCCACTCCCGCGGGACTCGAGGTCCCGGCCGCCGGCGCTGCACGTGATACGGCAGTTGAACATCAAGGAGGTGCCGGTCAGCTCGTCGTCGTCCTCGATCTGCAGACCGGTCAGGAGCATCGCCTGCTCCATCTCGCGCAGCGTGGCGATGTTGTTCTCACCTCCCTGAGGGTCTGCGGCGGCCGGTCCGGCGAGGTCGGGCGTGGGAAGGCCGGCGAGGTCGGCCAGCAGGCGGAGCGCGGCGACGGAGAGGGCCGTCGTCGGCGAGCGGTAGAGGCCGCTGGTCACCTCGTGCACGTGCTCGCCGACCTCGTAGACGACTCGGACGGCATGGCGCTCCCCCAAGTCGGCGGGGTCCGCGGCCGGCTCCTGTTGGTACACCGGCCTGAGGGCCCCTGCCTCCTTGGCGTGGGCTTTCAGCACGGCCTGGGCCTTGCCGGGGGCCGCCGCGGCCTCCAGCGCGGTCACGCGTACCGGCTCCCACTGCGGCCCGGCGGCCCGGAACAGGACCAGGTGGAGGTCGCGTGCTGTCAGGGCGCCCGCGCGGACCCGGGCGGAGATCTCGGCCAGGACCGCCGGCGCCACCGTCTCCAGCGCGCACAGCCGCAGCAGCTCGGTGTGGAACGCCCCCGGAGCAGCGGCCGGAGGTTCCGGTGCCGGCTTGGCACCGTACGGCGACCAGCCGTCCCCGTCCGGCTCGCTCTGGGCGACCGGGTGGGCTCCGCTGAGGTGTCCGAGCAGGCTCAGGACGGCCAGGTCCTGTGCCGCCTCCAGGGTGTGGGCGAAGGCCGCGGCGCCGTGGACGAAGCCGGCGTCCGAGCGGCAGGCGGCCTGGACGGCCACTCCGTCCCCGGACACCGGGACCTGGCGGACCACCAGCCGGGCGCACTCGTCGGTGGCCTGGTGGTGGGCGGTCAGCACGGCGACCGCCTTGTGCGGTGCCGCTGCCATCGCCTCCCACGCCACGACAGCCAGCGGCATGACGCCGGGCACCTTGTCGCCGAGCAACAGGGCGCGCAGGTACGGTGCGCGGCACCGGCCGGCGCTCACCCGCAGCACCAGCTCGTCCCTGAACGGCTCCGGCACGACGCCGCTGGCGCAGACCGCTCGCAGCAGCCGCCCGAAGACGCGGTCCTGAAGGATGCTGAAGTCCGTCGTGGGGTCCGCCAGGAGCTTCATCTCCTCCTTTAGGCGTGCCTTCTCCTCCTTCCGCTTCTTGAGCTGGAGGTACTCCGCAAGCTCGGCCGGGCCGGCCGTCCCTCCGGTCATGCTGGACGTTCTCCTTGCAGGGATGGAGCGGTGGGACGATCGGGCAGCAGGCTGTGCCGGGCGGCGACGGCGGCCGCGCTCAGGCGGGTGGGGGCGCCGACCTTGGCGAGGAGCCGCCCGATGACGATCACCGGCACGGTGGGTAAGGTCGTGCTCAGCTGGCGGACCTGCCCGGCGGCAGCGTCATCGATCGCGTCCAGGCTGAAGAGCCCCGCGGTGAGCGGTAGTCCCGGAGCCGGGACGATCAGACCAGGCCCGGGGTAGGTGGCGGCCTGGTGCCCGCGGCGGGTGAGCGCCGTGGTGTGAAGAACCGGGGCGCCGAGTACCGCGAACCGCAGGGGGTTCGCTGCGTTCATGGTCGGCCATGCGTCTCGCGGTACCCGGGCGGCGACAAGGGCAGGAAGTTGGGGTGCGACGTCGGCCGTGCTCACCGCTGTGGCCCCCAGGTCCCGCCCATTCGCTGGTTGGCAACCCGCACGGCCGCGACCCGAGGAACAGACATCAGGACTATCTCGATCTTCATACGTAGACCTCCAGGGCGGGCTTAGCGGCGACGCCGCTGCGGCAATCTGCAGCCGTGCGGCCAGGTCCCTGGGCACGGGGAGGGCTCCTCGCAGCGGCACGGTGATCAGGGCGGACCTCACCGTCAGAGCACGGCGGTAGAGGCATGCGTGGGGTCGGGGTCGAGGCCAGGACGATTCGGAGCATCCCTCGGGAGGGGGATATCGGCTCCCACCGCAACAAGTTCCGCTCGGTGCTCATCGGAAAGCTGTCCCCGGCGGGCCTTGACGAGGACGGTGTTGAACCAGGCGCCGAGCTTGTCGCCATCAGGTGTGACGTAGCTCTGCACCACGCGCCGGCGCCTGGTGTCAGCGATGTACTGCCGAAGGAGCCCCATCCAGACTTGACGGCGCCGCTCCAGGTCACTCACGACGAAGCCCAGGTCGTCCAGTTGCTTGCGCTGGGTGGGGGTGTAGCGGTCGTAGTCCGCACGGGCGTGCTGGACGCGGTAGCCGAGCCTCCGCCCTTCGGGGGTGACGTAGGCGCTCGGAACCAGCAGATCCCCGTACTCCTCTTTGTACGCGGCCAGGTCGGTGATGAACTGGTCCCAGGCCGCGTCGAGCTTGTTCCAGACCACACCGAGTTCATCCAGGCGCTGACGGATGGCGGGGGGCAGGTAGCCGGGCCTCCTCCTGATGTTGGCGAGCCACCTGCCGGCCATGACCCCGGCGGGGCTGACCCAGTCCAGGGGGACGAGAAGATGGCCGTGCTCGGCCTTGAAGGCGGCCAGCGCGTCCAGGATGTGTTCGCGGCGGGAGGCAGAGGCGTCGAGAGCAGACACCCTGATCGCCTGGACGAAGCTCTCCGGGACCGCGGTGCCCTCGAAGGAGATCCAGTCCGGGAGCGAGGAGCTCGGCCCGCCACCGGAGCCGGAGTGTGTGGTGTGCCGGCCCCGTCTGGCACGGTCGAGCGTCACACGAACCCGGTCGTCCACTGCGGCCATGGCCATCACCGGTGCCAGCACTGCTGAGGCGGAGGCAGCCTCCTCATCTCCGCCATCGCCGGGACCGACAAGTGCGGGAATGATCACGGTGGCGGTCTTGGGACTGTTCCGGTCACCGCGGCGCAGGGCACGTCCGATGATCTGGATGAGGTCGATGACGGAGCCGCGCTCGTCGATGAGGGCAACCGAGTCGACTTCCGGTGCGTCGACGCCCTCGGTCAGGAGCTTCGCGTTGGTCACCACCGTCAGGGCGTCGGTCCCGGTGCGCAGCCGGTCCAAGACCCGTCGGCGAGTCTCGCGGCGCTGCTCGCCGTTGACGTGTCCGGTCCACAGCGATGCCGGTCGTTCCTCCGCTGGCAGGTGCTCCATCGCCTGGTGGAGGACCAGCGCGAACGCCTTGGCGGCGGCGATCGTGGCGTGATAGGTGATCATCCGCCGGCAGCCGTATTTCGCTGCGGCCCGCAGGACCGCGATGGCCTTGGCGAAGACGGCGGCCTCGACACTGCTGTGGCCGATCGTCAGATACTGGCTGCCGTCGGACACGAGCGCGCGGATGTCGTCGTCGGTGACAGTAGCGACGACCAGCCGGTAGTCCGCGAGCAAGTCCCGCTCGATGGCCTGGCTGAACGGCAGGCTGTACGCGATGGGTCCGACCTGGTCCGGCCGGTCCAGGCTTACGGCCCGGTCATCGTCCTCGCTTCCGATAACGGCCTTCAGTGTTGCGGTCATCGACAGGCGCAGCCGGGACGGGAGCAGCCGTTCGTCGTGGATCACGGACCAGCTGTTGTTGACGCCGACAGTGCGATGCGCTTCGTCGGCGATCACCAGGTCCCATGGTTGCAGCCCGTGGTCACGGTGGGCTGCAACCAGGGTGTGCAGGCTCTGGTAGGTGACCGCAGTAGTCACCCTGCGGTCAGGTCCCAGCTGGTGCGCGATGTCTGCGGGGTTGCTGCTGACGCCTGCGCCCGGCCCGCCGCGGAAGACCTGGGCCGACAGGAGCTCCTTGTCGGTGCACACTGCCAGGATCTCGCCGAGCCACCTGCGGCCGAAGGCGTCGATCCACTGCTGGAGCATCTGGGAGAGAAGATCCAGCGTGGGCGCTCCGACGAGGATGTGGCCGCTTGGATGGTCAAGCATCGTGTTGACGACCGCTGCCGCAGTACGGCTCTTGCCTGTTCCGCAGGCCATCAGCAGCACAGCTTTGCGGTCTTGGGCGAGCACCTTGGCAACGCTTTCGGTTGCCTCCTCCTGGTGCGGCCACAACAGAGCTCCCACGTACGGTGCCTCTCCTATTCATCGGGATTGGTGATTGGTCCGGGCACTTCACCGCCCGCTCTCACATGTCTGTCTGTCCGTGTTCGTCTTCCGAGATTTCGGAAAGTCCCCGCCGGCCCCGGATCAGGGGCCGGCGGGGGCAGGTCCGGCTCGGGCTGCGGTCCGGCCATCGGGACGGATGCCTCCGGGCGGCAGCTGTGGGCGCGGCCTTGGTCACACGGCGACCGTCGTTGTTGTGTTCTGGGTGCGCTGCCCGGGGAGCACGACGTGGCCGGTGCCGCCGCCGGGCCGGACCTCAAGGGCCAGAGCGGCACCGATCAGCGACCAGAGCGTGAAGGCCTGGGGCATGTTGCCGACCGGCCGCTTCCGCTCGGCGTCCCACATCTCGGTCATCACCCCGTGGGGGGTGCGCAGCGCGAGGAGCTTGCCGAACAACTCGTTGGCGTCGGCGGTGCGGCCGATGTAGGCCAGCGATTGGACCAGGTGGAAACTGCAGGCCAGGAACGCGCCCTCGTCGTCCGTGAGTCCGTCCACGCGGCCGTCTGCCGCGGGGATATAGCGGCGGACAAAGCCGGCGGGGTCGGTCAGCTCCCGCGAGATCGCGTCGATCGTGCAGACAAGTCGCTTGTCGTCGGGCGGCAGGAAGCCGTTCGTCGCCATCAGCAGCACCGCTGCGTCCAGTTCCCGCCCGCCGTAGTACTGGGTGAAGGCCCGGAGATCCGGGTCGAAGGCGTGCTGGAGGATGTCGGCTTTGATCGTGTCGCGTTCGGCCGCCCAGCGGGCCACCGTACTGGCATCCACGACGGGCACCCTGGTGCGCGTCCGCGCCTCGGCCCACTCCACCAACAGCTGGAGGCCCTGCCAGCACATCAGGGCGCTATGGACGAAGCGCCGCTCCGGCCCGCGCACTTCCCAGATCCCTGCGTCAGGCTGCCGCCAGATCCGCACGATCTCCTCGCCGAGCGCCGGCAGGAGGGCGTCGATGCCAGGGTCGGCGGGCAGCCCGGCATGCTCGGCCGCCACCAGGGCCTGGATGACCTCGCCGTAGACGTCGTTCTGCCGCTGGGTGGCGGCGGCGTTGCCGGCCCGCACCGGACGGGAGCCCTCGTAGCCGGGCAGCCAGTCCAGCTCGCGCTCCGTCAGGGTCCGGCCGCCGTCGAGGCGGTACATGATGGCGATCTTGGTCACGTCGCCGGCGACGGCTCGCAGTAGCCATCCGCGCCACCGCGCCGCCTCGTCCAGGAATCCGACGCTGACCAGGGCGTGAATGGTCAGCGCCGCGTCACGCAACCAGCATGCCTCGTAGTCCCAGTTCCGCTCGCCGCCGATCAGCTCCGGCAGACTGCGGGTCAATGCCGCCGCGACGGCGCCGGTGCCCCGGATCGTCAGGCCCCGCAGCAGCATGGCGCTGCGCAGCACCGCCTCGCGGTTGGGCCCGGTGTAGGTGAGGCGGGCCGTCCACTCGTCCCAGTCGCGGAGGGTGGCGCGCAGGTCGGTGTGGGCGTGCGGCACGGTGTCCGCCCCGAGTTCGAAGTTGCCGATCGTCAGCGTGAGCGCGATCCGCTCGCCCGCGGATACGGTGAAGTCCGCCGTCCACCGACCGCACGCGTCGAGGCGGTGGGCCGGCCCGTCGAGGCGCAGGGTGACCGGTCCGGCGGACAGCCGCAGCGCGCGCGACCCGTCGGGCCGCACCAGCGTCTCGGAGTGCCCGGGCAGCCGCCCGTCCTCGAACCGGGGTGCGAACTCGGAGCGGATCAGGACGCTGCCGGTGACGCCTTCGATGACCTGGTGCAGACGGCTGGGCGCGCCGCGATGCGGCTGGGGCGGCATGAAGGAGCTGATACGTACTGTGCCGCCGGAGGTGGTCCACTCCTGCACGAGAACTGCGGTGTCGCCCTGCCAGCCGCTGCGGTCGGCCCGGCCGCCGTCGATCGGGGCGAGGGCCCAGTCACCGTGGTCGCGGTGGCCGAGCACGCGCGCGAAGTGTGCGCTGCTGCCGATCGCGTCGCAGCCGTACTCAACGACTCCGCTCGTACTCAGCAGGACGGCCGCCCTGTTGTCGCTCAGCGGGACGAGTTCCTCCAACGGGGTGCTCAACGGGACGGGTGCGGTGGGGGAAGAAGTACGCGGCACTGTGGTGGCTGTCCGTTCATTGGGTGGGATGGAGCGGATCAAAGGTCAGGAGACGGCGGCGGCCAGGGCAGCGATGGCAAGGGCGGCGTAGGAGCGGCGCAGCAGGATGCGGCTGGCCTCCGGGGAGGCCGCGCCGGCTCGGGCGCTGTCGATCAGCCGGGACAGTTCCCCGGCCGCGCCGTGGGGCCCGGCCCGGTAGAGGACACCTCGGCGGGTGACCTCGGCGACGACTGTGACGACGGGCGGCCCGGGAAGGACGAGCTCGAGGAGCTCGGCACTGGGGTGAGCGGGGCCGGTGGCCACGCGCAGGTCGACGGCGCCGGTCTCGGAAAGGTGCAGAAGGTGGTCGAGCTGGGCGTCCAGCCCCGGTAGGAAGTAGCGAATCGCAATGGCTTCGCCGAGCACGACCGTCCACGGCTGCGCGGTCAGGCGCGAGGCTGGAATCGGGTGGGTCAGCAGGGGGAGGTCGTCTTCGGCGACGCCGATGATCTGCTCGGCGACTGTCGCACCGTATAGAGGGGACCGCAGGCCGAGCGGGACGACGCAGTTGGCGGCAGCTCTCACCCGGCTGGCCTGCCAGATCAGTTGGAACAGGCGGCTCGGCCAGCCCTGGCAGAGGTCGGCCAGCTGGTCGTGTGGCTCGGTGCCGTCGTGGAGAACGTGGGCGATCGCGGTCAGCGCGTGGTGCTGGTCGGCGCCGCTTCCGTACAGCTGCAGCAGGGTGTAGATCTCGCCGGGCGCGGCCGGGGCCATCCCGGCCTCGATGTCCCGCAGATCACGGACCGTGCGCCCGATGGTGGCGGCGGACGTCCGCAGCCGGATCCCGCCGGCGCAGCGCTCGGTGCGTAGCCACGCACCCAGCACAAGCGGGCCGACCGGGACATGGCCCGGGTGTAATTCGGTCGAGGCCGGGATTCCGACAGCGGTCGACGGGGCGGTCGTGAGCTGGGAGTGCATCAGCGAGTCCTGTTCGCTGCCGGGGTGGCGGTGCGCAGGTGCTCCAAGAGCTGCTCGGCTCGACCGTGGGCGTCGTCGGCGGAGATCAGAACGGTGCCGCCGGGCACCGCCAGTTCTGCGAGTACGGCGACGAGGTTCGGCTTGCACGGGCCGGGCCGCCAGACGGTGATCTCCTCATCGGGGACTCCGGCGGCTCCGGCGGCGCGGACGACGGCCTGAGTGGTGGCGCTGGGGTCGTCGGCCGGGCCGGTGAGTACGAGGCGGGCAGCGTCGGCGAGGTCCGTGCCGACGCGGGCGGCGGTCTCGTTGTCGAGCCCGGTGGTGTCGACGGCGACAAGCAGGGGGCCGTCCGTCAAGTTGAGGACGGTGTCCAGGTCGGCGTGGAACTCCTCGGCACTTCGGATAGAGGTGGCCATCACGGCGACCCCGCCGGCGGTTCCGACCACGGTGAGGCAGCCGTCGGCGCCGGGGAAGGCGGTAAGGCCGGCGGCGAGATCGGCCGGTCGGCAGTCCAGCGCGACGCCTGCGGCGAACGCGGCCGCCGCGGCTGCCGCGTGGTGCCGGCCGGGCATGGGCAGGGTGAAACGGTGCACGGCCCCGTCCACGTCGCGGACGGCGGCGTGAGTTGCGGTGCCGGACCACATGTCCTGCATCAGCCGTACGTCGCACTCCCGGTCGGTGCCCACCGTGAGCACCTGCGGTCCGCCTTCACCGGCCAGCAACTCGACGAACCGCCGTACGCCCGGATCCCAGATGGCCGCCACCACCACCTTCGCGTTCCGGGCCACCGCCAGCGTCGCGTTGAGTCCCGCATCGGCGGCCGTATCCGGCTCGGCCGTGGCGAGGGATGTGACGACAAGAACGGTCGGAGCGCATGGGGGCGGGCTGGCGGAGAGGGTGGCGATCAGCAGATCGCCACCGCTGGCATGCCCCGGCGTCCGGCCGATCAACGCGGAGGGCAGTACCCATGCGGGGTTGCGGTAGCCGATGGCGCTGGTGAGGGCGGTGGCCGTCACCGCGGTGGTGTGGGCCCCTGCCACCACCACGCTGAGCGGCGCGGCGTCCACCAGCATCGCCACAGCTCGTGAGTGGGTCAGCACCGGCAGCCCGAGCACGGCTGCCTGCCTCGCCTCAGCCTCGTCGAAACAGAAGTTGTCCGGCGCGATCAGACAGGTACGGTCGACCCCCAAAGCGGCCTCCACCCGCACACCCGGGATCGCGTGGGAGCTGGTCGGCAGGGCACCGGCCTCCAGCAGGTACTGGGCGAGCCCGGCCATGCCGGGCAGATCCAGGCCTACCAGGTCGGGTTTGGCCAGCAGCTCGGGGAGTGCATTCACAGTAGGTCCTTCAGTACGAGGTTGGGTGAAAGTGGGGGAGTCCCGGAGTGCTCCGTGCCGCGACCGGCTCGGATCACCTGCCCGGCGGTTCGGCGCCGGAGCCAGCGGAGGTCTGCTCGAGCCGCGATTGGATCCGGCCGGCATCGCGGGGGCTGCCGCCGTAGACCGCCAGCGCCGCGCGCAGCAGCGCGTCGACCTTGTCCCGGCGGCCAGCGGCCTCAGCCGCGTCCGCACGCCACTCCAGGGCCAGCGCCTCCCAGGCACGCGAGCCCGCGGCAGCGAACTCCGACTGCGCGTGGTGCAGGGCCCTGGCCGCGTTGGCGGTCTCGCCGTTCAAGAGCTGGATCCGGCCGCGCCAGGCGAGCGCCCGGGCGGCGTCGTGGAGATCGTCCACGGCCAGCAGGGTTTCGCGGGCCCGGTCCAGAGCGGCCAACGCTTGGTCGTGGTCGCCGAGGGCGGCGTGTACCTGGCCGAGCAGGATGTCGGTGACCGCCGCGCCGCGCCTGTAGCCGGTCTGCTCGCGCAGCTGCCGGGCCTCGGTCAGGTGCGGCCGGGCGGCGGCGGCCTGCTCGACGCTGGGGAGGTCACCGGGATTGTCCCGGCCGATCTCAACGAGGGTGGCACCGATCTCGTGCCGGTGCTGGCCCTCGCCACGCTGATCCCCGTCCCGGCGGGCCAGGTCCAGGGCCTCCTCGATCAGGGGAAGGGCGTCGGCGGGGCGGTGCAGGCCGCGCAGCGCCACCGCGTGCTGGTTGAGCATCTCGCGGAGCACCAGCCCGTCGCCGGTGCGGCGGGCGGCATCGACGGCGAGCTGGCAGGCCCACAGCCACAGCTCGTAGGGACGGAGCCGGTGCCACAGCGGCCACAGTGCGTGGACCATCTGCCAGGCCAGGTCGTCCCAGCCGGCCTCCTCGGCGGCGGCGAGGGCCGGGCGGATCTGCTCCTCCTGGCCGGCCAGCCAGGCCCAGGCCTGCTCGCGGGAGTCGAAGTGCGGGTCGGCGGTGGCCGGGTGGAGGTAGGTGCGGTCCAGCTCGCGGTGGTGGGGGGCCAGGTGCCGCTCGGCTCGGGTGAGGGCGGCCAGCCACCACTCCAGCGCCCGGCGGCGCTGCTCGGTCAGCTGCTCAGGGCTGTCGGTGAGTTGGGCCAGGTCGGCGGCGGCACGCTGGCCGTCGCCGGCCGGGACCAGGGTGAAGGCGTCGCCGGTGGCCGCCATGAGCCCGGCCTGCTCCAGCGCGGCGAGGCTGCGCCGGGCCGTCGCCCGGTCGGTGGCGAGGACGGCGGCGAGCATCTCCTCGGTGATGTTGCTGAACGGCACGGTGCCGGCGGCCCGGTACGCTGCGGCGGCGTCTTCGGGCAGCGCCCGGTAGGACTCGGTCAGGTGAACGGTGATCACGTCCATGGAGTCGTCGGGGTCGGGCAGCGCCGCGGCGCCGGGGCGGGTCTGCAGGCGCGCTGCCGCCAGGGCGATCAGCAGCGGACGGTTCCGGCATGCCTCGACCGTGGCCCGGGCGGCCTGCGGGTCGGGGATGTGTCGCGTACCGGCCAGGAGCGTCAGCAGCTCCACCGCCTCGGCCGCCGGGAGCGGCCCCAGCTCGTGGTGCTCGGCGCCGACGGCGACGAGGCCGGGCAGCACGCTGCGGCTGGTGACCAGCACGGTGGACCCGGTGGCCGGGAGCACCGCGCGCACCTGCTCGGCGCTGGCCGCGTCGTCCAGCAGCAGGGCGACCGGGCGCTCGGCGGTCGCACTGCGGAACCAGGCTGCGGCCTCGGCCGGGTCCTGCCACGGACCGTCCCAGCCCAGCGAGCGCAGCAGCCGGGCCAGGATCTCGAGGTCGCGGGCCGGCCCGCCGACGGCGGCACCGCGCAGATCCGCGTACAGCTGGCCCCCGGGCGGGCACGGCAGCCTGGTGAGCAGTTCGACGGCGAGGGCGCTCTTGCCGATGCCGGCGGGGGAGTGCACGACGTGGATCCGGTCCGGGGTGCGGGCCAGCTCCTCGGTCAGGTACGCGGTGATGTCGCTGCGGTCCAGGAAGTGCGCTGGCCGGCGGGGCAGTTGGCGCTGAACGGGAGGTCGATGGGCCGGGGCGGCGGGGTTGATCGTCAGGCTCTCGATCGAGCGGGCCTGCACGGTCGCGCCGAACTGCCCGCCTCTGATCTCGTTGTGGCTCTCCAGGCTCACGCAGCACCGGCTTCGGCGGCGAGGTCGGCACTCTCGTGCGTGACGAGGTGCGGGTGGCTGTTGGGCAGCAGGTGCAGGCGGTGGCCGAGGGCGACGGCGTGGGCAGTGTCGCGGGCCAGAAGGACGTCCCGGGCTGCGGCCAGGACTTTGGCCAGCTGGCCGGTGGTGATGCCAAGGTCCTTGGCGCTGGCGTCCGCGCTCATTCCGGCGGCGGCGTTCGCCAGGGCGCCGATCTCGAGGCGCTTCAGGTCGCGGCTGGGCCGCCCCGGGCGGATCGGGGCGACCATGCCCGGGTCGATCAGCCTCCACCGGATGGCCAGGTCGACCAGCTGCGGGATCCGCTCGGCTCCGAGGGTGGTGCGCAGCCTCTTGATGCCGTCGCGGGCCTGGTTCTCCCTCAGGCCGAGTTGTCGGGCGACGGCGGCCGTGGTCAGGCCGCGGGCCAGGGGCAGCAGCAGCGCCGCGTCGGCCGCGGCCACCGCCACGGTGTGGCCGCACGGGCACGACTCGCCGAACACCGTCGTCAAGGCGGCGGGCTCCGGTGCCCCGCCCGGCAGGGCGTCCCGTGCAGGCGGGGTGCCGGTGCTGATGGATGCTGTCGGTCGGGCGGCGGTGGGCAGGGGCGGCACAGCGAGATCCTTAGATGGAAGACAGGTGGCGGGCGGTGGAGCGGCGGTCGCGTCCACCGCTACGGCGGACGGACCTGGTGGATCAGCCGGGGCGGTCGGAGGCAGTTGCGCCACGGAGCGCGGTCGTCGTCGGTGCCCGGCATCAGACCGGGACCTCGGGGTAGGCGGCGGCGACCCGTTTGGCGAGCTCCGCGTGGCCGGCGGCCGAGAGCTCGGCGGCCAGGTCGACGACCGTACATCCGCGCAGGACCGCCGCCTGGGCGGAGGCGACCAGCCAGCCCACCAGCGAGTGCTGGTAGGTGACGGTCGCGGCCTTGCCCTCGGGTACGGGGACCGGCCCGGCGGACGAGGGCTGGTAGAGGGTGCCGGAGTAGCCGTACTCCGGGTCGGGGTCGGCGACCCGCACGGCGACCCAGCCCTCCGCCAGGTGCCCGCAGGCCAGGACCGACCAGGCCGCACCTTCCAGGGACAGCGGGGGGTGGAGCGTCACCGCGCCCTCCGGCCAGCCGGCGGGCGTCTGCTCATCACCCCGGATGTCTCGCAAAAGGAAGAGGACGCCCTTCTCGGTCCAGTCGGCCTCGGTGAAGAGGACCTGGCAGCGCAGGTCGTCCATCGCGGCGGCCTGGCGCTCGGGGTGCGCGTAGCGGTACCTCGGCGCACCGCCCGGGTTCTCGCTGACGCGCTCCCACAGGACGCCGCGAGCGTCGCGGTCCTCCTCGCTCTCGTCGGCGTAGCCGATCCCGACCACCGTGGTGCCTTGCCGGACGTAGACAACGGACGGCCGCTCCTGCACCTCGCCGTGACGGGCGGTCAGGTACGGCACGGGTGCCTCGGCCGGGGACAGCGGTGCGCGCACCATCAGGCCACCTCCGCGACGGCGAGCACCGCGCCCAGCACGGCCAGGGCGCCCAGGCCGGACATCGGCCTCTCCGCCCGGCCGATCCCGATCCGGGTCGCCACCGGCCGGCCGGTACTGCCGCGCCGGTGAAGGAGCCGGGCCCCGGCCTCCGGGGGGCGGCCCTTGCTGCGGCCGAGCGGCCGTACGGCGGGAGCGCCGGGCCGCGGCAGCAGGGTCAGGCCGCAGACCCCGAGTTGGGCCGCGCGGTGGGCGGCAGCGTCCGCGAGGAGCAGCCGCTCGGTGTCCCGGGCGCCGAGCGGCGGTGCTTCGACGACGAGCTGGACGGGCAGCCCGGCGTTGACCGCGGACAGGATTCCGGTCAACGACTCCGCCCAGCGCGCCTGGTGCGGCGAGGCCAGCCGGTCGTGCTCGCCCTCGGTGGGCGCGTGGAGCTGCACCCGCACGGCGTGGACGACACCGGCCAGTTCCTCGGCCAGCCGCGGCAGGCCGGGCCGGTTGGTCGTCACGGTCACCACCAGGCCCGCGCGGTTCAGCAGCCGGGCAGAGCGGACCAGGGTCTCGTCCAGGCCGGCCGCCAGCAGGTTCACCGCGACGATGCCGGCCCGCTCCAGAGTGGGCAGTGCGGCGGCCGCGTCGGTGAACATCCGGCTGGGGGCGCTGACGGCTAGGACCGGGGTGCGCCGTTCCTCCGGCCAGCCGGTGACCTGCTGCTCGTCCATGCCCGCCCGGCCGCAGGGGAGCGGCTGAGGGCCCCGGTGGGCGGCGCCGGTCAGCGGGTCGAAGACCAGAGGCCGGCTGCCGGCGCTGTCCTCGGCAACGGCGAAGGTCCGGGTCTGCCTCACGCGGCTGCCCCCCGGCCCCGGTCGGCGGCCGGCGCGGCGGGATGCACGATGACCAGGTTCGGTGCGGTGCCTGCGCCCGCGCGGTCGGGCACCACCGCCAGGACCAGCGACCGCTCGACGACGTTCGCGTAGCAGCGCCACGTCCCGTCGACGCGGACCGTGGACTCCTGGAGCCGTCCTTGGAGGAAGGCGCTGAGGTAGCCCGCGTCCTTGCCGTCGGGCACGGTGGCGGCGAGCAGTGCCCGGACGAAGCGCTCCCGGCCGCGATCGGACCGGACTGCGGAGTCTGGGAGGGGATGGGCCTCGGTGCGGCTGCCGTCTTCGTACCGGCAGACGGTGAACGCCGGGCCGGCGACGTCCGTGGCCTCGGTGGCGGTCCAGGGCGCGTCGGCGGACGCCAGGAGCGCCACCGGCAGCCCGGACGTGTCCGCGACGGCCCGGGCCCGCGCCGCGCCGGGGAGGTTCTCGATGTCGTGGTGGAACGCGGCGGCGGTCATCGCGCACCGCCTGCGGGTACCGGGGCGTCCTGGAGCATCGCCTTGACCAGGTCGGCGGACCGGGTGAGCTGGTGGGTTGTCGGGACGGACAGCCAGTGCCGGCCCCGGGCGATGCGGCCGGGACGGGGGCACCGCACGGACTGCGCCGAGCGGACGACGCCGTACAGGGCGAGGCCGCGGGCGGTGCCCGGCTCGCACAGCAGTTCCAGGCAGTGCCGGGGGGTGGTGGCCAGCACCGGGCCGACCGGGTCGCCGGCCAGCAGCAGGCGGGCGAGTGCGGCGAGGGCGACCGGGGTGAGCAGGCGCACCACCTCGAAGCGGCCCTCGCCGTCGATCTCCACGGGTAGCGCGGGGTTCGCCCACGGGTCGGCCGGCGCTTCGGGGCCGGCGAGCCAGGCGGCGAGCCGGTCGTGGTCGGCCGGGGTGCCCTTGAGCACGGCGATCTGCTCCGCGGTGGGTTCGGGCGCGGTTGCCGGGACGCGGGCGAAGCAGCCCGGGGCGACGGGGGCGACGGGGGCGACGGCTCTCACCAGGTCACCCGCTCGTACACGGGGGGCACGATCGTG
This sequence comes from Kitasatospora sp. MBT63, assembly GCF_000710465.2. Taxonomy (GTDB): domain Bacteria; phylum Actinomycetota; class Actinomycetes; order Streptomycetales; family Streptomycetaceae; genus Kitasatospora. The sequence continues at coordinate 17,989 of NZ_JAIZ01000061.1, read as the reverse complement.
CCGTCGGGGTCCATTTGGCTGCCGTCACCGAAGACCAGCGTGCCGCTGGCCAGCTGCCCCCAGCCCTGCTCGGGGAAGAAGGAGACGAGCTGGTCCTCCTCGGTGTCGGACGTCTTGCCGGACGGGGGTGCTTCGGAGGGCATCGCGGGCTCCTTCAGGTGTTCGAGGTGGACGGAAGGGGGACGGGGCGCGGTCAGCTGAGCCGCCGCCACGTACGCACCGGGTGCTCGGCGAGGGCCGGAGGGGTGTGTTCGAAAGGCGGAGGAACGGGCGGGCCCAGCGCTGCGGCGACCTCGGTGAGGCGGGTGAACCCGGCGCCTGGCGGGACCCGCCAGTACAGGCCTTCCGAGGACGTGGCGGCCAGCGGCGGGACGTCGATCTGCGTGCCCGGCGGCATCATCCGCACCCCGCTCGCGCGCGGCACCGCCTCTCGGATGTGCTCTCCCGGCGGAAGGAGGAAGTCGGAGTAGCCCAACGCCGAGGTGATCACCGGCCCGCAGGCAGGACCGATTGCGGCCAGTACCGTCTCCGTCTCCTCCCCGTTGCACCGCAGCACCTCGAACGCACGCCCGCAGTAGAGGCGGATCGTGTGGGCCGGCAGCCACATCGGCCGGGGCGGGAACGACGCCTGGGCAGGGACTCGGGTGGTGTGCATCGCGGCCCCCTACGGCTTGCGGGCGATCACGGCGTAGCCGCTGGCCCGGCGCTGCGCTCGCGGATCGGTCGGGCCCAGGGACGGGGACCACTCCCGCACGGGGGCGACTCCGGGACCGAGCAGGTCCCAGCCCTCGACCAGCGCTGCGACCTCCTCACGGGTGCGCGCGGTGCAGGGCAGACCCGCTGCCCGGTAGCCGTCGGCCTCGGCGCCGCCGGCCGGGCTGTCCGCGCTGCGGTGGCTGACCACCAGCCAGCTGCCGCGACGCACCGCCGCCTTGTAGGCGTCGAGCACCTGGTGGGCGTCCGGGATCTCGTGGAGGACGTCGAAGAACAGCAGCGCCACCGGCCGGTCCCAGGCGATCGGCACTCCGGACCGGCCGAGGACGCCGGCCGGGTCGGCGAAGTCGGTCTCGTGGTGCCGCACGGCCACCGCACCGCCCTGCGGAGCGGCGAGCAGGGCCCGGGCGTGCGTCATCACCAGCGGGTCCTTGTCGACGTGCACCACCGTGGACCCCGGGGCGGCCAGGCGGTGGAGCTCGGCGAATCCGGGCCCGGACGCCTGGAGCAGCTGCGGCGGGAGGGGGAGGCCGCACCCGAAGTCGATGAGCTGGTCGGCACCGGGGAGGCGGGCGAGGTGGGCGGCGGCGAGCGTGCGGAAGCATTTGCGGGCCACGGCTCGCTCCTCCGCCTCGTCGCCGTCCAGGACCTGCCGGGCTGCCGTCTGGTCGGCGGGGAAGCTCGTCTTCCCCCCGAGCAGTACGTCCTCCACGCGCGCGGACTGCGGGAGGCTCATGTCCAGCCGCCGACAGGGGTGCTCGCCCGGGTCCGGTGCGAGTCCGTCCCAGGGCACCCGGAATCCGGTGCCGGCGATCTGCCGCGGCAGGGTGTGGAGCCTGGTCGCGGGGCGGGCCGGGCCGGGGGGTCGGCGGGTGGTGAGGGGCATCGGGTTCTCCAGCGGTCGCGGACGGCGTGCGGGATTCGGGCCGGAGGTCAGGCCGACAGCGCGCCGGCAGGGGTCAGGCGGTCGGCCAGCATCGCGAGCTGCTTGCCGATGTCTCCCATCTCGGCCTCACCGGTGCCGAGGGCGGCGAGCAGCGAGCCGTCTCCGGCGGTCACGATCAGCAGCTGGGCGTCGTGGTAGTCGATGGAGATGTGCTGGGTCGACGCCCCCTGCAGCGCCCGGGCGACGCCGGCGGCGAGGTGGCCCAGGCCGGTGACCGCGGCGGAGAGGGTGTCCGCGAGGTCTCGGGGCATAGCGTCCGTGGACGCCATGAGGAGACCGTCCTGGCTGACCTGGAGCGCGTGGCGGATGCCGGGGACCGTCCCGGCCATGGCGGTCAGGGTCTCGGAGAGGTCGGTGCGGGGCTGGTTCATCAGACTTCTTCCAGGGATTCGGGCGTGGGGGAGAAGGCCGCCGGGGCCGGCGGAGCGTCATCGGGCAGGACGAGCAGGTGGCCCGGTAGCAGGACGGTGGCGCGTGTGCCGCCGCCCGGGGCGGACTGCAGGTGGACGTGGAGACCGAGCGCGGTCGCCGCCAGGGCCACGGTGCGCAGCCCGAGCCGGGGAAGAGGCTGGCGCGGTGCCGGCCGGACGGTTCCGGGCGGGGGAGTCGCGTCCGACGCCGGGTGGAGCCGCCCCTCGACCAGCGCGGTGGCCTGCGCCAGGGTGAGGTCGTCCATGCCGACTCCGGCGTCGGTGACGCTGACGAGAGCGCCGCCGTCGGCGCTGCGCTCGACGTGCAGGTGGACGGGTTCCTCGCCTTCGGCGCAGGCGCGGACGGCGTTGTCGAGCAGTTCGGCCAGGGCCGTCATCAGCGGCTCGACTACCCGCCCGTGGACCTGGAGGGCGGAGTCACCGGTCACCTCGACACGCTGGAAGTCGGCGATCGCGCACTGAGCGCCTTGAGCGACCTCGACCAGGGTGGCGGGCCTGCGGCGGCGCTCGGGCCAGGCGCCGCCGGCCAGCACGAGCGCGCGCAGCACGCCGTGGTGGGCCATCGCGTTGGCGTGGTCGAGGCCCATCGCCGAGTCGAGCTTTTGGGGGTCGGTGAGCGACAGCTGCTGCTGGGCGAACATACGGCGCTGGACCTCCAGGACGCCCAGGAGGGGCTCGAGGCTGGCCAGCAGGTCCTGGCGTGCCGCGTGCTGGAGCTGGCCGAAGCAGTTCGAGATCTGCCAGACCGCCTGGTGCAGCTCCGGTGCGGCGCTCGGGTGCAGCGGCAGGCCGCCGGGGCGGACCGTCCGAAGGATCCGGGGAAGGCCGCCGCGGACGAACGCCTCGACCGCCGCCCGGCCGGCTCCGGCGAGCTGGCTGCGGAGACTGTCCAACTCGGCTTCCGGCTGCGGCGCGGCCCGCCGGTGTCTGCGGATCGACCTGGTACTCACGATCACCTCCAAGGTGGGTGCCCGTCGTCGAATGGGGGCAGGGCGGATGAGGGGTGCTCAGTTCGGTTGGGGCACTCCGAGGGCGGCCAGCAGGGCACTGGGAGCGGTGGCCACCAGCCGGCCCGGCGGAATGGCCCAGTGCACGTCCCGGCCGGATCGCACCGCTGCGGGGGGCACGCTCAGGCGGGCGTCGGCGCGTCGCAGCCGGGCACCGCAGGCTCGCCAGCCCGGGGTGAGAACTCCGGGCTCGACCAGGAAGTCCATGCTGTCGGCCAGGCGGCTGGCCAGGACCATCCCGCACTCCTTGCCCAGCGCCGCGATCACCCGGCGTCCGATCTCCTGCGGCATCCGGACGACGTCGAATCGGTCGCCCAGGACGACGGATTCGACCTGGTCGCGGGGTACCCACTGCGGGATGAGGCCGTAGCCGCTTCGCGCGACCTGGTACCTGGCCCCCGGTGCCTGCCGGCCCCGCAGGGCCGTGCCGGTCACCGGGTCCGCCCTGTGGCGAGGGGCGCGTAGTCGGCTGTGCACGGGCCGGACGACGGGGCCAGCGAGAAGGCCCTGAGCGCAGACCGCATCGTGTCGACGGCCGTGGTGCCGTCGGCCGCGACCACGAGCAGGCAACTGTCGTCGAGAGCCGTGACGATGGCCTGGGTGTCGTGGGTACGGCGCGCCCAGTACCAGAGCCTCCCGAGGTGGCCGCCGTCCCGGGCCCACCGCCAGCCGCCGACCGCGACCCTCGCCAGGTCCGCCGTGGTTGCCGGGTCGAGTCCGAGCGTGTGGGCGAGGATCTCTCCCGCGGTGGTGGTGCGCACCGCGCCGACCCCGCCGCTGATGCCGGTGACCAGGCCGGCCAGCCCTGCGGGAGAGCAGGGGGCCGGGGTGCCGGCGTGCGGGCGGGGGAAGCGCATGGTCGATCCGATGACCAGCTCACGGGGCCGACCGAGCTGGAGTCCGGGCTCCGAGCGCGGGGAATTCAGCACGCGGCGGCCCCCACGTACTGGGACCGGCCGGACTGCTCTCGGTCCAGGGTGCGCCGGGGCGGTGACACCGCAGCGCCGAAGGCGATGCGGCCGTAGGTGTCGAGGAAGACGACGTAGCCAGGCGGGACCCTGCCGTGGTCGACAGCCCTGCCCAGCGCGTCTCGCAGCTGCGCCTGCGCCGCCAGATCGGCCTCGGTGGCGATCAGCAGCGCCGCAATGCTGGCCTCCTCGCCGATAAGCCGGTACGAAGGCCAGCCGTGGTCGGCCACGATCGCGGTGAGGAGATCGACCGCGTGCCGGGCGGCCGTCAGCCGGGTTTCCGCCCACATGTAGTCACCGGTACCGGTCTGCCGCCGGATCGCGAGGCGGACGGCATCAGCGTGGCGGACGAGCTGGTCGGCCACCAGATGGTCGACCGTGAAGTCCCCTGCCTCCCGCTCGGGCGCCACCAAGCGATGCTCGGACAAGGGAGCCAGCTCAACTCCGCCGCTGTGCAACGCGGCTGCCGTCGGAAGGTTCTGGCCTGCCGCTGTCTGCGCCGGTGTGATGGCGGCCAGGTCGGTGCACCCTGGCGACGGACGGCGGTCATAGCTGGCGCTTTGGGGACGGACCGTACGCGGCCGGATGGCGTTGCCCGCGTAGCCGGGCCGTATCAGGGTGCCGAGCCGGTCGAGGAGGCGGCGTCCGGGCGCGGGCGGCTTGCGCCGACGTGTGCCTCCAGCACGGGTGGTGGTCATTTCCCCCCCAGGGACGGGTGATTGGGTGTGGTGACGGGTGGGTCTCAGGTGGCGAGTGCCGGCTCGGTGGCGCTCTGGAGGCACGTGGCGGTGCCGTCGCTGCGCCAGTAGGCCGTGATCCGCTTCCCGCGGCCGGCCTCGGTCCGCCCGAGGGTCACGTGGTCGCTCAGCTTGCCGACCAGTTCGAGCCCGCGGCCGCCGGTAGCGTCCGCACCGGCCGCGCGGACGACCGGGCAGCTGAGGTTCTGGTCCTCGACGCAGACGGCGACCATCCTGCGGTAGCGGGCGACGGTCACGGTCACGAAGCCCTTGTCGGCGCCGGGCCCGCGTCCGTGCAGGACCGCGTTCGTGATCAGCTCACTGGCCACCAGGACCACGTCGTCGGCCAAGTCGGCCAGGCCCCAGCCGAGGAGCTCGGTGCGAACCAGACGGCGGCCGGCCGAGGCAGCGGCTCCGTCCGCCCGCAGCTCCACCGCCCGAAGCTCCTCGACCTCGCTGCGGTCCGGGAGCGTCCCCGGGTCCGGCTCGGGGAGCAGCCAGGGCTGGTCCGGGCTTGTCGTCATGCCTTCAGCTCCCTCGCGTCAGCGCCGCTGCGGGGCACCGCGCCCAGCGTGCTGCGTACCTGTGCTGTCGAAGCGGCTGCCGCCGCCGGGCATCCATGGCGGAGTGCGACCGCTCGGCCTGCCGGGCCGGAGTTCGTCGCCACCGTGACCACGCTCGCTCCCCCCTTCGTGAGGCCGGTGTCGGCCGCCAGCGGGTAGCGCGACTGCGGGACCCGGGCGTTGACCTTGACGAAACCGCCTCGGCACGGTGCCGCGGCGGAATATCGTCGACAGTGAGCGAACCGCCGATCACGGCCCGTGGGTACCCGGTCGCGGCAGCGGATGCCGCTAAAGCTGCTAAAGATCGTTTCGAGGAGGAGCGGCGCACCGTGGCGCTTGAACGCAACCTGCTGCTCGACGCCGTCGTCAAGGAGTTGGGCTGGTCGCAGGAACAGCTGGCCGGCCACTTCCGCCGCCTGGCCGCCGAGCAGGGCGCCGACGAACTGCTGTCGGTGACCCGCAGCCACATTTCGCAGTGGCTCCGGGGAGTGAAACCCAGCGGTCGCGCCCCGGATATCTTGTGCGCGACGCTCTCCAGGGGACTGGGGCGCGTGATCACGCCCTCGGCCGTCGGGCTCGCCCCTGCCGACGAGGCACCCGCGGCGCCCGGCTGGGACGCCGACAGCGTTTCCGCACTCGCAGACCTCGGGAGCAGCGACATGTTGAGCCGGCGACAGGTGATCGGAGGCTCGGTCTACTCCGCGATCGGAGCCGTGCTCCCGCCGGAGCCGTGGTGGCAGAGCAGGCTGGCCGCCGCCCAGCGGCGCGTTCCGCTCTCGCGCCTGGCCGTCAGCCCTGTTGAGGTCGAGGCCGTTCGCGAGGCGGCCGTGTTCTTCTCCTCGCGCGACCAGCGCCTGGGCGGCCGCGCCGGCCGAGCAGCGCTGACGACGTACTTGCGCACGGACGTCGCCGACTACATGGCCGGGCGCTTCCCCAGCGAGCAGGTCCGCCGCGATCTCGCCGCGGCTGCCGGTGAGCTCGTCTACGTGGCCGGCTGGATGGACTTCGACGCGGGCCGGCAGGGCTCGGCTCAGCGGGGCTTCGAGGTGGCGCTGGCCCTGGCCGCCGAGGCGGACGACGCCCCGCTGGCCGGCCACATCCTGCGCGCCGCCGCGCACCAGGCCGTGGACCTCGGACACCCCGGCCGAGCGCTGCAGCTCGCCGAGGCCTCCATGGACCGCCGCCGCTACGGCCGGGCGAGCTCCAGGGAGAAGTCGCTGCTGGGCGTCGTCCATGCGCGGGCCCTGGCCGCCTCCGGCCGCCGGCAGGACGCGCTGACGGCGCTGCTGCGGGCCGAGAACTACCTCGGCAACGCGGCCCCGGCCGGCAGCGGGGAGGATCCCGCGCGGGTCGACTTCTTCGGCGAGGCCAGCCTCGCCCACGAGACGGCGTGCACCCTGCGCGACCTCGGGGACCTCCAGGGCGCGGAGATCGAGTTCCAGCACAGCGTCCGTACCCGTCTGCTGCCGTTCGCGCGCACCCGGGCCGTCACCCTCGGATACCTCGGGGACGTCCAGGTCCGCCAAGGCCACATCGAGGCCGGCTGCGCCACCTGGGACCAGGCCTTGGACGCCATGGTCGGCCTCCAGTCCGCCCGGGCCCGGAGCACGGTGGTCCAGATGCGCCGCACCCTGTCCCCGGTCCGCAAGCGCGGCGGGAGCGTTGCGGCCCGGCTCGACCGGCGCGCCCAGGAGTTCCTGCGCACCGTAGGCTGACCGCGCCACACCCACGAACCCCCGGCCCGGCCCCAGCCTTTGGGCGGCCCGATGGGCCGAACGAGATGGGAACCAGCCGTGCCGGACGACATGCTCAAGTTCAAGCCGATCGCCACCGTGGTCAGCGGGCACACCGAGCCCGCCGACGACTTTCAGGGCGGCGTGGAGTCGATCATCAGACTGAATAGTGAGTACCCGCTCGACACCCTTCAGGGCCTCGAGGAGTTCTCCCACCTCGCTGTTGTCTGGTTCTTCCACCGGGCGTCGCCCGACGATGTCCAGCTGCACGCCCGCAGCCCCCGCGGAGACAGCCGGTGGCCGGCCACCGGCACCTTCGTCCATCGCAACCACCGCAGGCCCGCTCAAATCGGGACGTCCTACCCCCGCCTGCTGCGCGTCGACGGTCGGGACCTGCACGTCACGGACCTGGACGCCGTGGACGGCACGCCCGTGCTGGACCTGGCGCCCTGGTTCGTCGCCATGGGCCCGCGCGGACCCATCACCGAGCCGGCCTGGCCGGGCGAGATGCTCGCCCACTACTGGGACGACGCTGACAAGCGCCCGTTGTAGATCGACTTCTGGACTATCTGAAACTCGGCCGCGGACGGCGGCCGAGCTCAACCGTTCGACTGCGAAGGCGCCTGCTAGTACGACAGCCGTCTGCATGATGCGCCTCCGTCTCACTCGTCAGTCGGTCCGACCTGCGGAGTGAAACGGTCGCGCTCGAACAGGCGTCACCGCTACAGCGGCGGGCGTCACTTCAGCGTCATTTCGAGAGCATGCTGCACTGGCCGTCAGCCGCACGCGGCCCCTTTCACGATCACCATCTCCAGACTGCGGGACCGCGAGTCCGTGAAGTGACGCTGAAGTGACGCCTGCCGCTGTAGCGGTGACGCCGCCCGAACTGGGACTGTGCGTCCAGGCGGATCGTCGACCCTGGATGGGAGCACGCTGTTGTGAGCACGGATGCCTCGGATGCACCGAGTTCGCCACTGGGGCGCCTCGGCCTCGGCAGCCGTCCCCTCGGCGGTCCCGCTGTGGTCGACGGGGTACCCGTAGGCGGTGCGGAGATCAGCAGCGACCAAGCCCTGGCGCTACTGCATCGGGCCTGGTCAGCGGGCATCCGCCGTATCCACAGCAGCGATGTATACGGGCTGGGCCATGCCGAGCGGCTCATCGGGCGACTCCGCAACGACCTGGGAGAGGACGCGGCCCGGGAGCTGCGGCTGTCGATCACTCTGGGGCAGTTCCGAGGCACCGCCTCGCACTCGCTCCAGCCGGTCCACATGCGGCACCAGCTCGAACTGCTCAACGAGAACGCGGGCGTCGAAGAGCTCGACATCATCTCCTTGGCCCGTGTGGATCCAGGACTGGGGGACGCGGACGAGATCGTTGAGGTGATGCGCTCCCTGCGCGACAGCGGCTGGACCCGGAGCCTGGGCCTGCCACTGCCGGCAACCGCGGGCAGGACCGACGAAAGCGCCGGCTTCGCCCGCTTCACAGAACTCCTCCACCGGGTGCAGCCGGACGTCCTCGCGGTGGGGTTCGCCGACCTGCTCCCGTCGGCCCGGCTCGGCGCCGAGAGCGTGAGGGAGTTCGCACACCGCAAGGGCTACGGGCTTGTGGTCCACGGGCCGCTCTCCCACGGTCTGCTCACCGGCGTGTACTCGTCGGGCGCCGAACACCGCTTCGCCGAGGGGGACCTGCGGGCAATGCACGGGTGGTTCGGTGCGCAGCCGCTCCGGACTGTCGACCGGCATCTCGACCGGTTGCGCGAGCGGTTCGGCCCCGATCCGGCGCAGTTGGTGCGCCTCGCGCTGCAGTACTGCCTGCAGAGCAGCGACCGCGCCACGGTGATGGTCGGCGCGAGCAGCGGCGAGCAGGTCGACGGACTCCTGGCGGCCGCGCGCTCTCCTCTGTCCGTCGAGGAGTTCGGCTTCGTCGAGTCCGTCTACGACGCGTTGTGTGCCGAGCTTCCGGCCCCCGCCACGCCTACGGGAGCGGCGCGGAACTGATCTCCAGGGTAGGGATGCCGTGCGGCCCCAGGCGTGGCCGGTTCATGACCGGTGCCAGGATCTCGGTGACCACCATCTCCTGGATGAACTGCACCTGGGCGCCGAGGAGGTGGCTGGTGTGGCCGCGGGCGCGGTCGGCCTTCACGCCGACCGACAAGTGGATGTGGGGGTCGAAGCCGCCGTCGGGGTGCCGGGCCAGAGTGCCCGCGCCGACGGCTTCCACGTGCTGGAGGACGGTCTCCTCCCATACGGGGGCCTCCGGGTCGGCCAGGGGGCCGCACGAACCGACGAGCCGCACAACCCGGAAACCGCCGAGGAACATCGGGATGTAGCCCTGGAGGAGCTGCTGCTGCTCGCAGAAGCGGCGCAGCTCGGCAAGGAAGTCGTCGCCGTCGGCGAAGGCGAGGACGAACGAGCGCCCGAGGGTGGCCTGCTGGAAGTCCATCACAGCTCCACGGCGGAGGGGTCGAAGGCAGCACGAACCGCGCCGAGGTCGGCGCCGGTGCGCAGCAGGACGGTGAGCAGGATCCGGGCCTTGTAGGGGTCGAGGTAGCCGGCGCCGATCAGGCCGCGGGCGAGCAGGTCGCTCTCGGAGCCGGGGAAGGCGTAGGTGTGCGACAGCACCGGGCCGGCACCGGTGCGGGAAGCCAGGACGACAGGGATGCGGGCGGCTTCCTTCTGGAGGAGCTCCACGTGGCCGCCGGGCACGTGGCCGGCTCCGAACGCGGAGACGACCAGGCCGTCGAAGCGGCCCTGGGCGGCGCGCAGCATCTCGCCGTCGTCGCCCAGGCTGAGGGTGAGCAGGCCGACGGTGGCCGGGCGGGTGAACGGCTGGGCGTGCACGATGCGGGGCAGGGGGCGGGCCAGGAAGCGCACGCGGCCTTCGACGATGTGCCCAAGGGGGCCGGTGTCGGCGGTGAACGCGGCGGTGCTGGTGGAGTGGGTCTTGCGGGTGCGGGCGGGGTCGAGGATCTGGTCGTTGAAGACGATCAGCGGTCCGAGGCCGCGCAGCTGCGGGTCGGCGGCGGCGGTGACGGCGGCGAGCAGGTTGGCGGGGCCGTCGGCGCCGGCGAGGGACGGCGCGCGCATCGCTCCGGTGACCACCAGGGGGTGGTCGGTGCGGTGCAGGAGGGAGAGCAGGTAGGCGGTCTCCTCCAGGGTGTCGGTGCCCTGGGTGATGACCGCGCCGGCGTAGCGGCCGGTGTCCAGTTCGGCGGCAAGTTCGGCGGCGACGCGCGCGATGGTGTCGATGGTCAGCGACGCGCCGGGCACCTGGGCCAGGTTGCGGGACTCGACCGAGACGGGCAGTTCGGCCAGGCCCGGCACCGCGGCGATCAGCGCGTCGGCTCCGAGTACGGGGGTGATGCCGCCGGTGTCCGTCCGGGTCATGGCGATGGTGCCGCCGAGGCCGACATACAGCACGCGGGCGCGGGGGCGGGAGTCGGTCACGGTGTTCGTCCTCGCATCGTCTCGGCGCCGGGTGCGTTGCGGAGCCTACCGGCTCGACGGTCAGCCGAGGGTGCCGACGAAGGCCAGCACCCGGTCGACCTCGGCCAGGGTCAGGTGGCGGCTGCGGGGGCGCAGCATCGCCGTGCTGCCCGACCGGGCGAGTTCGCCGCAGCGCGCGGTCAGCCACGCCCAGTCGAGGGCGAGGTGCTCGGCCAGGGCCCGAAGGCGCTGGCGGGGCTCCTCTCCCCGCACCACCGAGGTGGCGCGCGCGTGGTCCAGCATGTGCTGGTAGCTGAGCAGGTCGGCCGGCTCCGCGGTGGCATCGACCCGCCACATCGCCTCGCCGGCCACCCAGTTCGCCAGGACCGCGTGCTCACCGGGCACCAGGACGAAGCCGTCCACGTCGGCCAGGCGCTCGTCGGCGCTCACCCACACGTCCAGGCCGTGAAGCTCCATCAGCGCCACCGTCAAGAACAACAAGATCCGCTCGTAGGGATCGCTGGAGGACACGGCGGAGGCCGGGATGCAGAACGCCCTGGCCATCCGCTTCCGCCCACCTGTGCCGAACCGGCCGGTCAACTCCCGCAGGTAGACGTGCTTGTGCCGCCACATCAACCACCCGATGCCCTGCTCGCCCCGCTGCTCCCGGGTCCAGAACAGCGGAACGGACTCCGTGTCGGCCAGGTGGCCGAGGATGTGCCGGGCGCAGAACTCCGACCCGATGAACGCGCTCGTGACCGCCCGCAGGTCCGGCATGGAAGTCCTGGCCGGCGCCGAGCGGGGCAGCGACCGGTAGCGCTCCAGCGCCTCCTGCTGCTCCTCTATGGCCCAGTCGTCGGCCAGCAGGGCGTCGTCGCAGGTGAGCAGAGCCAGGGTCAGGGCGTAGGTGAGGTCGTCGAGGCGGTTGGCGCGCGGCACGGGCAGGACCGCGAAAGGGCGCCGGGCCAGGTGCCGGCGGGCGTGCGCGGCATCAAGGAGGTACAGCTCGCCGTCGTACGCGGCAAGCAGGAGCATGCGGGCGGAGGCATCGGCGAGCTGGCGGACATGGTCGTGGTCAGCCGGATCGATGACCAGCAGATCACCTTGGCGGGTCGCTTCGTAGACCTGGGCAACGGTCGTCGTCGAGTCGTACGCGGCAATGCCGTCGAGGCGCCAGTGTCCGCCGAAGCCGGGGACCGCCTCGGCGGGGATCAGGGTCGATGTCGGCCAGCGGCGCCCGGCACGCTGGGCATGGGCGAGGACGTCGTCCGGGAGGGTACGCGCGGCGGTGAGCCCGGTTGCGGGAGCCATCAGCGCTTCGATCGGGTGGCCGAGCCAGTGAACGATGACCCGGGCAGCGTCGTCGCGGGGCTCGCTGATTCCGGAGGCCCAGCGCCGGAAGGACGGATTGGAAGCCGAGACCTTGGCCAGCTTCGGCTCGTCGAGTTCCTCAGCTGCCCGGAGGGCCGCTCTGGGCAGGTGAATCTGGAAGGCGGCCCAGCTCGCGCTGCCGAGTTGTTCCAGGCGCCGCCAGAACAACGTCGGGGTCTCCGGGGCCCACACGGCCATCTTTCGCCTCCGTCCCGGATCCGCTGTCGCCCCGAACGCTGTCCGCGCCATCCCGGCGGGCGATGTCGCGTGGCGCGGGAGGGCTTGCGGGAGAGTCGGGTGAGCCTGCCCGCCGAACGCGAGAGGCGTACCCAGTGTGACGGGCCGGTCGCTCCAAGAGGGGGGTTGTGCGAGGGTTGTGCGGGTGTACATCCGCACAACCGGCAAGCAGAAGATCGTGATTCGCCGGACAGCGGACCCTCGGAGCGGGCAGGATTTCAGCCATGGCAGGCCAGAAAGCGGACGTTACCGGCAACCCGGCGCTGGCAGCCGCCATCCTCGAAGCCGGCTGCTCGAACGCCGGCCTGGCGTTACGCGTCAACCAGCTCGCCACGGCCCAGGGCCTGGTCACGAGGTACGACAAGGCGTCGGTAACCCGATGGGTCCGCTATGGCGACGTTCCGCGAGTCCCTATCCCCCAGCTCATCGCCGAGGCGATCGGCTCCCTGCTCGGCCGCCGCGTCGATCCGGCAGCCCTCGGATTCCCTGCAGACCCGCACCGCGACTTCTCGACAAGAACTCTGACGTACCGTCGGAGTGTGCATGAAGCCCTCCAGACCACCGCCGAGCTGGGCGGCGACGGCCTCAGCCGCCGATCCCTCCTCACCGGCGCCCTCCCGTTCGTCTCCTCCGCCCTCCACCCTCCCCAGCGCGCCTGGCTACTCCACCTCCTCAACCGTGACCCCTCGCTCCACGCCGCCGTCGCAGACAGCAGCGCCCTGGCCCAGGCCAAGAGCATGATCACGATGTTCGACGCGATGGACAACGAATGGGGCGGCGCCGGAGTCCAGGCCAGCATCATCAACTACCTGACCACCCAGCTCATCCCTCAACTTCGTGGCACCTTCCCCGCCGGCGAACGCCCGCAGCTGTTCACCTACGCCGCGAAGCTCGCCGCCATGGCAGGCTGGTCCTCCTACGACCGTGCCGACTACGGTCTCGCCCAGCGCTACATGATCCAGGCCCTGCGCCTGTGCGAAGAAGGCGGCGACCGCGTACTCGCCGGCCAGATTCTCGCTGGGCTCTCCCACCTCGCCACCAGCCTCGGCAACCCCAGCGAAGGCGCGGACCTCGCCGAGACCGGCATCGCCACCGCCCGACACACAGGCAGCCCACTGGGCCTGATGCGCCTGCAGGCGATGCATGCCCGCGCCCACGCCGCCCTCGGCAACCACCGCGCGGCAACCCGCGCACTCGAGGCCGCACACATCTCCCTGGCCTCCAGCCGCGGCGCCGAAAGCGAGTCACCGTGGGTCGGCTACCTCGACCCCCACTACCTGGAAGCCGAAGCCGCCCTCGTTCACCGAGACCTCGGCGAAGCAGTAGCCGCCGAGCGCCTCGCTCGCGCCTCAGTCGACGCCAACGCCAACCGGCGCCGACGCCAGGCCATCAGCCGCTCCGTCCAAGCCACCGCACTCCTCCAGCAGAACGACCTGGACGCCGCGCTCGACACTGCCCACCAGGCATTGGAGCACCTCACCGACACCCGCAGCGAGCGCTCGGTTCAAGCACTCCGAGACTTCAACCTGCGCCTCGACTCGCGGGCCACCGAGCCCGCCGTACGGGCGTTCCGCCGCGCCGCACGGCCTCTGCTCGGCGCGGCCGCCTGACATCCCGCCGGTCAGTAGCCGTCCGGACCGGGCGCGCCCTGCGCCCGGTCCACCGGCAGGTTCACCCCGCTGATGCCCGAGGCGGCAGGGGAGAGCAGGAACAGGACGGCCTCCGCCACCTCCCGGGGCGTCACCAACCTGCCGCCGGGGACCAGCGCCAACAGCCGTGCGAACTCCACCGGGTCTTCCTGCCTGAGCCGATCCCAGCGCCTGCCCGGAATGAGCATCGACCCCGGAGACACTGCGTTCACCCTGATCCCGTCCGCAGCAAGCTCTCGCGCCGTCGACGCCACCAAGCTGATCTGGGCCGCCTTCGCCGCCCCATACTGCGCCGGCCGTCCCGGCTTCCACCCCGAGATCGACGAGACCACCACTGCGGACCCGCCGCCGGCCTCCCGCATGTACGGTGCGGCGCTGCCGATCAACCGGGCCGCGTGCCCGACGTTCATGTCCAGCGTCCAGGCCCAGTCGGCAGGGTCAGCCTCCTCGATGCCGCCCCCTCGAGATCCGCCTGCGCAGGCCACTACCGCATCCAAGCCACCCATCGCGTCCACAGCGGCCTGAACGAAGCCCTCGACGCCGCCAGGGGCGGTCACGTCCGCCAGGTGCGTATGGATAGAAGTCCCGCCAACATCTCGGTGAAGTGTCTCAAGCTGGGACTTCCCTCGTGCGCAGGTCGACACCTTCGCTCCGCCGGCCAGCGCGAGCCGGACGATCTCGGCTCCCAGCCCGCGGGATCCTCCCGTCACCGCAAGGCGCAGGCCGGCCAGTACGCTGTCGGTCATCCCCCGCTCCTTGCTGCCACATGTCCAGCTTCAAGACGGACTGGACACACGGGTACGACCTCCGACAGCGGCATCATGGCCCCATCCTGCCGTGGAATGAAGAGCTTCCGTCGCGTGAAGCCGCGCGAGCGGCGCCGTGGCTGTGGTTGGTTCCTCTGTCGTCCCGATCAGGAGAGAACGGCCGAGTTGCCGATCATCGCGACGACGGGGCGCAGCGGCCTGGGAACGGGAGGGGCGAAGCGGACGACGTCTACACCGGTCCACTGAATGATGGCACCAGGCTTGAAGGTGCGGCCGCCGTCGTGGTCGTCGGGGTCGCTCGTACGCAGCGGCCGCAGGCGAAAGTGTCCGAGCCTCGCCTGTGCGGGGTCGGGTTCGACGCACCAGCCGTACGGCCTGAGCCAGGCATCGACTCCCGCGGCGTCCTCCGGATCGACGGGCAGTTGAAGGGTATTACCCGGACGAGGGTGGATGGTCACGGACGGAGCCTATCGGGGTCGTGGCCCTCCGGGGTTGTTCCGGGGGCGGCGGTGGCCGGGTCGTTGGTGAGCTCGTAGACGCGGCGGTCCGGGCGTGGCGGCAGGTCCGGGCGCACGGTGGATCGGCGGATCCACCGGCGTTCCCGGTTGAAGGTCTCGCCCTCGACAGCGCCGTCCTTGTAGACGGGGCCGACCATGCGGCCGGAGCTGTCGCGGATGCCGATCCGAACGCCGGGTTTCCAGAACGCGCGGCGGGTGCTGGAGTGGCTCAGCGGCGTGCCGGTGCCGTCGGAGGGCAGAGGGGCGGCGGGCTCGGCCGGCGGTGGCGTGTAGTCGAGGACGCGCATGCGGTGCAGCGCGCCGGCCCTGACGGCCGGGTGTCTGGCCAGGCGCTTGAGCTGGTTCGCTGAGTCCGGCTTGCCGGAGGTCCCGCGCGCTGGCGGCTCGGGCGCGTTCAGCCAGGCGGCGAAGCTCAGTTGGGCGGCGTAGGAGTAGAGGAGCCGGCCGGCGGGGTGGCTGCCGTAGGCGGCGGGATGCAGGTACCAGCGGCGGGTGCCGCGGTCATCGACGTCGGTGACCAGGACCAGGCCCATGCTGGTGTCGACGGTGTGGTCGGGGTGGGCGGCGAGCACCGCGCCGAGCACGGCCTGCTCGCGGCCCAGCACCACGCCATGGGCGGTCATGACCTCCAGCTCGTCGTCGTCGGCGCTGATCGCCCGGACCGGGACCGGCTCGTGGAGGACCAGGTTCCACAGTCCGGGCAGGCGCAGCGCCTGGAGGGTGCCGGCGTCTGGCTCGGTGGTGGTCGCGACGTCGAGGGCGAGGTCCGCGGGGACGAAATGGGCGTGGTCGATGGCGAGGTAGGCCGCGGTGGTGGCCAGTGCGGCGACGCGGTGGGCCTGGAGTGCGGCGGGGCTGCGCCGGCGGTCGGGCTGGAAGGCAGCTGGCGTGACGAGGCCGGATCGGAGCGCGCTGAGGTGGGTGGGCACGAGGCCGCGCAGGTCGGACGGGAGCCGGTCGGGGCAGACACGGGTGAAGCGGCGGTCCCACTCCCAGTCGGCCTCGCGGGTGCTGAGCATCAGGGTGGCCAGGCTGAGGCCGGGCCCGTCGCCGGCGGTCGGGATGTGGAGCTGCGCGCGGTGGTCGGCGGGCAGCTCTGACCAGGTCAGCCCGTACCGGGTGGCCAGGAGGGCGGTTGCGTCGCTGTCGGCCATGACCCGCTCGATCCAGCCCCGCAGGCCGGCCTCCAGGTCGAAGCCGGAGTCTGCCGCGCCGTACCAGAACTGCTGCCAGGCCGGCCCGCTGGTGACCAACCCCACCGCTTGCAGGTCGGTGCCGTCCGTCCGCTGGCCGGGCAGGCCGCGGGGCCCGTCCGCAACGCCGACGGTGGAGCGGAGCTGGCTGCGCATCGCGGCGGCGATGTCGGGGGCGACGGCGCGCAGCAGAGCCGGGTCAATGTCCGGGCTGAAGAGCAGGATCAGCTCGCTGCGGTCCTCATGGTCCTCGAGAGCGGCGTGGTCAGCGGCGAGGAACGCCGTGTCGGCCGGGATGTTGTCCGCGGCGGTGACCGTCACCCGGCGTCCGGTGCGGGTGGCGCCGGCGGCGCTGAGCGCGGCCGTGGCGACCTCCGCGCAGGGGCCGGGGGCGAGCGCCGAGACGAGAGCGGCGTCGCTGTGTCGAGCGACGGAGATCAGCAGGGTGCCGTCGCGCACCGTCATCGCGAGGTGGACGTCCGGGTCGTCCTGGACGAGGGGGTGGGCGGCGGCCTCGACCCGGGTCCACATTCCCGGCTCGATGATTCGCGCGCGCCCGTCGGGGGTGCGGCTGATGGTCCCCGGGCCGATCAGTGCCGCATTGACCAGCGCCTCGACCGACTGGGCGGGGGTCTGGCACCCCGGGCAGATCACCGCTCTGAGGACACCTTTGGCGTAGTCCCCGTTCCACTCGGACTGGTCGCTCGCTGCGGCGTGGCTGCGTGCGCAGCCTGAGCATCGGAGGGGGTTGGTGATCGGGGCAGGCATGGCCTCATCGTGCCCGATCCGGTAGGTGGTTCGGGCCTCTTTGCCCGAGGAGGGTGAGGGTTGGGGTGCGGACTTGACGGCGGTGTCCGCCAGGGGATCGCCGCGGGCGGTCGGCGGGCGCTGACCCGTCGGCTCGGGTTGGCCCGCGCCAGCGCGTTGGCTGTCCCGGGGATCGGTTACCGGTTGGCCTGCGGGCTGTCCCGCTTGCGGGGGCTGTGGATGTCGCAGGGGTTGCCGTTGCGGGTGGTGCAGCCGCTGCCGGGCCGGGCTTCACAGCGGGGGCAGGGGCGCTGGAGGGCGCGCAGGTTCTCCGCGTCGCGTCGTAGCCGCGCCTGCTCGGCCTGGGCGTCGGCCTGGGCGCGGCGGGCCGCGCGAGCACGGTCCTCCACTTCCTGGTGCTCCGGGCAGAGTTGGTGCCAGGCGTCGACCGGGCGTCCGCAGATCCGGATGCCGCGCGTCGGCTGCCCGGGGCGTGGATCGCGGTAGCAGCGGGGGCTGTCCACCTGGCGCAGCCGCAGCTCCAGTTCGGGCTGGTGGACCGCGGCGGCGAGGTCGGCCAGGCTTTCCAGCAGGCGCTTGCTCGCGGGAACGTACCACTGGTCCATGTGGTCGCCGTTGACATAGCCCGGTACGCACCGCAGCTCGGATGCGGCGGTGAGGAGTTCATCTACGAGCGCGGCTGCTCGGTCGCGATCTGAGAGCTCTTGGCCCTCGGGGGCGTGCGCCGGCCGGGCGGCTGGGACGGGCTGCAGGTGCCGGTTCGCGCGCGGGGTCATGGCCCGTACCGTCCCACAGCGTTCGGATGCGCGGTGAGCGGCGGGGCCTGCCGTGGCCGTGCGGGCCCTCGTTCGGGTGACAGGGGCCGGGAGCCGGCGGGGCGGCGACGGGCTGATGGTGTCCCTGTCCTCGGTGCCGGGGCTGTCCGCGGCGGCGGGCCATGCCCAGGGGTGGCCGGGCGGGCG
>NZ_JAIZ01000060.1 GCF_000710465.2 Kitasatospora sp. MBT63 | reverse complement strand
GGGGTGGACGCTGGGGTGGGCGGGGCTCCCGGCGGGGGGCCGGTCACCGGGCGGGCTCCGCCAGCCGAGCGGCGCGCCCGGCGGTGGCCGCGGTCCAGGCCGAGAGCAGGAACGGTACGCCGTGCAGCAGCAGCACCCACTCGGGTACCCGGTCCGGCTGCAGCACGACGCTGGTGGCGAGCAGTCCGGCCATGAAGCCGGCGTTCACCGTGATCTGGGAGAAGCCGAACGCCCGGCCGCGGCGGGCGTCCGGAAGGCGCTGCATCGCCTGTTTGAAGGTGATCTCGCTGAGCGCGTCACCCAGGCCCGCGAGGACGGCGCAGGCCAGCCGCGGCCACCAGCCGGACAGCCAGAACACCCCGATGAAGCCCACCGACATCACCATGGTGGCCAGGCAGAACACCAACCGCGGGCTGCGTTCGACGATCCGCCGCGCCAGCGGCCGCAGCACGAACCCGGCGATCAGCAGCCCGGCCGCCCAGCAGCTCCACACCGCACCGGAGACCGCGGTCGGCGCGTCCGGCCGCAACTCGCTGCCCAGCATCGGCAGTCCGACGTGCTGGGAGGAGCTCCCGAAGGCGTCCAGGGCGCGCAGCAGGACCAGCGGAGCGAGTCCGGCGGCGGCCAACAGCGGCCAGGAGGGCACCCGTTCGGCATCCGGGCCGGTGGTGGCTGCGGCCTCCCGCAGGGTCGGCCGCAGGAGGAGCAGGACCAGCGCGGACAGGCCGTAGCTCGCGGCGTCCAGGGCGAAGACGCCCCGGTAGCCGAGCAGCGGGACGGCGACGGTGGCCAGGCCCATGCCGGTCATGAAGGCGATGCCGCGCAGTCCGGCGAGCACGCTGTTGACGGTCTGGGTGGCCGGGCCCGCCAGTACCGGCGTGGCCGCCGAGAGCGTCGCCTCGAAGACCGAACGGCCGGTGCCCACCAGGAACACCGCCACGTAGAGCCACCAGCCCTGCTGGCGCCCGGGCAGCAGGGTGAGGGTGAGCAGCGCGAGCAGCCGGACCAGGTCGGCGCCCACCATCACCCGCAGCCGGTCCCAGCGGTCGCCGAAGCGGTGGCCGAGCCGGCCGCCGGTGATCGCCCCCGCGTACAGCGCGACGCTGACCAGTCCGGTGGCTGCGGCGGAACGGGTGCGTTCCCAGACGAAGACCGACAGGCAGATGAAGTCCAGCGCGTAGCCGATGTCGGAGACCGCCTTGGCGGTGAGGAAGACCGCCAGGTCCCGACGTGTCGCGGTGGCCGCTGGGGGCGCGGCCGTCAGCGGTGGCATCTGCCGCACCTCCCGTCCGGGTGATCGACATGCTGCCGCACCCGAGCGGCTGCGGACAAGGGGAGCTGACGGACTATCTGAAGCCGTTCATCTCAGCACCCTTGGGCCCGGGGCCGGAACGGGATCGAGGCCGGAGGGGATCGAGGCCGGAAGGGGATCAAGGCCGGACCCGGAAGCCGTCTGCGGTCACTGGCGGTTGAGCGAGCGGCTGACGCCGGCCAGCAGTGCCGTGGTGAGCAGCCAGCCCGCGGCGATCAGGCCGTAGCCGACCCACTGCTGCTCGCCGGTCCAGTACCAGGCGGTGCGCTGGCCGAAGCCGCCGATCGGCAGCAGCAGGTCGAGGGTGTAGATGAACGGGTTGAACGGGGCGCCCGGTTCGGGCCCGGCGGCGGTGGGGGTACCGGAGCCGAACACGGTGGTGCCGAGGGCGGTCAGTGCGAGCAGCCAGAGTCCGGCCTGCCAGGGGCGGTAGCCGTAGCCGACGGTGAGGTCCAGCAGCCGGCCCCAGGCCCGGCCGAGCAGGTGCAGCCCCCGGCGGCGCCGGCGCTGCTTGGCGAGCAGCACCGAGCGGGCCGCGTCGTCCTCGCCGGACCGGCGGTACCAGGCGGCCAGTTGCTCGTACGGCTGCGGCGAGTAGGCGGGCAGGCGGTCCAGCCAGGCCAGGCGGTCGGCCAGGGCGGCCGGTGCGGTGCGCTGCAGCGAGGTGTAGCCGAGCCCGTCCAGGCGGAAGTCGGCGGGCCAGCCGAGCTCGCTGTCGCACAGGACGGACAGCTGGGCCTCTTGCAGGTCGACGATGCCGGACGGGACCGCGGCGGGGGTCAGCCGCAGCTCGCCGGCCCGCAACCTCGGTGCCTCCAGCGCGACTTCGGGCCCGGCGAGGACGGACCCGGCGAAGGTGAGCCGGCTGCGGACGGTGGCGCCGGGCAGCCGGACGGCGCCGTTGGCGGTGAAGCCGTCGCTGAGCGCCACGGTGGAGGCGGTCAGGTCGTCACCGCTGATCGCGTCACCGCCCGGGTTGTCGATCCGGGCCGCCTCCATGAACAGTCCGCCGTTGAACTGCACACCCACCAGGCGCAGTCCGCCACGGGCCCGGAAACCCTTGCGGGCGAAGCAGCCGCCGTCCAGCACCATGCCGCCGGCCCACAGCGCCCAGACGCCCGGCGCGCAGGCCGGGTCGGCGGTGGACGTGTCCAGCAGCTCGGTGGCGGTCAACCGGACTCCGCTGAGCCGTAGTTCACCGGTGATGTGGGCGCGGGTGAGGGTGAGGCGGCCGTCGATGACGGAGTCCTCGAAGAACAGGTTGCCGTCCAGGTTGAGCAGCCAGCCGTCCAGGCCGGGTATCCGGCAGGACAGCAGCGAGGCCGACCGAAGGCTCGCCCCGCGGAGCGTGACCTGTTCCTCGAACCGGCAACCGCGGAGCAGCAGTTCGTGTTCGACGCGGGCACCGGCCAGGTCCAGCCGGCCGGTGATCCGGGCTCCGGTCAGCCGGACGGCGGCGACGGCGCCGGGGGCGGCGGGGCGGGCGCCGAGCAGCAGTGCGGCGATCACCTCGGCCCGTACGTCGCGGCGGGTGTCCCAGCCGGACTCCTCGGCCGGGTCGGCGGGTGCCGCGCCCAGGTCCGCCAGCTCGACCGCGGCACCGGTCGGGAACGCGTCCCACACCCGGCGCTCGGCCACCGTCAACTCGTCGTACCCCAGCATCGGGCCTCCCCCGTCTCCCCGTCCCGCACTGGACTGGACGGTACCCGGGGGGACGGCGGCGCGCGCGGGTGGGGGTGAACGACGCGAGCCGGGGAGTCGGGCCGTGATCGCGCACGTCCAGGCGGCGCCTGCCGGCGGGGCCGAGTGGCGCGAACCGGACAGTCGGGCCGTCACCTCCCGGCTTCGCGCAGTTCCCCGCGCCCCTCGGGTGCCCCCCGGGGTGCCCCCCGGGTGGGGCCCGGGTGGGGCCCGGGTGGGGCCCTGGGGTCACATGGGGAGGCCGCCGCGGTGGCCGAGGTCGATCTCGGCCCAGACGACCTTGCCGTTCCTGGTCTGGCGGGTGCCCCAGCGGTGGGCGAGTTCGCTGACCAGGTGCATGCCGCGGCCGCCCTCGTCCTGTTCGGCCGAGCTGCGCAGCCGCGGCGCCTGGCGGCCCGCGTCGGAGACCTCGAGGGTCAGGTATCGGTCGCGGAACAGCCGCAGCCGCCGCGGGGCGTCGGCGTGCAGCATGGCGTTGGTGACCAGTTCGCTGACCATGAGCTCGGCGTAGTCGGCGGCGGCGGACAGGCCCCAGGCCTCCAGGGTGGCCCGGGTGAAGCGGCGGGCCCTGCTGGGCAGTGGTCCGTCGCCGGTGAGCGGGAGGGTGGCGATCCGGTCGGCGGGGACCGGCAGCACCCGGGCCATGATCATCGCGATGTCGTCGTCGGTGCCCTCGGCGACCAGTTCGGTGAGGACGGCGTCGCAGCTCTCCTCCAGGGTGCGGCCGCGCACCGCGAGGATCTTGGAGAGCAGGCCGATGCCTTCGTCCAGGTCGCGGCCGCGCCGCTCGACCAGGCCGTCGGTGTAGAGGGCGATCAGGCCGCCCGGCGGCAGGGTGAACTCGACCGCGCTGAACGCCACCCCGCCGACCCCGAGCGGCACGCCGGGCGGTACGTCCAGGATCCGGGCGGAGCCGTCGGGGGCGACCGCGACCGGTGGCAGGTGGCCGGCCGAGGCGATGGTGCAGATCCGTTCGACCGGGTCGTAGACCGCGCAGACGCAGGTCGCGAACTGGCCCTCGCCGATGCCGCTCGCGGTCTCGTCGAGGCGGGTCAGCACCTGTTCGGGCGGCAGGTCCAGGGTGGCCAGGGTGCGGGCGACGGTGCGCAGTTGGCCCATGGTGGCGGCGGCCCGGATGCCGTGGCCCATCACGTCGCCGACCACCAGCGCGACCCGGCCGCTGGAGAGCGGCACCACGTCGAACCAGTCGCCGCCGACCTCGCTGACCAGGCTGCTCGGCAGGTAGCGGTGGGCGATCTCCAGTCCGAGGGTGCGGTGGATCTCCTGGGGCAGCAGGCTGCGTTGCAGGGTGAGTGCGGTCTCCCGCTCGCGGCGGTACAGCCGGGCGTTGTCGATGGCCAGCGCGGTGCGGGCGACCAGTTCCTCGGCGAGGGCCACGTCGGCGGCGGTGAAGGCGTCCGGGTTGCGGGTGCGGACGAACTCGGCGCCGCCCAGCACCATCCCGCGGGCGATGACCGGCACCAGCAGGTACGAGTGGATGCCGGCCGCCATCGCGGGGCCGACCCGGTCCGGTGAGGGCACCAGGCCGGTCAGCGTCTCCTCGTCGACGTGCGCCCGCAGCAGCGGGCGGCCGCTGAACAGGGTGCGCGCGTACATCCGCTTGGCGTCGTACCGGGAGACCAGGCCGACCGCGTCGGCGGCCTGGGTGAGCCCGGAGCCGAAGGCCTCGCCGACCGCGACGGCGCGTACCTGCACCGAGCTGTCGGGGCGCAGCGGGCCCGGTTCCTCGCCGCCGAGCACGGACTCCAGCAGGTCGACGGTGGCGAAGTCGGCGAACCGCGGCACCACCGCCTCGACCAGTTCCTCGGCGGTGCGCTGGAGGTCGAGGGTGGTGCCGATGCGGGCGGTGGCGGCGGCCAGCATGGCGAGGCGTTCCTGGGCGCGGGAGGCGCGGGCCTCGGCGCGGAAGCGCTCGGTGACGTCGATGATGGAGGAGCTGACGCCGAGCACCCGGCCGGTGGGGTCCTCCAGCCGGAAGTAGGAGGCCGACCAGGCGCGGTCGCGCCGGGGGTCGCCGGGGGTGTGGCCGTGCGAGCGGGCGTCCACCACCGGGCGGCCGGTGAGCAGGACCTGCCGCATGACGGCCTCGATCTCGCTGCTGTTGATGCCGGGCAGGACCGCGCTGATCCGCCGGCCGAGGTGGTCCTCGACCGGGATGCCGTTGATCCGGGCGAGTGCGTTGTTCAGCCGGACGTAGCGCAGGTCGGTGTCGTAGACGGCCAGGCCGATCGGCGACTGGGTGAAGAAGCCGTCGAGGATGGCCAGGTCGGACTCGACCTGGCGCAGTGCGGACACGTCGGAGGCGGTGGCCAGCAGCAGCGGGCGGTCGCCGGGGCCGCTGATGGGGTAGGTGTGGAACTCCAGCTCGACCAGGTGGCCGTCGCGGTGGCGCACCGGGTGGGTGCCGGACCAGCCGCGGCCGGACATGATCTGCCGGAACAGGCCGACCACCTGGGGCCGCTCGGCGTCGGTGAGCAGCAGCTGGGCGGCGTAGGAGCCGATGGCGTCCCCGGCCGGGTAGCCGAGCAGTGCCTCGGCCTCCTGGCTCCAGTGCAGGATCCGGCCGTCGTCCTGGAGCAGTGCGGTGGCCAGTGGCACCAGGCGGTGACCGGCCAGGCGCGCCGAAGCGGCGCCCGCCGCATCCCGGCCGGCGCCGTCCGGCGCGGTCTGCTCGAATCCGTGCATGATCAGGTGACCACCTGCCCGGTACCTTCCCGTTCGGAGCCCGGCCAACCCGGCTTCCACCAGACTGCACGGCACCCGCCCGGACGGCGAGTCAGCTCCACGGGCCGCCCGTGCGGCCGGCCGGTCAGACAGTACGAGCGTCTGACCCGGGCGTGCAAGACATCCGTCCGAATCGGTGCCGGCCGGCCCCGGCGGCGGGCCCGCGCTCCCCGGTGTCCGCCCGGTGGCTCAGGCCGTGGCCAGCACCGCGTCGAGCATGCTGGCCCACTGGCGGACGATCCCGGCCCGGCGCGGGCCGTCGTCGGTGAGCAGGTTGGCCAGGCCCAGTCCGCGGGCCAGGTCGAGGGTGGCCTGGACGCTCTCGCGGACGCCGGGGGCGCTCTCGTCGGCGCCCAGGAACTCCACGGTCGCGCGGTGGGCCTCCCGGCCGACCTGGTTCTCCAGGGCGACTATCCGCTCCCGCAGCGGCTCCTCGGTGGCGGCGGCCACCCACAGGTGCAGTGCGGCGCGGAACAGCGGTCCGGTGTAGAGCCGGACGATCATCTCGGCGACCGCCTCGGTCCGGGCCGGACCGGCCGGGGGCAGCAGTTCGCTGTGGGCGCGCACCGCCGCCAGCCGCTCGGCGGCCACGTGCTCCACGGCCGCCGTGAACAGGTCCTCCCGGGTCGGGAAGTGGTGCTGTGCGGCCCCCCTGGTCACCCCGGCCCGTTCGGCCACCACGGCGACGGTGCTGCCGTTCCAGCCGAGCTCGGCCAGACACTCCACCGCCGCCTCCAGCAGCCGCCGCCGGGTGGCGCGGCTGCGGTCCTGCTGGGGGGTGCGGGAGGCGGCGTGGGTGGTGTTCATGGCTGCTTTCCGATGGTCGGGCCGGTACCCGCCGATCCTGTCAGACCTGGCGGGAGCGGGCCCGCAGCTCCTTGCGCAGGATCTTCCCGGCGACGGACTTGGGGACGGCGTCGATGAACTCCACCGCCCGCACCTTCTTGTACGGCGCGACCTGCCCGGCCACGAATTCGGCCACCTCCTGCTCGGTCAGCGCGCTGCCCGGGGCCCGGACGACGTACGCCTTGGGCCGTTCCTCGCCGTCCTCGCCGACGACCCCGATCACGGCCGCGTCGGCGATCCCGGGGTGGGTCAGCAGCAGCGCCTCCAGTTCGGCGGGGGCGACCTGGTAGCCCTTGTACTTGATCAGCTCCTTGACCCGGTCGACCACGAAGAGGTAGCCGGCCGCGTCCACGTGGCCGATGTCGCCGGTGTGCAGCCAGCCGTCCTCGTCGATCATGGCGTCGGTCTCGGACTGCCGCCCGAAGTAGCCCTTCATCACCTGCGGGCCGCGGAAGACCAGTTCCCCGTCCTCGCCCGGTCCGAGGTCCTTGCCGGAGCCGTCCAGCGCGACCACCCGCAGCTCCGTGCTGGCGACCAGCCGGCCGACCGTGCCGGGCGGGGCCTGGTCGTCCGTCAGCGGCACCACGTGGGTGACCGGGGAGAGCTCGGTCATCCCGTACCCCTGGCGGATCGCGGACAGGCCGAGGCGGCGGGCGCACAGGTCGGCCAGCTCGGCGTCGAGCGGCGCGGCGGCGCACAGCACGTAGCGCAGCGAGGACAGGTCGAACCGGTCCACCATCGGGTGCTTGGCCAGCGCCAGCGCGATCGGCGGGGCCACGAAGACGCCCTGGATCCGCTGGTCCTGGATGGTGCGCAGGAACTGTTCCAGGTCGAACCTCGGCAGCACCACCACGGTCGAGCCGCAGCGCAGCGGGTGGTTCAGCAGGGCCGCCAGTCCGTAGATGTGGAAGAAGGGCAGCACGGCGAGGATCCGCTCGCCCGGCTCGGTGGAGTGCACGGCGTCGACCTGGGCCAGGTTGGAGGCGATCGAGCGGTGGGTGAGCATCACCCCCTTGGGCAGGCCGGTGGTGCCGCTGGAGTACGGCAGGACGGCGACGTCCTCGGCCGGGTCGATCGCCACCTGCGGCTCGGGCGCGGTGGTGGCGGCCAGGTCGGTCAGCGAGCGGTGGCCGGGGGCGGTGTCGCAGACGAAGATCTCGGCGATCGGGCGGCCCTCGGCGGCCAGCGCGGCGGCGGCCTCGGCGGCCACCGGCAGGAACGGCGAGACGGTGATGATCCAGCGGGCCCGGCTGTCGCGCAGCTGTCCGGCCAGTTCCTGGGCGGTGGTCATCGAGCTGACGGTGGTGACGGTGGCACCCGCCCGGGTGGCGCCGAAGAACGCCACCGGGTAGGCGATGGTGTTGCGGCTGTACAGCGCCACCACGTCGCCCTTGCGGACCCCGGCCTCGGCGAGACCGGCGGCGGTGCGGCGGGTGGCGGCGTCGAGTTCGGCGTAGCTGACCGACCGCCCGGTGATCCCGTCCACCAGGGCCGGCACGTCGGGGTACCCGGCACAGCCGCCGAGCACCGCCTCGTGGATCGGCTGGTCGAGCGGTTCGATGTCCGGGTAGTCACTGCGGAACGCCATGCGGGCCTCCTGACCGAGGGGTGGAGTCTCAAGGGTGGCGGCTGGGGGCCGGTCCGGACAGAGGGCGTCCGGACCGGTCCGCGGCCGGCCGACCCGGGGGCCGGTCAGTACGAGCGGGGCAGGCCGAGGGTGTGCTGGGCCACGTAGTTGAGGATCATCTCGCGGCTGACCGGGGCGACCCGGCCGACCCGGGTCGCGGTGAGGAGGGCGCCCAGGCCGTACTCCTGGGTGAGGCCGTTGCCGCCGAGGGTCTGCACCGCCTGGTCGACGGCCCGGCAGGAGGCCTCGCCCGCCGCGTACTTGGCCATGTTGGCGGCCTCGCCGGCGGCCAGGTCGTCACCGCCGTCGTACAGGTGCGCGGCCTTCATCATCATCAGCCTGGCCAGTTCGACCTCGATGGTGCACTGGGCCAGCGGGTGGGCGATGCCCTGGTGGGCGCCGATCGGGGTGTCCCACACGGTACGGGACTTGGCGTACCCGACGGCGGTGTCCAGGGCCTGCCGGGCGACGCCGAGGGAGAACGCGGCGGTCATGATCCGCTCGGGGTTCAGGCCCGCGAACAGCTGCAGCAGCCCGGCGTCCTCGTCGCCGACCAGGGCGTCGGCGGGCAGCCGGACGTCGTCCAGGAAGACCTGGAACTGCTTCTCCGGGGTGACCAGTTCCATCGGGATGGCCCGGTACTCGAAGCCGGGCGTCTCGCGCGGGACGACGAACAGCGCGGGCTTGAGCCTGCCGGTGCGGGCGTCCTCGGTCCGGCCGACGAACAGCACCGCGTCCGCGCGGTCCACGCCCGAGATGAACACCTTGCGGCCGCTGAGCACCCACTCGTCGCCGTCCCGGCGGGCCACGGTGGAGATCCGGTGCGAGTTGGAGCCGGCGTCGGGCTCGGTGATGCCGAAGGCCATCCGGCGGGTGCCGTCCGCGAGTCCGGGCAGCCAGCGCCGCTTCTGCTCGTCGGTGCCGAACCGGGCGATCACGGTGCCGCAGATCGCCGGGGAGACGATCATCATCAGCAGCGGGCAGCCGGCGGCGCCCATCTCCTCCAGCACGATGGCGAGTTCGCCGATCCCGGCGCCACCGCCGCCGTACTCGACGGGCAGGTTGACGCCGAGGTAGCCGAGCTTTCCGGCCTCGGCCCAGACCTCGTCGGCGGGTTCGCCGGCGCGGGCCTTGGCCTGGAAGTAGCCGGGCCCGAAGCGGCGGGCGAGGTCGCCGACCGCCTGGCGCAGGGCGCGGCGCTCGGCGCTCTCCGCCAGGTAACTGTCGGTGGTGGAATCGGAGTTGTCGGTGGTGCGCGGTGCGGACATCGGCGGTCCTTCCGGGCGGGCGGGTGGTGGGGTGGCCCGGCGCCTGACGGACCGGGCCCGGGGTTCAGGCGGTCTCGGCGACGACGGCGAGCAGGGTGCCGGGCTCGACCTGGTGGCCGGGGCCGACCAGCAGGTCGGTGAGGGTACCGTCGGTGGGGGCGGTGATGCGGTGCTCCATCTTCATCGCCTCCAGCCACAGCAGCGGCTGGCCGGCCGTGACCCGGTCGCCGACGGCGGCGCCCAGGCGCACCACGGTGCCCGGCATCGGGGCGAGCAGCGCACCGGGCTCGGTGTGCAGCACCGGGTCCGGGAAGCGGTCGAGCGCGGTCAGCGCGGTGGCACCGGCCGCCGAGTCCAGGTGGACGACCGGGCCGTAGCGGGCCACCCGGTAGCTGCGGCGCAGCGCGCCGACGGCCAGCACCACCCGGTCCTCGGCGGCCTCGACCAGCACCGTGTCGGGGTGGCCCTCGGCCTGCAGGCCGTCCCGGGTGATCCGGTAGCGGACCTCCGACTCGGCGCCGTCGGCCGTACGGTAGCGCTTGACCTGCGGCTGGGAGGGCAGGTTGCGCCAGCCGGAGGGCAGCTCGGTGCGCCGGGTGGCGGCGTCGGCCAGCGCGGCGGCCAGGGCGGCGAGCGGCGCGTCCTTGTCGGCGGGTACGGTCAGCACGGCCGCGTGTTCGTCGAGGAAGCCGGTGTGCAGGCGGGCGTCCAGGAAGGCGGGGTGGCGCAGCGCCCGGGTGAGCAGGTCGCGGTTGGTGCGCGGGCCGTGCAGGCGGGCGCGGGTGAGCGCGTCGGCGAGCAGCCGGGCGGCGGCGGGGCGGGTCGGTGCCCAGGCGATCACCTTGGCCAGCATGGCGTCGTAGTGCACGGTGACGGTGGAGCCGGCGCCCACCCCGGAGTCCAGCCGCAGCCCGGTGGGCGTCGCCCGGGTGGTGAACTCGACGGGTTCGCCGGGGAGTTCGATCAGGTGGAGCGGGCCGGTCTGCGGCTGCCAGTCCTGGTCGGGGTCCTCGGCGTACAGCCGGGCCTCGATCGCGCAGCCGGTGGTGGGCGGGGTCTGCTCGGGGAGGTGTCCGCCCTCGGCGACGGCGAGTTGAAGGGCGACCAGGTCGAGTCCGGTGACACACTCGGTGACCGGGTGTTCGACCTGCAGGCGGGTGTTCATCTCCAGGAAGAAGAACCGGCCGTCGGGGGCGAGCAGGAACTCCGCGGTCCCGGCGCCGGTGTAGCCGATGGCGCGGGCGGCGGCGACGGCGGCGGCGTGCAGGTCGCGGCGGGTGGTGTCGGCGATTCCGGGGGCGGGAGCCTCCTCGATCACCTTCTGGTGGCGGCGCTGGAGCGAGCAGTCGCGGTCGCCCAGGGCGAGTACGGTGCCGTACCCGTCGGCCATCAGCTGCACCTCGACGTGCCGGCCGGCCGGCAGGTACGGCTCGCAGAACACCTCGTCGGAGCCGAACGCCTTGGCGGCCTCCGTGCGGGCGGCGGCCAGCGCGCCGGGCAGCTCGGCGAGGGTGCGCACGATCCGCATGCCGCGGCCGCCGCCGCCCGCGGCGGCCTTCACCAGCAGCGGCAGGTCCGCCTCGCCGGGCCGCTCCGGCGCGCTGAGCACCGGGACGCCGGCGGCCGCCATCAGCCGCTTGGCCTCGGTCTTGGATCCCATCGCGGCGATGGCGGCGGGCGGCGGACCGATCCAGGTCAGCCCGGCGTCCAGTACGGCCTGCGCGAACTCGGCGTTCTCGGAGAGGAATCCGTAGCCGGGGTGGACGGCGTCCGCCCCGGCGGCGCGGGCGGCGGCGATCAGCAGGTCGGCCCGCAGGTAGGTGTCGGCGGGAGCGGCGCCGGGCAGCCGGACGGCGGTGTCGGCCTCGCGGACGTGCGGGGCGTCGCCGTCCGGGTCGGAGTGGACCGCGACGGTGGCGATGCCCAGCTCCCGGCAGGTCCGGAAGACCCGGCGGGCGATCTCGCCCCGGTTGGCGACCAGCACCGACCGGATGGTGCGCCGCTGCGGCGGCGCCTGTTCCCGGCCGTCGGCCGCTGTTGCCGGCTGCTGCACGTGCTTGTCTCCCTGGTCGGTCGTCCCGGTCGGCATCGGCCTCTCCTTCGGCTCGGGCGGGGTCACGGCTGGCACCCGGTCACATCCGGAAGACGCCGTAGCCGCGGGCGCCCTCGACCGGGGCGCCGTGCACGGCGGAGAGGCAGATCCCCAGGACGGTGCGGGTGTCGCGGGGGTCGATCACGCCGTCGTCGTACAGCCGGCCGGACAGGAAGGCGGGCAGCGACTCGGCCTCGATCTGCTGCTCGACCATGGCGCGGATCGCGGCGTCGGCGTCCTCGTCGTACGGCTGTCCCTTGGCCGCCGCCGACTGGCGGGCCACGATCGACAGCACGCCGGCGAGCTGCTGCGGGCCCATCACCGCGGACTTGGCGCTCGGCCAGGCGAACAGGAAGCGCGGGTCGTAGGCCCGCCCGCACATGCCGTAGTGTCCGGCGCCGTAGGAGGCGCCCATCAGCACCGAGATGTGCGGGACGGTGCTGTTGGCCACCGCGTTGATCATCATGGCGCCGTGTTTGATGATGCCGCCCTGCTCGTATGCCTGGCCGACCATGTAGCCGGTGGTGTTGTGCAGGAACAGCAGCGGGATGTCGCGCTGGTTGGCGAGCTGGATGAACTGCGCGGCCTTCTGCGACTCGGCGCTGAACAGCACCCCCTGCGCGTTGGCCAGCACCCCGACCGGGTAGCCGTGCACGCTGGCCCAGCCGGTGGCCAGGCTCTGCCCGTACAGCGGCTTGAACTCGTCGAAGTCGGAGCCGTCGACGATCCGGGCGATCACCTCGCGCGGGTCGAACGGCACCTTGAGGTCGCCCGGCACGATGCCGAGCAGCTCCTCCTCGCCGTACTTCGGCGGCTCGACCACGGCGGCGGGCTCGGGCCCGGCCTTGCGCCAGTTCAGCCGCCGCACCACCCGGCGGGCCAGCCGGCAGGCGTCCGGCTCGTCCAGCGCGAAGTGGTCGGCGAGGCCCGAGGTCCGGGCGTGCATCTCGGCGCCGCCGAGCGACTCGTCGTCGGACTCCTCGCCGGTGGCCATCTTCACCAGCGGCGGGCCGCCCAGGAAGACCTTGGCCCGCTCCTTGACCAGGATGGTGTGGTCGGACATGCCGGGGACGTACGCGCCGCCGGCGGTGGAGTTGCCGAACACCACCGCGACGGTGGGGATACCGGCCGCCGACAACCGGGTGAGGTCGCGGAACAGCGCCCCGCCAGGGATGAAGATCTCCTTCTGGCTGGGCAGGTCGGCGCCGCCGGACTCCACCAGGTTGACCAGCGGCAGCCGGTTGCGCAGCGCGATCTCGTTGGCCCGCAGCGCCTTGCGCAGGGTCCACGGGTTGCTGGCGCCGCCGCGCACGGTCGGGTCGTTGGCGGTGATCACGCACTCGGTGCCCTCGATCACCCCGATCCCGCTGACCAGGCCCGCACCGACCGGGTAGTCACTGCCCCAGGCGGCGAGCGGCGACAGCTCCAGGAACGGCGAGTCCGGGTCGATCAGCAGCTCGATCCGCTCCCGGGCCAGCAACTTGCCCCGGCTCAGGTGGCGTTCGACGTACTTGGGTCCGCCGCCGGCCAGCGCCTTGGCGTGTTCGGTGTCGAGCGCGGCGAGCCGGTCCAGCATCTGGGTGCGGTTGGCGGCGTGGTCGGGGGCGGCCGGGTCGAGGCGGGTGGGCAGCACGGTCACAGCAGGGCCTCCGGGATGTCGAGGTGGCGGGAGCGCAGCCACTCCCCCAGGGCCTTGGCCTGCGGGTCGAAGCGGGCCTGGGCGGCGACGCCCTCGCCGAGCAGCTTCTCGATGGTGAAGTTGACGGCCCGCAGCTGCGGCAACAGGTGCCGGGTGATGGTCAGTCCGGCGGTCTCGGGGAGCAGTTCATGCAGCCGGTCGACGGTCAGGGCGTGCGCCAGCCAGCGCCAGCCGTCCTCGCTGCGGGCCCACACGCCGAGGTTGGCGTCACCGCCCTTGTCGCCGCTGCGGGCGCCGGCCACCAGGCCGAGCGGCGCCCGCCGGACCGGCCCCGGCGGGAGCGGTTCGGGTCGCGGCGGTTCGGGCAGCGGCAGCAACTCCCGTACGGCTGCTGGCGGTTCGATCGGGATCCGGCGGCCGTCGGGAAGCACCGCGATGTGCTCGACGGCTTTGGCGTCCAGGTACGCGGCCTCGAAGACGCCGTACGGGCTGCCGGCGCCGGGCAGCGCGGCCAGGTGGAAGCCGGGGTAGCCGGCCAGGCCGAGTTCGACCGCGGCGGCGCCGACGGCCCGGCCGACCCGCTCGGGGTCGCGGTCGCGGACGGTCAGCTGCAGCAGGGCGCTGGCGGCCTGCTCGGTGTCGGCGTCGCGGTGGTCGGTGCGGGCCAGGGTCCAGCGCAGCTCGGCCGGCGGTCCGGCCGGCGAGGCGGCCAGCGCGTCGGCGAACTGCCGTTGCACCAAGGCCGACTTGGCCTCGATGTCCAGGCCGGTGAGGACGAACACCACCTCGTTGCGCCAGCCGCCGAGCCGGTTGAGGCCGACCTTGACGGTGGGCGGCGGCGCCTCGCCCCGGACGCCGTCGATCAGCACCCGGTCCGGGCCCTGCTGGGTGAGGCGGACGGTGTCCAGCCGGGCCGTCACATCCGGACCGGCGTAGCGGGCGCCGCCGGTCTCGTACAGCAGTTGGGCGGTGACCGTCTCGGTGGTCACAGCGCCGCCGGTGCCGGGGTGCTTGGTGATGACGCTGCTGCCGTCGGCGTGCAGTTCGGCGATCGGGAAGCCGGGGCGGGTGGTGTCGTGCTCGGTGAAGAACGCGTAGTTGCCGCCGGTCGCCTGCGCGCCGCACTCCAGCACGTGGCCCGCGACCACCGCGCCGGCCAGCGCGTCGAGGTCCGCCGGGCCCCAGCCGTAGTGCGCGATGGCGGGGCCCGCCACCAGGGCGGCGTCGGTGACCCGGCCGGTCACCACGATGTCGGCGCCGCCGCGCAGGCACTCGGCGATGCCCTGCGCCCCCAGGTACGCGTTGGCGGCGAGCAGCCCGGGGCGCCCGAACTCTGCGGCCCGCGGCAGCAGATCGTCCCCGACCACCTGCCCGATCCGCACCCGTACGCCCTGCTGCTCGGCCAACTCTTCGAGCGCCTTGACGAGTTGGTCCGGGTTGAGGCCGCCGGCGTTCACCACGATGCGGACGCCGCGCTCGACGGCGAGGGCCAGGCAGTCCGCCATCTGCCGCAGGAAGGTCTTGGCGTATCCGAGGCCGGGGTCCTTCAGTCTGTCCTTGGCCAGGATCAGCATGGTCAGTTCGGCCAGGTAGTCGCCGGTGAGCACGTCCAGCGGCCCGTCGGTGAGCATCTCCCGGAACGCGGTGAACCTGTCGCCGTAGAACCCCGACGCATTGCCGATCCTCAGCACCGCAAGCCTCCTTGCCGCCGCCGCTGCCCGTCGCGAGCAGCCTGGCAGCGCCGTCCGGATAAATCAAGCATGCATGCTTGTTTCTGCCCGGAGCCCGGAGCCGGCCCGGAAAATGGGATGGGCGGCCGGTCCGTGCGGTGGGAGGATGCCGGCTCAGGACCGGGAGACGGGGGACAGGAGACGGGAGGCCGGACGCATGGGACTGGACTACAGCTACGAGATCTTCATGCCCGCCCGGAACGTTGCGAAGGCGCTGACCCTGCTCGCCGACCTCGCACCCCGGGACCGCGGCACACCCCCGCTTCCGGTCACCCTGCCGGGCGGCGAGCGGCTGACCGTGCCGTTCACCTCGAGGTTCAGCAGTGAACCGGTCGACTGTTCGGCGGGCGGCACGCTGGAACTGGACCTCGTCGTCATGATCGGCGTCGACGACGCGGTGCGCGAGTTCCACCTCAGCGTCTTCGACCGGGTCGACGCATCGGGAAGGGCGCCGGTCGGGTGCATCTACCTGACCGTCAGGTTCTCGCCCGCATGGCACCCGGACTTCGCCTCGCTGCAGTTCACCGCGGCCACCTCGGGCATGAGCCGGATGTTCGAGCAGTCCGCGAACGTCAGGAAGGTGTTCACCGAGCTCACCGCCGCCGCCGGTGGCGCGTGCTGCGTTCTCGACACCGAGACCGACACCTTCGACATCTGCTGGCTCAACGGCGAGGCGATCAGCGGCGAGACCGTTCCGGGCGCCCGCTTCCCGCGCTTCCACGATCTCGTCACGGCCTGGCGCGAGCCGGCGGGGTAGCCCCGCGCCGGCACTGCGAGCGGCTCAGGACTCCTCGGCGGGGCCGGGCTGCGCCGGCGTGGGCAGGGTGGGTTCCGGCCGGTCCCGCCTCAGCAACCACGCCACCGCGGGCATACCCAGCAGGGCGCCCGGCAAGCTCTGGTACGGCGCCGGGACGAACGCGACGCCGACCGCGGTCGGCGGGACCACCACGGCCAGGATCCTCAGGAGCGTCGGCTTGCTCCGGACGGCACGCCGCAGGACGTCACCGGCGGTCTCCCCGCCTGCGGCACGCTGCTCGCGCAGGCGCTCCTTGCGACGTCCCGAGTCCATGCGCAGATGGTCTCACCCGCGGGCGCGGCAGGGGTGCACACCCCCCCCCCGTCGA
>NZ_JAIZ01000059.1 GCF_000710465.2 Kitasatospora sp. MBT63 | reverse complement strand
CGCCCCGGGCGGCGGGGTGGCCGCCGTCCTCGGTCCGGGCGGCGTGCAGCCGGGCGAGCCGGCGGGCGCCACAGCCCCGGCAGGCGCAGCCGTCGTCCGGCGGGGCCTCGGTGAACTCGATCAGCACGGTGAGCCTGCCCTTCCGTCGTGGGGAGTGGGCATTCATTCCACGCCGGATTGAGGGAATATCACCTGAAGATATAACAAATAGGTCATCGCCCTGGGGGTCCGGCGGTGGGCCTCAGTGATCGGTCCAGGTCAGTGGGGTGGCGTGGGCGAGGTGGACCACCGCGGTGACCGTGTAGTGGACGACCGGGGCGTCGGGGTCGGCCCAGTCGACGGTGGCGCGGCCGGTCAGCAGGAGTGCGGCGCCGGTCTCCCAGTCGGGGACCAGCAGGCCCGCGGCGGGGTTCAGCTCCAGGTTCCCCAGGGTCATGAACATGGTGTTGCCCGGGAATTCGGGCCAGCTCAGCCGGTCGGGGGCGTGCACGGTGAGCACGCCGGGGGCGCCGCCGCGGTGCGAGGCGTCGACCTTGCCGTCCGGGTCGGCGGTGGCCACGAAGAAGGTGTCGGCGCAGCCCACCGCCAGCTGCTGGGGGAGCGTCAGGGCGGTGCCGGTGGTGGCGGCGGCCGCCTTGGCGGGCGCGTCGTGCGGGCTGCGGCGCCGGATGTGCTTCGGGCAGTTGGCGTACACCTGCTCGGCGGCGATCAGCAGGCCGCCCCGGCCGTCCGGTACGGCGCGCCCGTTGACCCGCATCCGGCGCCGTCCGGCCGGGTCGAGCGCGATGGTGCCGACCTCGGCGCCGCCGGCCAGTGCCTCGGCCAGCGGGTCCCCGGCCACCGGACCGGCGGCGACGGCCAGGGTGTGCTCGTCGGGGGCCCGCAGGAAGCCCGCCGGGCCGCTCAGCGTGGTCGCCCAGAGCCGGCCCGCGCGGTCGGCGGCGCCCACCACCAG
Source organism: Kitasatospora sp. MBT63 (assembly GCF_000710465.2). Lineage (GTDB taxonomy): Bacteria > Actinomycetota > Actinomycetes > Streptomycetales > Streptomycetaceae > Kitasatospora. The sequence continues at coordinate 17,321 of NZ_JAIZ01000059.1, read as the reverse complement.
GGTGCGGCGCTCGGTGAGGAACCGGGCGGCCACCGGGGGGATGGCTGCGCCGATGGACCGCCCCACGTGGTCGGCCCGCTCCAGCTGCCCGGTGCGGCGCTGGACGGCCCGCTCGCCCCGGTGGTAGCGCGCCCCGGGCCCGGTCATTAGAAGAACCCGCAGGTCGGGGCGGTGCCGTGGGGTGCCTCGGCGGCGGTGTCGGCGATGCCCGCGGGGGTGTAGATCTCCAGCCGGATGCCGTCGGGGTCGGTGAAGAACACCCCGCCGGAGGCCGAGCCCTCGCGGTGCGGCACCACGCCGTCGTGGGCGAACGCCGCGCCCAGCTCCCGCAGGGTCCGCTCGGCGGCCCGGACCTCGTCCGGCGAGTCGACCTGGAACGAGAGGTGGTGCAGCCCGGGGCGGGCCGTCTCGAAGCCGCCGGCGGACTGCTGCCAGAGCGTCAGGACCAGTCGGCCGTCCCGGCCGAGCATGGCGTACCGGCGCTCGGGGTCGGTGCCCTCGGCGGTCACCTCCAGGCCCAGCAGCCGCCGGTAGAAGGCGCAGGAGCGGTCGAGGTCGGTGACGTTGAGACCGATGTGACCGGTCTGCAGGGTGGGGAGGACGGGTGCGGCGGTACCGGACATGCGGACACACTCCCAGGACGGGTCGGCTCGACCGTGCTAACCATTACTGATGACAGTAGGGGTTAGTCCGGGCGGGCGTCAAACCGTTCTGGAGTTGTCTACCGGTTAGAGGGTCACTCCCACTGCCAGCGGATCCCCACCTGCCCGGGCTGCTGGTCCGGCGAGAGCACGTGGGCGCTGGCCGAGGCGCCGATCCACAGCTGCTGGTGATGGCGGTCCACCTCGGCGCCCGGATCGCGGTCGAAGCGCTCGCAGTGCGCCGGTACCGCGGCCGGGTCGAAGTGCACCTGCAGCACGTACTCCCGCACCGGCGCGGCGAAGAACCGCCCGTAGTCGGTGGTCGGCCCGGTGTCGGGGATCGCCACCTCGTACTCGAAGACGGTGGAGTCGCCGAGGCCGAGCGGCCGGTCCAGCAGCAGCTCGGCGACCAGCAGGCCGTTGTCCGGACGGCGCCGGACCCGGCCGAGCCGGGCGTGCCGCACCGAGGTGATCTCCGGGCAGCCGGCCGCGCCCTCGTCCGCCTTGTGCACCACCACCAGGCGGGCCACGTCGGCCACCGTCGCCCGGACCACCTGGCGCATCCGCAGCAGGTAGCCGCGCCGGCCGGCGTCGACGAAGTAGGAGTCGTGGATGGACAGCCGCTCCAGCTGTCCGGTGGGCGGCGCGTCGAGCTCCACGAAGACCTCGCTGATCTCCTGCTCGCCGGGCCAGACGTCCTCCACCCGCAGGGCGTCCGGGCAGACGGGGGTGACCCAGCGCCCGCGCGGCCGGGGCGGGCCGAGCTGCGCGGTGAGCGCGTCCGTGGGCAGTCCGAGCAGCTGTTCCAGCAGCAGGACGGCGCGCAGTGAGGTGGCCCGTTCGGGCTGGCTGCGCCCGCGGCGCCAGTAACTGAGCGTGGTGACACTGACCCTGACGCCCTGTTTGGCGAGGGCGGCCCGGATCCGGTCGAGGCTGAGGCCGCTGGCCTCGATCGCGAGGTTGAGGGTCTCGGCGAAGCCGCTCGGCGGGGCGGCGGGCGGCGTTCTGGGGGCCGGCTGCCCCGGGACGGCCGGTGCCGGGCCGGGCGGGGCTGCCGCCCCGTTGTCCCGTCGGCCTACCAGCCGGAGGCGACCGGCCTGCTGCGGTTGCTGTGAGCCCATCCCGACACCTTCCCCACCAGGTGAGTTCGGCGGGTTCAGCCCGGCGCGCACCTGCGCCGGGAGTTGTGCCACCGAGCTGTGGGAACCCTACGCACGGCCAGAGGTTACGTCATCAACTTGGACATATGACAGTGGTCACGACAAGGAATCGGAAAATCAATCGATCTTGAAACATTGTGGAAACAACAGTACCTGCCCGGACCCTCGCAGGTCCGGGCAGGTGCTGAGGTCTAAACCACATTGACCCGATGAGCGAAAGTCAGGAAATGCTCAGCGTGGCGTCGTCGACAACGAAGCTGGTCTTCAGCGAGGAGTCCTCGACGCCGGTGAACTTCAGCGTCACGGTCTGCCCGGCGAAGGCCGACAGGTCGAAGGTCTTCTGCACGAACCCGGTGGCCGCGTTGGCGTTGGAGTACGTCGCCAGCGTGGTCGAACCGGCCTGGACGGTCAGCTTGTCGTACGCGGTCGAACCGGTCTCCGCGGTGTCGATGTGCACCCAGAAGCTGAACGAGGCCTTGCAGCCGGCCGGGATCGACACGGTCTGCGACAGGGTGTCGGTGTGCGAGGAGCCGTAGCCGTCCATCCACGCCTTCCAGGAGCCCGCGTGCGCGGCCTCGCCGGAGGCGTTGTCGACCACGCCGCTGGAGGCGGTCCACGGGGCCGCGGTGCCGGTCTCGAAGCCGCCGTTGCCGATCAGCTGGGCGGCCGTGCAGCCGCCGGTGGGCGGGGTGGTGGTGCCGCCGCCGAGCAGCGCGCTGGTCAGCTGGTCGGCGACCGGGGTGCCCCAGCCGGTGACCTGGTCGTAGCCGGGCTTGGTGGAGAAGTCCTGGTTCTTGCCGGAGGTGACGTCGTGGAAGACCGAGCCGTAGCTGCTGGAGTTGGCCAGCGCGTAGAGCTTGGGGTTGGCCTCGCCGAGCACCGCCTGGCCGGCCGCCTTGGCCTTCTGGTTGTACAGCGCGGTGTAGCCGGACCACAGCGGCGCGGCCGCCGAGGTGCCGCCGTAGGTCTGCCAGCCGCCGACCGTGTAGATCGCGAAGCCGCTGGCCGGGTCGGCGTTGGAGGAGACGTCCGGGACGGTGCGCATGGTGCCGCTCACCCCGGTGCCGGTCTGCCAGGACGGCTTGGCGAACTGGGTGGAGACGCCGCCGCCCGCGGTGGACCAGGCGCTCTCCGAGGAGTAGGCGTTGCCGCTCACCTTGAGGTTGGTGCCGCCGACGCCGGTGTTGTACGGGCTGGACGCCGGGAAGTCGACCGCCTTGACGCTCGAGCCGCTGTCCGAGCGGGTGCAGTCGCGCGAGCCGTCGTCACCGGAGGCCGAGAAGATCGATATGCCCTGGGCGGCGGCCTGCTTGAAGGAGTTGTTCACCGCGGTCATCGAGGCCGCGGTGGTGTCCGGCTCGCAGGAGCCCCAGGAGATCGAGATGACCGAGGCCCGGTTGTCCGCCACGATCTTGGCGGCCATGTCGATCTCGCCCTGGTCGCTGTTGGGGGCCTCGTAGACCAGCTGGGTGGCCTTCGGGGCGACGCCGCGGACGATCTCGCTGTCCAGCTCGACCTCGCCCTGGCCCTCGCCCGGCTTGCTGTCGTAGCTCGCGCCGTCCACCGAGACGGTGGAGACCGCCGGGCCGGACAGGCCGTACTGGCCGTCGTAGGTGGTCAGGTTCGAGGACTGGTAGCCGTCGAACTCCCAGAGCGCGACGGTCACCCCGGTACCGTCGGCGCCGACCTTGCCCAGGTTGTAGGCGCCGTCGTACTGCGCCGGGCCGAAGCCGCTGGGCGCGGCCTTCGGGGTCGAGCCGTTCGGCTTGGCCAGCTGGGCCTTGCGCACGGTGTGGTTGTTCAGGCCGAGCACGCCGTCGACCACGCCGACCAGCGCGGCCGGCACCGAGGCGGCGGAGTCGTTGGCGAAGAAGGTCCGGCCGCCCTGGGTCGGGTCGGTGTAGGAGCTCTCGTGGGTGCCGAAGGCCTTGGCCAGCTGGTCGGCGGTGCCCTGGGCGTTGACCACCTGGCGGTTGGCGCTGACCGAGGAGACGGACAGGCCCTGCGAGGTCAGGAACGCGCGGACCTGCTCCACGTCGGCCTGGGTCGGGCCGTAGGCGGCGGTGAACTGCTCCGGCGTCAGGTAGTGGCCGTACTCCGGGGTGCCCGGGGTGGCCACCGCGGCCAGGAAGCGGTCCAGGCCGGCGGTGTTGCGCAGCTTGAGGCTGACCGACACCGAGAGCTGCTGCGCGGCGGGGACGTCGCCCTGCTTCTGCGAGCGGGCCACCGCGGGGGTGACGGTGTTGGGCAGGGACACGCGGGCGCTGGCGTTGGGGACCGGCGCGGCCTGGGCGGTGGAGACGCCCAAGGAGAAGGCGGTGAGCGGCAGGACGGCGATAGCCGCGGAAAGGGCGAGCGAGCGGGGTCGCACGGGCTCCTCCGGAAAGTGTGGGGCGTTCCGGGTTCGAAAACGCTTTCCAGACCCTCGCAGAGAATTCGAGTGAATAGGCCCATGGCCCGGCAATTGCTTACTAAAGAACAGTCAAGTGTGGACGGCGAATTCATGAACAGAATGGGTGCCGATGAATACAGTGAATAGCGCCCGAGGAGAACGGAGTTACACTCGGCCCCATGGCTGACCCCCGCGACCCGCGCCCGCTGACCGGCGAACCGCTCTCGCTCGATCTGCTCAACACGCGCTGGGCCGGCACCCCCGTCAACGACCTGCTCACCGACCTCGACGGCTACCGTACCTGGCTCGCCTCCAACTGCCTCGCCGGGCGCTGCCCCGCCGACCAGCAGGGCCTCGACGCCGTCCGGGCCACCCGCGACGCGCTGCAGTCGCTCCTCGACGACGCCGCGGCCGGCCGGCCCGCCGACCCGCGGGCGCTCAACGCGATCCTCGCCCGCGGCCGGCTGCGCCACAGCCTGACCCCGGACGGCCCCGAGCAGCGCGTCGAGGTGGACGGCGAGCAGTGGCTGGCCGCCTGGCTCGCCGCCGACAATTACCTCGAACTCCTCGGCCGGGGCGCGCACCGCATCAAGGCCTGCGCCCACCCCAACTGCATTCTTCACTTTTTCGACACATCCCAGAACGGCCGCCGCCGGTGGTGCTCGATGGCCGTCTGCGGAAATCGGGCGAAAGCCGCCAGACACTACGAGAAGGCCACCCGCTGACCGGTGGGGGAACGCTACTCGGACGCGCTGCCCAGCCACTCGGTCAGGGCCGCCCGCAGCTCCCCCTCGGTCGGGTCGACGGCCGCCCAGGCCGCGTAGCCGTCCGGCCGCACCAGCAGCACGGTGTCCCGCAGCTTGCCGTGCGGGTCGGCCGGGGCCGCAGTCACCAGCCGCTGCGCCCACGGCCCGGCCACCGGCAGCTCGTCGTTGGCGACCAGCACCGCCCGGCCGGCCCGCAGCGCCTCGTACAGCCGCGCCGGACCGCCCGGCCGGTCCACCGCCAGCCGCAGGTCAGGTACCCGCCGCCCGGCCAGCGGGTGCGCGTCGGCCGGCGCCGGGTAACGGATCGCCAGGCCGGACACCTGCCGGGCGCCGAGCCGGGCCAGCGGGCCGAGCCGGTCGGCCGCCGAGACCACCACCGACCGCAGCGCCCGGGTCGGCGCGGACTGCGCGAGCGCGGCCCGGATCAGCGCGCCCGAGCTGCGCAGCACCGCCCGGCCGACCGGGTGGCGCTCCTGCTGGTAGCTGTCCAGCAGGGCGTCGGTGGCCTCGCCCCGGCAGGCCGCGACCAGCTTCCAGCTCAGGTTGGCGGCGTCCTGCAGGCCGGTGTTCATGCCCTGGCCGCCGGCCGGGGAGTGGCAGTGCGCCGCGTCCCCGGCCAGGAAGACCCGGCCCGAACGGTAGCTGGGCACCTGGCGTTCGTCGCTGTGGAAGCGCGACAGCCAGCGCGCGTCGTGCAGACCGAGGTCCTGCCCGAGCACCGTACGGGTGAGCTCGGCCAGCTCGGACAGGTCGGGCCGGGCGTCGTCCCGCACGCGCCGGTGCCGGTCCCAGGCGATCACCCGGTACCAGCCGTCGCCGAACGGCACCAGGAAGGCGAACCCCGCCTCGGTGGCACCGACCGTCAGCACCTCCTCGGGCTCACGCTCCAGCCGGACGTCGGCCAGCAGCACCGAGTCCACCACCGACTCACCGGGGAACGGGATGCCCAGCAGGTCCCGGACGGCGCTGCGCACACCGTCCGCGCCGACCACGTACCGCGCCCGGTGCTCCTCCAGCGGCCCGTCGGCGCCGCCCCGGCGGCAGGTCACCGTCACCGACCGGCCGTCCTGCCGCAGCCCCGTCACCTCGGCGCCCCGCAGGATCGTCGCACCGGCCTTCGACGCCCGCTCCTGGAGCAGGCGTTCGGTGTTGGACTGCGGGGTGATCAGCACGAACGGGAAGCGGCTGCGCAGCTGCCCCAGCTCGATCCGCAGCCGGCCGAACAGCCGCAGCGAGCGCAGCGCCGTCCCGGTCGCCACCAGGTCGTCGGCCAGAGCGCGGGCGTCCAGCAGCTCCAGGGTGCGGGCGTGCACGGCGAAGGCCCGGGTCAGGTTCGACTCGGTGTCGCGCTTCTCCAGCACCGTCACCCGCAGCCCGGCCGCGGCGAGGTCGCCGGCCAGCAGGAGGCCGGTCGGGCCGGCTCCCACGACCAGCACGTCGGAGCCGATCTGATTGTCTGACATGGGCCATCTCCCGGTGGTCGGCACGGCACTTCGGGGCTGCGCGTCGGAACGCGGTGCGACGGGGCGGGCGGCGCGGTCCGGCTTCTCAGGGTGCTCTCAGCCTCCCATCATCGCGGCCCCATCCGGGGCTGTGAATGTCCTTCCCATGACTCAGCCCCTGACGCACGGCACGGCCCTGGTCGATCCGGCGTCCACGGACCGGCGCAAGCCGCGCGTGGGCACCGTCGAGGTGGTCGTCCCCGTCTTCAACGAGGAGCACACCGTCGAGCGGTGCGTCCGCCGCCTGCACGCCTACCTCGACGAGACCTTCCCCTACCCGTACCGGATCACCGTCGCCGACAACGCCAGCACCGACGGCACCTGGGCGGTGGCCACCGCGCTGGCCGCCGAGTTCCCCCGGGTGAACGCCGTCCACCTGGACCTCAAGGGCCGCGGCCGGGCGCTGCGCCAGGTCTGGGGCGCCAGCGAGGCCGACGTGGTGGCCTACATGGACGTCGACCTGTCGACCGGCCTGGAGGCGTTCCTGCCGCTGGTCGCGCCGCTGCTGTCCGGCCACAGCGACCTGGCCATCGGCAGCCGGCTGCACCGCGGCTCGGCGGTGGTGCGCGGCCCCAAACGGGAGTTCATCTCGCGCACCTACAACCTGCTGCTGCGGGCCACCATGGCGGCCAAGTTCTCGGACGCGCAGTGCGGGTTCAAGGCCGGGCGCACCGAGGTGGTCCGGCGGCTGCTGGAGGAGGTGGAGGACAACGCCTGGTTCTTCGACACCGAGCTGCTGCTGCTGGCCGAACGGTCCGGCCTGCGGATCCACGAGGTGCCGGTGGACTGGGTGGACGACCCGGACAGCCGGGTGGACATCGTCCGCACCGCGCTGGACGACCTGCGGGGGATGGCCCGGGTGGCCCGCCGCTCGCTGGCCGGCACCGGCCGGGTGGAGCTGCCTGAGCGGGTCCGGCAGGCGCAGCTGCCGCCGGGCCTCGGCTGGCAGCTGGCGAGCTTCGCGGTGATCGGGACCCTGTCCACGCTGGCCTACGTGCTGCTGTTCCTGATGCTGCGCCAGGCGGTGCCGGCGCTGTTCGCCAACGCGCTGGCCCTGGGGGTGACGGCGGTGGTCAACACGGCGGCCAACCGGCGTTTCACGTTCGGCGTCACCGGCCGCCGGGACGCCCTGAAACACCAGGTGGAGGGCGGGATCGCATTCCTGCTGGGCCTGGTGCTGAGCAGCGCCGCGATCGGGCTGCTGCACCTGCTGCGGCCGCAGTCGGCGCACGCGGCGGAGCTGGCCGCGCTGGTGGCGGCGAACGCGCTCGCCACGGTGGTGCGGTTCCTGCTGCTGCGGGTGTGGGTGTTCAACCCGCGCCGGGCCCGGCGGTCCTGACGCCCAGCCACGAGAACTCCGGTGGCCCGCTCCGACTCCCCCCGGGAGCGGGCCACCGGACCGGTTGTCAGACGTGCCGGCGGATCTCGACGGTGCGGAACCGGTTGGCGACGAAGGCGCCGTCGCAGTAGGCCGCGTTGGCCGCCGGGTTGGCGCCGGTGCCGTGCAGGTCGGAGAAGGCCGCGGTCTGGTTGACGAAGACCCCGCCGGTGAGGTTCAGCGAGAGTGAGACGCCGGCGTCCAGGCAGGCGTCGACCAGCGCGGCCTCGACCTCCTCGGAGACCGTGTACGCCCCGGCGGTCATCGCGCCGTGCTCCTTGACGGTGCGGCGCAGCAGCTCGACCGCCGCCTCGGTGGAGTCCACCGCGACCGCGAACGCCACCGGGCCGAAGCACTCGCCGAGGAACGCCGCCCGGTCGTCCGGCTTGTCCGCGTCGACCGTGATCAGCGCGGGGGTGCGGATGGTCGCGCCGGGGAACTCGGCCGACTCCACCACCCGCGGGGCCAGCGCCGGCTCGCCGTACTCGCCGCCGGCCGCGGCGACCGTGCGGGCCAGCACGCCCGGGTTGACCACGGCGCCGAGGATCGCGGCGGCCTTGGCGTCGTCGCGCAGCAGGCCCTGGACGGCGGCGGCGAGGTCCGCGACCACCTCGTCGTAGGACTTGGAGCCCTCGTCGGTGCGGATGCCGGTGCGCGGGATCAGCAGGTTCTGCGGGGTGGTGCACATCTGGCCGCTGTAGAGGGACAGCGCGAAGGCCAGGTTGCCGAGCATGCCGCGGTAGTTGTCGGTGGAGTCGATCACCACCGTGTTGAGGCCGGCCTTCTCGGTGTAGACCAGGGCCTGGCGGGCGTTGTCCTCCAGCCAGTCGCCGAAGGCGGTGGAGCCGGTGTAGTCGATCAGCTTGACCTCGGGGCGGACGGCCAGCGTCTTGGCGATCGTGCCGCCCTCGTGCTCGGCGGCCAGGCACACCAGGTTGGGGTCGAAGCCGGCCTCGGCGAGCACCTCGCGGGCCACCTCGACGGTCATCGCGAGCGGGAGCACGGCCCGCGGGTGCGGCTTGACCAGGACCGGGTTGCCGGTGGCCAGCGAGGCGAACAGGCCCGGGTAGCCGTTCCAGGTCGGGAAGGTGTTGCAGCCGATCAGCAGCGCCAGGCCGCGCGGCACCACGGTGAACTCCTTGACCATGGTGAGCGGGTCGCGCTTGCCCTGCGGCTTGGTCCACGGCGCGCTCTGCGGCAGCCGGGTCTGCTCGGCGTACGCGTAGGCGACGGCCTCCAGACCGCGGTCCTGGGCGTGCGGGCCGCCGGCCTGGAAGGCCATCCCGTACGCCTGGCCGGTGGTGTGCATCACCGCGTGCGCGAACTCGTGCGAGCGGGCGTTGATCCGGGCCAGGATCTCCAGGCAGACCGCCGCCCGGGCCGCCGGGCCGGCCGCCGCCCAGCCGGGGCGGGCCGCCTCCAGCGCGGCGATCAGCGCGTCCGGGTCCGCGTGCGGGTAGCTGACGCCGAGCTCGATCCCGTACGGCGAGGCCTCGCCGCTCACCGGGTCGCCGCCGGCCGGCTGGCCCGCGATCTCGAACAGCCGGCCGAGGCGGGCCTCGAAGGCGGCTTTGCCGTCCGCCGGGCCGCTCTCGCCGTAGGCCTTCGGGAACTCCGGGTACGGGGACCAGTAGTCGCGGCTCCCGATCGCGGCGAGGGCGCGGTCGAGGGTCTCCTGGTGGCGTTCGATCAGTTCGGCGACCGGAGGGGTCGGGGTCGCAGCAGCCATGGTGCGCTCCTCATAGGGGCGGGCTCGGTGAGGCGGTGCAGGGTACACCTCAGCGTAACCGAACGATCGGTCGGGGCAAGACCCCCCGGGGGGTTGCGTCCGGAGCGCCCGCCCGCCCGCGGCCTACGGGATGCCGAGCTCGAACAGCACGTAGCCCGCGTACCAGCCGGAGGCGACGGCCGCGGTGCCGAGCACCACGGCCAGCGAGGTGCGCGACAGCCGGCGCAGGGCCACCGCGACCGGGATGAACAGCGGGAAGGCGGGGAGCAGGTAGCGGGAGGTGTTGCCGAAGATCTGCTGGCTGCCGAGCACCAGGACGATGGTGACCACCGTGTAGACGAGCAGGTGGACCGGCAGGCGCAGCCGGACCAGCAGGGTCAGCAGGATCGGCAGCGTGACCACCAGCAGGACACCGATCAGGTCCTCGGTCGGGTAGGCGAACAGGTAGTTGTTGTGGCCGAGCAGCACGCCCTCGAAGACCTTCAGGGTGTGCGCGCCGCTGTCGAAGTAGTGCAGCCAGCCGCCGCGCTGCAGCTTGAAGTAGCCGGTCAGGTCGCCCATCTGCCAGCCGACCCAGGCGATGTAGCCGAACAGGCCGAGCGGGGCGACGGCCCCGGCCACCAGCGGGCCGAGCACGCCGTCCCGGCGGCGGTACAGGGCGAGCAGCGCGGCCACCCCGAGCGCGGCCACCAGGGCTGCGGCGGTCGGCCGGTTGAGCCCGGCGACGAAGGTGGTGACCCCGGCCGCGAGCCAGTTGCGCTCCAGCACGAACCAGCAGGCCCAGACGGCCAGCGCGACGAACAGCGAGTCCGAGTAGACCGCCCACTCGGCCCCCGAGCCGGGGAACACGCCCCACAGCGCCGCCGCGATCACACCGGTGCGGCGGTCGGTCAGCGCCGCCGTGAGCCGGTAGATCCCCGCCGCCGCGACGAACGACGCCACCACCGAGACCAGCATCCCCGCGCCGTACAGGCCGAGGCCGGTGACCGCCGAGACCATCTTGATCAGGCCGGGGTACAGCGGGAAGAACGCCGAGGAGTCCTGCTGGTACGACCAGACCTGGCCGACCAGCGGCACCAGGTGCGGGTGGTAGCCGTTCTGCGCCACCTGCTGGTACCACCAGCCGTCCCAGCCGCCGAGCACGTCCCACGGGTGCCTGCCGCCGCCGAACCGGGGGTCCTTGGTGAGGTACTCGCCGGACCACTCCAGCAACCGCATGAACACCGCGAAGCCGATCAGCTTCACCGCGCCGTACAGCGCCAGCGCCGGGCCGTACTCCCGCGCCGCGCCGCGGGCCCCGGCGCGCAGCCGCCCGGGGCGCCCGGCCGGGGCGGGGCCCGGTCCGGTGGTGTGCGGAGGTCCCTCGACGTCCGCTTCGGCCATCACGTCCATGGGGATGTGGTCCTGACTTCCGCTGGTGGTCACCCGGAGATGATCCCCCAGTGTGCCGTGCGCCCCCAAGGCCGAACAGTGGTCCGTACCAATCCGTCCTGCCGGTGTCCGGGAGGGCGCGGGTAAACTCCCAGCACCGCCGGGCCGAGGCCCCGAACCGGGAGTGTCCGATGACTTCAGTGCCGCCGCCCGCCGTCACACTCTCCGTGGTCGTGCCGATGTTCAACGAGCAGGAGGCGCTGCCCGCCCTGGTCGAGCGGCTGCGGCCGGTCCTCGACGGCATCGGCGTGCGCTACGAGGTGGTCGCCGTCGACGACGGCAGCTCCGACAAGACCCCGGCCCTGCTCCGGGACGCCCGGGCCGCGTGGCCCGAGCTGAGGGTGATCAGGCTGCGCCGCAACAGCGGCCACCAGGCCGCCCTCACCGCCGGCCTGCACCGGTCGGCCGGCGCGTACGTCGCCAGCATCGACGCCGACCTCCAGGACCCGCCCGAGAAGATCCCCGAGATGCTGGAGCTGGCCCGCACCCGGCAGCTCGACGTGGTCTACGGCGTCCGCGGCGACCGCAGCACCGACAGCGGCTTCAAGCGCCGCACCGCGGGCGCCTACTACTGGCTGATGCGACGGCTGGCCGGCAAGCAGGTGCCCGCCCAGGCCGGGGACTTCCGGCTGCTCAGCCGGGAGGCCGTCGACGCCCTGAAGTCGCTGCCCGACCAGCAGCAGGTCTACCGCCTGCTGGTGCCGTGGCTGGGATTCCCCAGCGGGGAGGTGCACTACCACCGCGACGAGCGGGTGGCGGGCGAGACCAAGTACCCGCTCAGCAAGATGGTCCGGCTCGCGCTGGACAGCGTCACCGGCTTCTCCGCGGCGCCGCTGCGGATCGCCACCTGGCTGGGGGTGGTGAGCTTCTTCACCTGCCTGGCGATGCTGGTCTTCACCATGACCGCCTACCTGGCCGGCCACACCGTGCCGGGCTGGACCTCGCTGTTCACCGGCATCCTGTTCATCGGCGGGGTGCAGCTCATCTGCGTCGGCCTGCTCGGCGAGTACATCGGGCGGATCTACACCGCGGTGCAGCGGCGGCCCACCTACTTCATCGCCGACGACTCCGCAGACGACCCGGCCCGGGAGTTCTGACCCGAACCGCACGCGCCAGGACCCGTCCAGGACCCGGCCCCGGCTCCCCGGGCCCGCGGACGCCGGGGATACTCGTGCACATGGCCGAGAACTCCACCCGCACCGCGTACACCGTCGACTCGCTGCTCGCCGTCACGGTGGAGGTCTTCAACGAGCGGGGCTACGACGGCACCTCGATGGAGGACCTGTCGCGGGCGGCCGGCATCTCCAAGTCCTCGATCTACCACCACGTCCGGGGCAAGGAGGAGCTGCTCAGGCTGGCCGTCGGACGGGCCCTGGACGCCCTGTTCGGCATCCTCGAGGAGCCCGCGGCGGCCACCGGCCGTTCGGTGGACCGGCTGGAGCACGTGGTGCGCCGCACCGCCGAGGTCCTGCTCGCCGAACTCCCCTACGTGACACTGCTGCTGCGGGTGCGCGGCAACACCGGGACCGAGCAGTGGGCGCTGGAGCGCCGGCGCGACTTCGACCACCGGGTGGCCGAGCTGCTGCGCGCCGCCGTGGCCGAGGGTTCGCTGCGCTCCGACGTCGAGCCGAGGCTGGCCACCCGGCTGCTGTTCGGCATGATCAACTCGATTGTGGAGTGGTACCGACCGGGCAGCCGCAGCGCCGACGGGGTCGCCGACGCGGTGGTCCACCTCGCGTTCGACGGCCTGCGGGCCGCCGACCGCGCAGCACGCCCGCAGGGCGCCTAGCTCCGCGGCGGACCGGGGCGGTTCAGCGGGTCGGGCTACGGTGCCGGGTCCGGCGGGACCTGGTCGGTCTCCTCGAACACCAGCAGGGTCTGCGTGGTGAGCACCTGCGGGACGGACTGGATCCGGTTCAGCACCAGCTCGCGCAGCGTCCGGTTGTCGGCCGTGTGGACCAGCAGCAGGACGTCGAACTCGCCGCCGACCAGTGCGATGTGCGCCACCCCCGGCAGCTGGAGCAGCTGCTCGCGCACCGTCCGCCAGGAGTTCTGGACGATCTTCAGGGTGATGTAGGCGGACGCCCCCTGCCCGGCCCGTTCGTGGTCGACCCGGGCGGTGAAGCCGCGGATGATGCCGTCCTCGACCATCCTGGATATCCGGGCGTAGGCGTTCGCCCGTGACACGTGCACCCGCTCGGCCACCGAGCGGATGGAGGCGCGACCGTCCTGCTGCAGGAGCCGCAGGATCGACCGGTCGACACGGTCGAGTCTGGACGTCTGTTCAGCCGACATGGCCCCCTACCCTCCCCGATTGGACGTGCTGATCCCAGGAGACCCCGGTTGAGGCCGAATGTCCACCACCTTGTCGCGACTGTGGCCAGAATGACCAGTCGACCGAACAATCGGTAGGGAGCGACGGCGCCCCGTGCCGCCGCCCGCCGCACCCGCACCACGGCATCACCACTGCCCCTGCAGCACCCTCCCCGACCCTTGGAGGTGCCCGAGATGACCGTTCTCGATCACAGACACCCGGCCGCCGTCCCCGGCTGGCTGCCCGGCGCCACCGGACCCCGGAGCGATCCGGCGCCGCTGCTGCCCGACGCCACCCCGGTCCGGGTGCTCGGCACCCCCGCGCTGGAGAAGACCGACCCCGAGCTGCTGCACGAGCTCTACCGCCGGCTGGTGGTCGGCCGCCGCTACAACCAGCAGGCCACCACCCTCACCAAGCAGGGCCGGCTCGCCGTCTACCCGGCCTCCACCGGCCAGGAGGCCTGCCAGGTGGCCGCCGCGATGGCCCTCGGCGAGCAGGACTGGCTCTTCCCCAGCTACCGCGACACCCTCGCGGTGGTCTCCCGCGGCGTCGACCCGCTGGAAGCGCTCACCCTGCTGCGCGGCAACGCCCACACCGGCTACGACCCCAAGGCCACCCGGACCGCCCCGCTCGCCACCCCGCTGGCCACCCAGGCCCCGCACGCCGTCGGCCTCGCCCACGCGGCCCGGCTGGCCGGCGACCCGGTGGTCGCGCTCGCCATGCTCGGCGACGGCGGCACCAGCGAGGGCGACTTCCACGAGGCGCTGAACTTCGCCGCCGTGCTGAACGCCCCGGTGGTCTTCCTGGTGCAGAACAACGGCTACGCCATCTCCGTGCCGCTCACCCAGCAGTCCGCCGCGCCGAGCCTCGCCCACAAGGCCGTCGGCTACGGCATCCCCGGCCGGCTGGTCGACGGCAACGACGCCCCCGCCCTGCACGCCGTCCTCACCGAGGCCGTCGAGCGGGCCCGCTCCGGCGGCGGCCCGACCCTGATCGAGGCACTCACCTACCGCATCGAGGCGCACACCAACGCCGACGACGCCACCCGCTACCGCGAGGACGACGAGGTCGCCGCCTGGCGCGAGCACGACCCGATCCTGCTGATGGAACGCCACCTGGCCGCCGCCGGGATGCTGGACGACGCGCTGGTCCGCGACTGCGCCGCCCAGGCCGAGGACCTCGCCGCCCGGATGCGCGCCGAGTTCCACGCCGACGCCCAGCTCGACCCGATGTCGCTGTTCGCCCACGTCTACGCCGAACCCACCCCCCAACTGCGCGAGCAGGCCGACCAGCTCGCCGCCGAACTCGCGGCCGAGGCCGAGGTGCACCACTGATGACCACCGCGACCCCCGTCCGCGGCGCCCGCACGGCCAGCATGGCGCAGGCGCTCAACTCGGCCCTGCGCGACGCCATGCAGGCCGACCCGGCGGTCCACGTCCTCGGCGAGGACGTCGGACAGCTCGGCGGTGTCTTCCGCATCACCGACGGCCTGACCAAGGAGTTCGGCGCCGACCGCTGCCTGGACACCCCGCTCGCCGAGGCCGGCATCCTCGGCACCGCCGTCGGCATGGCCATGTACGGCCTGCGGCCGGTGGTCGAGATGCAGTTCGACGCCTTCGCCTACCCGGCGATGGAGCAGCTGTTCTCGCACGTCGCCAAGATGCGCAACCGCACGGCCGGCCGGCTCCCGCTGCCGATCACCATCCGGATCCCCTACGGCGGCGGCATCGGCGGCGTCGAGCACCACAGCGACTCCTCCGAGGCCTACTACACCCACACCCCCGGCCTGCACGTGGTCACCCCGGCCACCGTCGCCGACGCGTACGGGCTGCTGCGCGCCTCGATCGCCTCCGACGACCCGGTGGTCTTCCTGGAGCCCAAGCGGCTCTACTGGGGCAAGACCGAGTTCGACCCGGCGCTCCCGGTCGAGCCGATCGGCAGGGCGGTGCTGCGCCGCACCGGCCGCTCCGCCGTGCTGATCACCTACGGGCCCTCGCTGCCGGTCTGCCTGGAGGCCGCCGAGGCGGCCCGGGCGGAGGGCTGGGACCTCGCGGTGCTGGACCTGCGCAGCCTGGTGCCGTTCGACGAGCAGACCGTCTGCGAGGTGGTCCGCTCGATCGGGCGGGCCGTCGTGGTGCACGAGGCGAGCGGTTTCGGCGGGGCGGGCGCGGAGATCGCCGCCCGGGTCACCGAGAAGTGCTTCCACCACCTGGCCGCGCCGGTGCTGCGGGTCACCGGTTTCGACATCCCGTTCCCGCCGCCGATGCTGGAGCACCACCACCTGCCCGGGGTGGACCGGATCCTGGACGCGGTCGCCCGGCTGCAGTGGGAGGACTGACGTGATGCCCGTGGTACGCGAGTTCACCCTGCCGGACCTCGGTGAAGGTCTCACCGGGGCCGAGGTGGTGCGCTGGATGGTCGAGGTCGGCGAGGTCATCGCCGTTGACCAGCCGGTGGTCGAGGTGGAGACCGCCAAGGCCGTGGTGGAGGTGCCCTGCCCGTACGGCGGCGTGGTCACCGCCCGGTTCGGCGAGGTGGGCGAGGAGGTGCCGGTCGGCGCGCCGCTGGTGACCGTCGCGGTCTCGCCCGGGGAGGGACCCCCGGTGACCGGCGGCGGCGCGGACGAGCGCCCGTTGGTCGGGTACGGGGTCGCCGACGGGCCCAAGGGCGCCCGGCGCGGCCGGATCCGCCCCGCCGCCGCGGCCGCTGCTCCGGTCATCGCTCCGGCTCCGGCCGTACCGGTGGCGGTCGCCACCGCCGCGCCGTCGGTGGTCGCGGTGATCTCCCCGCTGGTCCGGCGGCTGGCCCGGGAGCACGGCGTCGACCTGGCCGCGCTCACCGGCAGCGGCCCGGACGGGCTGATCATGCGGGCCGACGTGGACCGCGCGGTCGCCGCGCCCGCCGTGCCGGCGGCCGCCCCGGCCGTGGTGCCGGGCGCCGCCGAGGACGAGCTCGTCCCGCTGCGCGGCCTGCGCCGCACCGTCGCGGAGAAGCTCACCCGCAGCCACCACGAGATCCCCGCCGCGACCTGCTGGGTCGACGCGGACGCCACCGCCCTGATGGAGCTGCGCGCGCAGCTGAACCGCGCCGCCGGACCGAAGATCAGTGTGCTGGCGCTGCTGGCCCGGATCTGCACGGTGGCGCTGGCCCGCTTCCCGGAGCTCAACTCCAGCGTCGAGCCGGACGGTTCGGCGATCCGCCGGCACGCCGCCGTGCACCTGGGCTTCGCCGCCCAGGGCGAACGCGGCCTGGTGGTACCGGTGGTGCGGGACGCCCACACCCTGGGCACCGAGCAGCTCGGTGCCGAGCTGGCCCGGCTGACCGAGGCGGCCCGGGCCTCCTCGCTGACCCCGGCCGAGCTGACCGGCGGGACCTTCACGCTGAACAACTACGGCGTGTTCGGGGTGGACGGCTCGACCCCGATCCTCAACCACCCGGAGGCGGCGATGCTGGGGGTCGGCCGGATCACCCCGAAGCCGTGGGTGCACCAGGGGGAGCTGGCGGTCCGCCAGGTCACCCAGCTGTCCTTCACCTTCGACCACCGGGTCTGCGACGGCGGTACGGCGGGCGGGTTCCTGCGCTTCGTCGCCGACTGCGTGGAGCAGCCCGGAATGCTGCTGCGACAGCTGTGAACCGTCACCGTGCGCGCCCTTCCCGGCGCGCACGGTGGCCATAGGTCGGGCGAGCGTAGCGTGCGGGCGGGCCGGTTGTCCGGCCTTCGTCCGTCTTGTCGGATGAGCTGTTCGGGCGTGCCACTCTGCTGAAGGCGTCAGCAGAGACAGACCAGGTGTGGTTGGGACGACCGGAAGCGAAACGATTCTCTTGGGCACTCGTCAACTCGCGGTGAAGGCACGCCCGCTGAAAGTCAGGGCCGGACACGGATCGACGGCGGCCGCGGCCGTGCCGGGCCTCCCGCACACTCCCCCCGAACCGTCGCCCGGCCCGCAGGGCCCCCGGGCCGCGCAGGACCCCCCGGCCCCCGAGACGCCCCGGACCCCCGGGCCTCC